>JADLDD010000061.1 GCA_020846855.1 Acidimicrobiia bacterium | reverse complement strand
TCGAGGAACGCGTCGCGGCCCTCGGCGGCCTCGTCGGTCATGTACGCGAGGCGCGTCGCCTCCCCGGCGAAGAGCTGCTGGCCGACCAGGCCGTCGTCGACGAGGTTGAACGCCAGCTTCAGCATCCGCTGCGCGGTGGGGCTCTTGGCGCAGACCCGGCGCCCCCAGTCGAGGGCCACCGCCTCGAGCTCGGCGTGGGGGACGACGGCGTTGACCATCCCCATCCGGTGGGCGTCGGCGGCCGAGTACTCCGAGCCCAAGAAGAAGATCTCCCGGGCGAACTTCTGCCCCACCTGGCGGGCCAGGTACGCCGAGCCGAAGCCGCCGTCGAAGCTGGCCACGTCGGCGTCGGTCTGCTTGAAGCGGGCGTGCTCCCGGCTGGCGAGGGTGAGGTCGCAGACCACGTGTAGGCTGTGCCCGCCGCCCGCCGCCCAGCCCGGCACCACCGCGATCACCACCTTGGGCATGAAGCGGATCAGGCGCTGCACCTCGAGGATGTGCAGACGGCCGGTGCGGGCCGGGTCGATGGTCTCGGCCGCGTCGCCCTGCGCGTAGCGGTAGCCGTCGCGGCCGCGGATGCGCTGGTCGCCGCCGGAGCAGAACGCCCACCCGCCGTCGCGCGGTGACGGGCCGTTGCCGGTCAGCAGCACGCAGCCGACGTCGGGCGACTGCCGGGCGTGGTCGAGGACCCGGTACAGCTCGTCGACGGTGTGGGGCCGGAACGCGTTGCGCACCTCGGGGCGGTCGAACGCGACCCGTACCACGCCCGCGTCGACGGCCCGGTGGTAGGTGACGTCGGTGAGGTCGAAGCCCTCCACCGGCCGCCACGCCGCGGGATCGAAGATCTCGGAGACGGTCGTGCCCATCGGACGGCGAGCCTACGTCGTGGCGGACCTCATCTAGCCTGCCCTCCGTGCGTTGGGCGAAGGCGCTGGTCCTGCTCGTGTCGGTGCTGCCGGCCGCCTGCTCGGGTGGCGGTTCCGGCGGGGCGGCCGAGGAGGCTCCGCCGACCACGGCCGCCACGGCCCGCCGGTGCGGCGGTGGTGGGGCGGGCGCCGGCACCGTGGAGCCCGGCACCGAGCGGCTCCGGATCGAGCACGACGGTGCGCGACGCGAGGTGGAGCGCGTGATCCCGCCCTCCTACGACGGGAAGCAGCCGCGACCGGTGATCCTGAACCTCCACGGCTTCACGTCGTCGATCGAGCAGCAGAACCTGTTCTCGGGACTTCCCGAGAAGGCCGCGGCGCGCGGCTACGTGCTGCTTACCCCTCAGGCCGCCGACGCGACCATCCCGGTGAACGGCTCCGAGGTCACGGGGCCGTACTGGAACATCCGCCCCGACGAGTCGGCGGGGATCACCGGCCTCCACGACGACATCGGGTTCCTGCGGGGCCTGCTCGACTCCACGGTCGACGATCTCTGCGTGGACCCGGCCCGCATCTACGTTACGGGCAACTCCAACGGCGCCGGCATGGCGGCGGTGCTCGCCTGCGCCCTGCCGGGGCGGCTGGCCGCGATCGCGCCCGTCTCGGGCGTGAACCTCGCAGCGCCGTGCCGGGACCTCCGGGCCGTCTCGGTGGTGGCCTTCCACGGCGACGCCGATCCCCTCGTGCCCTACGAGGGAGGGAGCGCCTCCAACGAGAAGCTCGACAACCCGTCGGTGCCCGACGCCGTCGGCTCCTTCGCGAGCGCGGCCGGCTGCGCGCCGGAGGCCCGTTCCGAGGCCCTCTTCGACGACGTGACCCTCCGCCGGTGGCCGGGATGCCGGCCGGGGTTCGACGTGGCGCTCTACACGGTCCTGGGCGGCGGGCACACGTGGCCCGGCATGCTCGCCTACGTCGACGTGGCGCGCCTCCAGGAGCTGGCCCAGGGGATGGACCTACCCGCGGCGGCCGGGGTCGACCTCGGCGCGATCGCGGGGCACATGACGACCAACGTCGAGGCGACGGAGGTCATGCTCGACTTCTTCGACGCCCACCGCCTCGACCGCGGCTGACGCGCCACTCGCCGGCGATCGGGCCGCCGGGACCCTCCCGGAGTCCCCGGAGTCCCCGGGGTCGGAGGATCCTCCGGAGCCCGGTCGAGGGCCCCGGCTCCGCGTCA
This sequence comes from Acidimicrobiia bacterium, assembly GCA_020846855.1. GTDB lineage: Bacteria > Actinomycetota > Acidimicrobiia > IMCC26256 > JADLDD01 > JADLDD01. Next base: position 29,714 of record JADLDD010000061.1, on the reverse strand, counting down.
CTCCATGACCCGCAGGGTGGACGGGACGTCCATCCGGCGCAGCCGCCGCAGGGTGAGGGTGGGAGCCACCGCGACCGCCAGCACGCCGAGACCGAGCGCCGTAGTGATCGTGCCGAGCGACAGGAACACCTCGACGCCCACCTCGGGGATCGTGTCCGCGATGAGGACGTTCACCAGCCAATGGAGCAGGACACGCCCCAGCAGGATCCCGCCGACCGTCCCGAGCAGGCCCACCACGACGCTCTCCTTCACCGCCACGCCGAGCACCGATCGCACCGGGAGGCCGAACGCGAGCATGGTGGCGTTCTCCCGGGCGCGCTCGTCCATCGTGATCGCGGTCGAGTTGAACGCGATGAGCAGCGCGAGGAGCAGGACCATCGCCTCGATGATCCGCAGGAAGCCCAGCGACTCGCCGATGCGGTCGCGGATCGCGTCGGCCGCGGCCGTGACCGGCTCGACCGACACGATCCCCGGCCGGTCGAAGAACGCCCGCTGCACCGCCTCGGCCCGCACGCCCGGGCGGGGGTCGATCTGGGCGCCGTTCACGATGCCCTCGAGATCCATGAACCCGGCCTGGGGGAGGTGGAAGTAGGCGACGAACCGGTAAGGGTTGGGGTGGATCGCCAGCACGGGCATCTCCGACTCGACGAACCGGTACCCGGTCCCCGAGCGCACGGGGTGGCGGAGGGCCACGGTGTCGCCCGCGTCGACGCCGAGGTCGGCCGCCGCCTTCTCGGCGATGACCAGGCCGGCTACGTCGGTGCGCAGCGACCCGCGGACGGCCGTCGGTCTCCACACCGGGCTGCGGAAGTCGATCCCCGAGAGCAGCACCTCGACCTGGTGCGGTCCGGGATCCAGGGCGCCGCCCACGTTGAGGCGCGGCTCGACCGCCCGTACGAGCGGCGAGGACTCCATCGACCGTAGCGGCGGGCTGCCGACCGTGGTGAAGTCGAGGTCGACGGTGAGCCGCTGCGGTGCCGAGCCGACGATCTCGCGGTCGCCGCGGTCGATGGTCGCCACCATCGAGTCGAGCATGCCGAGCACGCCCACCAGGGTGGTGATGGCCGCCGCGATCCCCGCGGCGGTGAGGAGCGTGCGGCGGGGCGAGCGGGCCACGTTGCGCAGGGGCATCAGAGTCACGCTCGATCCCGGCACCGGGAGCCGGGCCAGGAGAGAGGCGAGCCGGCTGCGGCGGCGGAGGCGTACGGCGCGGTGCCCCGTGCGGATGGCGTCGACGGGAGCGACGCGCACCGCCCGCGTGACGGGCCACAGGGTGGCGGCCAGCGGCAGGCCGAAGCCGAGCGCCGCCCCCTTGGCGAACACCCACGGCTGGAACGAGGTGAGCCAGGCGGGCAGCGGCTGCTCCGACGCGAGCAGCGACCGCAGCGCGTCGCCGAGCAGCAGCCCGACGACCACGCCGAAGGCGGTGCCCAGCAGCGCGACCTGGACGCCCACGAGGATCGGTCGGACGGCCAGGGTCCGGGGCGGGACCCCGAGCGCCATGCCGATCCCGATCTCCCGCCTCTGCGCCTCCACGATCCGGGTCGTCAGGTTGAACGCCGCGAACGCGGCGCCGAGCAGGACGAGAAGGGCGAAGACGTTGTAGAGGCGCTGGTCGGCGTCGATGTCGTCGTAGAGCATCCGCAGGACCGGGTCGTCGGCCCGCGCGGTGGCGGTGAAGCCGGCGTCGGGGAAGTCGCGGCGGATCGCCGCTTCCACCGCCGCGAGGGCCCGAGCCCGCGCGGGCGCGGCCGACCCGGCCGGGAGGCGGACGACGAGGTCGTTGGCCCGGCCCGGTCGCCCGACGATCCGCTGGACGGTGGCCAAGGGCACGTAGATCACGGCCAGGTCGGCGAAGAGGCTGCCGCCTTCGCCCATCGGGAAGAACCGCTCGGGCGAGATCCCCCGCCCGACGTGGCGGAGCCCGCGCCCGCCGGAGATGCGCAGCGACCCGGCGGCGGGGATGTCGTGCGAGTCGGCGAAGTGCTCGTCGAGCACGCCCACCATCCGGCCGGAGTCCGACGGTCGGAGCCCGCGACCGGCGAGCGCCTCGATCCCGTTGACCCGCGGTCCACCGGCCGCCACGTCGACGCCGACGAGCCGGCCGGGCACGAGGACCGTCTCGCCGGGTCGGGAGGCGTCGACCTGGGTGCGTTCCACGAGGCGGGGCTCCACGATCGCCCCGGGCGCCCCGGCCCGGCGTGCCGCGTCGCGTGCCGTCGCCACCGCCCGGGCCGCGTCGACGTGCGCCCCGCGCGCGAAGGCCAGGTGCAGGTCGTAAATCCCGAGGCGCTCGTAGCCGGCGTCGTACGACGCCTGGCGCCAGCGCGACACGCTGCTCAGGCCGGAGTAGGTGCCGGAGCCGAGCCCGATGATCAGGGCGATGGCCGCGACCTGGAGCCAGCGGGCCCGCAGGTCACGCCACGACCAGCGGAGCTTCAGCGACACCGTCCGCATCGGCATCGCGTCACCAGTGGAGCGTGGACACGTCGGCCGGGCCGCCGGGGGGCGGCCCGTCGGAGCGGACCGCGCCGCTCGACAGCTCGACGACCCGGTCGGCCATCCGGCTGATCTCCCGGTTGTGGGTCACCACGAGGACCGTCACGCCGGCGTGCGCCTGCTCTCGCAGGAGCTCCAGGATCTGGACCCCGGTGTGGAAGTCGAGCTCGCCGGTGGGCTCGTCGGCGAGGAGGACGGGGTTGCCGGTGGCCAGGGCCCGGGCGATCGCCACCCGCTGCTGCTCGCCCCCCGAGAGCTGGTGGGGGAAGTGGTCGAGCCGGTCGCCCAGCCCGACGCGCCCCAACACCTCGGGGGCCCGGGCCGCGCCGTCGCCCCCGCCTCGGCGCGCGACGTCGACGGCGAACTCCACGTTCTCCCGGGCCGTCAGGCCGGGGAAGAGGTTGAAGGTCTGGAAGATGAAGCTCACCGTCTCGCGCCGGAAGCGGAACAGCTCGCCGCGGGCGGCCCCGGTGATGCGCCGGCCGGCCACCCGGACCTCACCTTCGGACGCGACGTCGAGGGCCCCGATCAGGTTGAGGAGGGTGGTCTTGCCGCTGCCCGACGGGCCGAGGACCACCGTGAACGACCCCTCGGGCACGGCGAGGTCGACTCCGTGCAGCGCGGTGACCACGTTGCCGCCGATCTCGTAGCGCCGGCCGACGCCCTCCAGCTCGACGACCGGGGTGGTCACGGGCGGCCTGCGGTCGGGGAGGGGGGATTCGAACCCCCGACCTCCAGCACCCAAAGCTGGTGCGCTACCACTGCGCCACTCCCCGGGCCGGCCCGCCGAGCGTAGCCCCGGGCCGGCGTGACCGGACCGGGCCCCGCGGCCGCTCCGGGCGTCACGGCCCGACCGGGCCGCCGCCCTCGACCGCGGTCCCGACCTCCTGGCCGTAGGACAGCTCGAGGTTGTGGCCGTCGGGGTCGACGATGATGCCCCAGTACCCGACGGGAGGGCCGTCGTCGAGGGGGCCCATCACCTCGTGGCCGGCGGCTCGGGCCTCGGCCACGAGGCGGTCGACGTCGTCGCGGTCGCGGCACGCGACCCCGAGGTGGGCCCAGCCGTCGAGGCTCATCTCGGGGGCCTGCTCGAGCAGGACGACCACGAAGGGCCGCGTGCGGTCTCCGATCCACGAGACACGGGCGCCGGTCGTCGGGTCGGCGCGCCGGTGCACCTCCACCATGCCGGCGAACCGGGAGTAGAAGGCCACGCTCCGGTCCACGTCGTGGACGGGCAGCGCGACGTGGGTGAGGCCGACGTCCACGGTCACGGCGTCATCCTCGCGCGACGGCGCGTCGGCGGGGAGGTTCGACTCCGGCGTCGACCGGGTGGTCCGAAGGGCGGGTTCCTGGGAGACTGTCGGCGCCGGCGGCCGTGGGCGCCGGCCGGGCGCAGTCGCTGGAGGGGAGCGGGATGGGACCGGCGATCGGACACAACGACCTCAAGAAGCGACTGGCTGCGGCCCCGATCTTCTCGGAGTGCTCGGGCCGGGAGCTCGACGCCGTGGCCCGCGAGGTGGACCTGAAAGAGGTGGAGGCCGGCACCGTGCTCGCTGAGCAGGGAGCCGCCGGCGACAGCTTCTTCGTGATCCTCGACGGGCGGGCCGAGGTCCGGCGCCACGGCCGGCCGGTGGCCACCCTCGAGCCGGGCGCGTTCTTCGGCGAGCTCGCGCTGCTCGACCCGGCGCCGCGCGACGCCGCGGTCGTCGCCGCGACGCCCCTGACCGTGGCGCGCCTCGGGCAGGGGCCCTTCCGCCAGCTCCTCGTCGACCTCCCGGCGATGAACGGCTCGCTCCTGCGCGCGCTGGCCCGCCGCCTGCGCGAGGCCGACTTCCGCGACTTCTGACCGCCGCGCGCGGGGTCCCCGGGGCGCTACGGCCCCGGCTGACCGAGGAGGCGGTCGACGAGGGCCTTGACGAGGTGCCGGTCGGCGGGTGGGAGCTGGTCGACCCGCCGGGCGAGCTCCGACACCGGCGGCTCGCGGTGGGCATCGACCGGACGGTTCCTCGCCACCGGGCCGAGACGAGCGCCGAGCTCCTCGACGGGGACGCCCAGCGTGGTGGCGATCCGATCCAGCACGTCGGGGGTGGGGTTGGGAAGCACCCGCACCCCACCGAACTCCTCGCGGTAGCCCGCCTCGAACGCGCGCCAGTCCGACTCGCCCAACCCGGCGCGCTCGGCGGCCTGGCCGACGTCGAGCCCGGCCCGCTCGCGGCCCTGGCGGACGTAGTCCCCGAACTGGGTCCAGCCGTGGGCGTCGGTGGCGCCCGGCGTGGCGCCGGAACGGTTCACGGCGAGGCCTCCGGGCGGAGGTCGACGCGGTAGGCGCCGGCCGGGAGCGTGGGGAGCGCCACCGGGTCACCGTCCACCGTGAAGGACACCGCCGCCGCGTTGCCCAGGTGCACCGTGGCCGGTCCGGTCAGCTCGAACGTGGCCGTCCGGCCCGCCTCGAGGATCGTGCCGCCGGCCGGTCCCCCGCCCGACGCCGCGGCGACCTGGATCCAGCACCGACCTCCGTTCGCGGCGACCGACAACCGGTAGGCGCCGTCGCGGACGGCCACCTCGGCGGCCCGGCCTCCCGACGACACCACCCGCACCGCGGCACGCGCCGCGGTCGTCGCCGTCGCGGGGTCGGGTGCCGGGGAGGCCGGTCGGGCGGCGGTCCCGCGCGGGGACCCGTCACGGCTCGCCCGGTTCGCGCCCGCGGCCCCGGGGTCCGTGCCCGCCGGCGCGGCGTCGCCCGGACCGGGCGCCCGGGTCGCGACCGCGTTCACGGCGGCCCCCGCCCCGGCCAGCGCCGCGGCCAGGATCACCGCGGTGAGCGGGCGCCGGAACCGCGGCCGGCGCCCGCCCCGGGCACCCCCGGCGGGTGCGCCCGGCACCGCGGCACCGCCAAGGGACGCGGGCAAGGGGGCGGCGGGAAGGAGGGTCGCGCCGTCGTGGATGCGGGCCGGGCTCCGGCGGTGACGGGCGGCGGCCGGCGACTGGCCGGGTGAGCCCCGGGCGGGGTCCGAGCGGGCGCGCTCGGCCGCCTCGTGGATCGCCTCGAGGGCGCGGTGCTGGTGGTCGACCGACGCCACCGGCGACGACTCGTGGGGTTGCAGGCGTACGACCGCCACCAACCACGCTACGGCCAGCACTCCCACGATCAACGCGGTGGTCATGCCGTCCACCTCCCGGGCGTTCGCGAGTCCTGCGTGTCCTTCCGTGGCCGTTCCACCGGCACCCGGGGGCGGGTCACCGGTCCGGTCCCCATCAGTAGCACCCTTCCGGGTGCTCCGCTCGACGGCCGGCCGGGGGATGACCCGGGGTGCAGCGGGATCCGGGAGTCGGTGGCGGCACAGGCCCCGGGTAGACTCACCGACCCCATGGAGACTTCCGTCGAAGCGCTCGAAGAAGGCAAGGTCCGCCTCCACGTCGCCGTCCCGGCCGCCGAGTTCGAGCGCGCGGTCGACGCCGCGTTCCGCAAGCTGGCCCGCTCGGTGCGGATCCCGGGCTTCCGTCCGGGCAAGGCCCCGCGGCGCCTGCTGGAGGCCCGCCTGGGGTCGGAGGCCGGCCGCGACCAGGCCCTGCGCGACGCCCTGCCCGACTACTACGCCGAGGCGGTGACGGCCGAGCAGCTCGACACGATCGCGCCCCCCGAGATCGACCTCACCGCGGGCGAGGACGACGGCGACGTCGAGTTCGACGCCGTGGTCCAGGTCCGCCCGGTCGTGACCGTCGACGGCTACGACTCGCTTCGGGTCCGGATCGACGATCCGGCGGTAACCGACGACGCCGTCGAGGCCCAGGTCGACGCGCTGCGCGAGCGCTTCGCCGACCTGGAGGACTCGACGGCACCGCTCGCCGACGGCCACTACGCCCTCATCGACGTCACGGGCACCCAGGGCGACGAGCGGATCGACGGGCTGAGCGTCGACGACTTCCTCTGCGAGGTCGGTTCCGACGTGCTCGTCCCCGAGCTCGACGCCGAGCTCCGCGGCCGGGGCCCGGGCGACATCCTAGCCTTCGACGCCGTGCTGCCCGAGCGCTTCGGCGACCGGGCCGGTGAGACGGTCTCCTTCCGGGTCCTGGTCAAGGAGACCAAGCGCAAGGTCCTGCCCGAAGCCACCGACGAGTGGGTCTCGGAGGTCTCGGAGTTCGACACGCTGGAGGCCTTCCGGGCCGAGACGCGCCGGCGGATGGAGGTGATGGCGCTGATCCAGGCCCAGGTGGCCCGCCGCGACGCCGTGCTCGCCGAGCTAGCCGGCCTGGTCGAGCTCGACCCCCCGGGGGTGCTCGTCGACGAGGAGATGCAGCGGCGCATCCACGATCTCGGCCACCAGCTCGAGGCCCGGGGCGCGACCATCGCCCAGTACCTGGCCGCCACGGGGGCCGACGAGGAGTCCTTCGTGGCCACGATCCGCGAGACGGCCGTCCGGGCCGTGCGCACCGACCTGGCCCTGCGGGCGATCGTGGCCCAGGAGGGCATCGAGGTCGCCGACGACGAGCTGGCGGCCGAGATCGAGCGGCTCGCGCAGCGGATGGGCCAGAAGCCGGCGGCGGTCCGGCGCGACCTGGAACGGCGGGGGGCGGTGGAGGCGGTACGCTCGGACATGGCCCGGGCCAAGGCGCTCGAACACGTCGTCGACCGCAGTGAGGCGGTCGACGAGGAGGGCAACGTCCTCGACCTGACCCTTCCCGCCGACCTCGGCGCCCCGCCCGCCGGCGACGCGGGGGGACCGGGCGCCGAGGGGTCGGAGGCCCTGCCGCCCGCCGCCGCCGGCGCCGGTGACGGCGACGAGGAGAACGAGGAGAACGAGGAGTGATGCGCCCGATGGCGACGCCCAGCAACTCGGTGATGCCCAACCCGCAGGTGGTCTACCGCAACAACCGTGGCCAGGAGATCGCCATGGACGTGTGGTCGCGCCTGCTCATGGAGCGGATCATCTACCTCGGCACCCCGATCGACGACGCGGTGGCGAACTGGATCATCGCCCAGTTCCTCCACCTCGAGAGCGAGGACCCCGACAAGGAGATCTCCCTCTACATCAACTCGCCCGGGGGCGAGATCACGGCCCTGTTCGCGATCTACGACACGATGCAGTTCATCAAGAGCGACGTGAGCACCATCTGCATCGGCCAGGCGGCGTCGGCCGCCGCGGTGCTCCTCGCCGCGGGCACCAAGGGCAAGCGCTTCGTCCTGCCCCACTCCCGGATCCTCATCCACCAGCCTCACGGCGGTGCGTCGGGCCAGGCCGTCGACATCGAGATCCAGGCCCGTGAGATCCTGCGGATGCGTGAGACCCTCGACCAGCTCCTCGCCCACCACACCGGCCAGGACGTCGAGAAGATCAGCCGCGACACCGACCGCGACTTCATCATGGGCGCCGACGAGGCCCGGGAGTACGGCATCGTCGACGAAGTGCTGAGCAGCCGAGAGCTCGCCGCCGTGCCGCCGCCGGCCGGGGTGAGCTGAGGGCCCGAGGGCGACCGACCGGGGGAGGAAGTCGTGGCCAAGTTCGGAGACGGGGGCGACCTGCTCAAGTGCTCTTTCTGCGGGAAGAGCCAGAAGCAGGTCAAGAAGCTGATCGCGGGCCCCGGCGTCTACATCTGCGACGAGTGCATCGAGCTCTGCAACGAGATCATCGAGGAGGAGCTCTCGCAGAACGCCGAGATGCGCCTCGACGACCTCCCGAAGCCCCGTGAGATCTACGAGTACCTGAACGACTACGTGATCGGCCAGGAGCAGGCCAAGAAGATCCTGTCGGTGGCCGTCTACAACCACTACAAGCGGGTCCAGGCCGGCGCCTACGGCGACCCCGACGTAGAGCTCCAGAAGTCGAACATCCTCCTGATCGGCCCGACCGGGTGCGGCAAGACGCTCCTGGCGCAGACGCTGGCCCGGATGCTCAAGGTCCCGTTCGCCATCGCCGACGCCACGGCGCTGACCGAGGCCGGCTACGTCGGCGAAGACGTCGAGAACATCCTGCTCAAGCTCATCCAGGCCGCCGACTACGACGTCAAGAAGGCCGAGACGGGGATCATCTACATCGACGAGATCGACAAGATCGCCCGCAAGGCCGAGAACCCGTCGATCACGCGCGACGTCTCGGGGGAGGGCGTCCAGCAGGCTCTGCTCAAGATCCTGGAGGGCACCACGGCGTCGGTGCCGCCGCAGGGTGGGCGCAAGCACCCGCACCAGGAGTTCATCCAGATCGACACCACCAACATCCTCTTCATCTGCGGCGGCGCGTTCGCCGGGGTGGAGAAGATCATCGAGGCCCGCACCGGCAGCGGCGGGATCGGCTTCGCCGCCGACGTCCGCCGGGGCGGCGACAAGGAGATCGGGCAGATCCTCGCCGGGGTCCTGCCCGAGGACCTCCTCAAGTTCGGCCTCATCCCCGAGTTCATCGGGCGCCTGCCGGTGATCGGAGCCGTCGACAGCCTCGACCGCGAGGCCCTGGTGCGCATACTCACCGAGCCCAAGAACGCGCTCCTCAAGCAGTACGAGAAGTTCTTCCAGTTCGACGACGTGGAGCTCGAGCTGTCGGAGGACGCGCTCGACGCCGTCGCCGACCAGGCCCTCGAGCGCGGCACCGGTGCCCGCGGCCTGCGCGCCATCCTCGAGGAGGTGCTCCTCGAGGTGATGTACGAGCTGCCCAGCCGCGACGACATCACCCGCTGCGTGGTCGACCGCTCGGTGGTCGTCGACAAGCTCGCCCCCGAGCTGCTGACCGAGCGCGAGGCCAAGTCGGGGCAGCGCCGCACCGCGTAGCGCCGGGCCGGGGCGTTCCGGCCGTCGGCGGAGGCGGGGCGCGCCGGTCGGTTCCGTAGAATCCGCCGGATGGTCGCCGTCCCCGAGAAGCCGAGCCTCGACGGGCTCGAGGAGAAGTGGTCCGAGCGCTGGGAGTCGGAGGGCACCTACGCCTTCGACCGGTCCCGGGGCCGCGGCGAGATCTACTCGATCGACACCCCGCCGCCCACGGTGAGCGGGTCGCTGCACATCGGCCACGTGCTCTCCTACACGCACACCGACACGGTGGCGCGGTACCGGCGGATGCGCGGGGCCGAGGTCTTCTACCCGATGGGCTGGGACGACAACGGCCTCCCCACCGAGCGCCGGGTCCAGAACTACTTCGGGGTGCGTTGCGACCCGTCGGTGGCCTACGACCCGGCGTTCGAGCCGCCACCCGAGCCCGGGTCGCGGGCCGAGCCCGTCTCCCGCCGCAACTTCGTGGAGCTGTGCGAGCGGCTGGTCGCCGACGACGAGCGCAAGTTCGAGGACCTCTGGCGCCGGCTCGGCCTCTCGGTCGACTGGTCGCTCACCTACACCACCGTCGGCGAGGTCGCGCAGCGGGTGTCGCAGCGGGCGTTCCTGCGGATGCTCGCCCGGGGTGAGGCGTACCAGGCCGAGGCCCCGACGCTGTGGGACGTCGACTTCCGTACCGCGGTCGCCCAGGCCGAGCTCGAGGACCGGGAGCGCCCCGGCGCCTATCACGGGGTGCGCTTCCACGGCACGGAGGGGGCGCCCGACATCGTGATCGAGACGACGCGCCCCGAGCTGATCCCCGCGTGCGTGGCGCTGGTGGCCCACCCCGACGACGACCGCTACCGCGCCCGCTTCGGTGGCACCGTCCGCACCCCGCTGTTCGGTGTGCCGGTGCCGGTCCTCTCCCACCATCTGGCCGACCCCGAGAAGGGATCGGGCATCGCGATGATCTGCACGTTCGGCGACACCACCGACGTCGTGTGGTGGCGCGAGCTGCAACTGCCGTCGCGCAACGTCATGGGCAACGACGGGCGCCTGATCGCCCAGCCCCCGGCGTGGGACGACGGCGCCGCCCCCGACGCGCCGGCGCGCTACTCGGAGCTGGCCGGCCTCACGGCCAAGCAGGCGCAGGCGAGGATCGTGGAGATGCTCCGGGAGGCCGGCGACCTGGTCGGCGACCCGAAGCCCATCACCCACCCGGTGAAGTTCTACGAGAAGGGCGACCGGCCCCTCGAGATCGTCACCACCCGGCAGTGGTACTTCCGCAACGGCGGCCACGATCCGGCCCTGCGCGCCGCGCTGGTCGGGCACGGCCGGGACCTCCGGTGGCACCCGGAGCACATGCGGGTGCGCTACGAGCACTGGGTCGAGGGCCTGGCCGGCGACTGGCTGGTGTCGCGACAGCGGTTCTTCGGCGTGCCGTTCCCGGTCTGGTACCCGGTCGGCGACGACGGCGAACCCGACCACGACTCGCCGCTCGTGCCGCCCGAAGGGCGGCTTCCCGTCGACCCGTCGGTCGACGTCCCCGACGGCTACACCGAGGCCCAGCGGGGCCGCCCCGGCGGCTTCGTAGGCGACCCCGACATCATGGACACCTGGGCGACCTCGTCGCTCACCCCCGAGATCGTGTGCGGCTGGGAGGAGGACCCCGACCTCTTCGCCCGGACCTTCCCCATGGACCTCCGCCCCCAGGGCCAGGACATCATCCGGACGTGGCTGTTCTCCTCGGTGGTGAGGGCGCACCTCGAGTTCGGGAGGTTGCCCTGGTCCCACGCCGCGATCTCCGGCTTCGTCCTCGACCCCGACCGCAAGAAGATGTCGAAGTCGAAGGGGAACGTGGTGGTCCCCGTCGAGCCGCTGGAGCGCTTCGGAGCCGACGCGGTCCGGTACTGGGCCGCGATGGGCCGCCCCGGAACCGACACCGCCGTCGACGAGGGCCAGATGAAGGTCGGGCGCCGGCTCGCGATCAAGGTTCTGAACGCGTCGAAGTTCGCCCTCGGGGTCATCGGCGCCGACGCGCCCCCGCCGGAGGCGGCGATCGCGCCGCTCGACCGGTCGATGCTCGGCGCGCTGGCCGAGGCCGTCGACGGCGCGACGGCGGCCTTCGAGGCCTACGACTACACCCGGGCCTTGGAGCACGCCGAGCGGTTCTTCTGGGGCTTCTGCGACGACTACGTGGAGCTGGTCAAGGCCCGCGCCTACGGTCGCGACGCGCCCGCCGGTGCCGGTGCCGGTGAGGAGACCGCCGAGACCGCCTCGGCACGGGCGGCGCTGGCCGTCGCCCTCTCCACCCTGCTCCGGCTCTTCGCCCCGTTCCTCCCCTACGTCACCGAGGAGGTCTGGTCCTGGTGGCGCGACGGCTCCGTGCACCGCTCGGCGTGGCCCGACGCGCCGGAGCTGCGGGCGGCGGCCGGCGACGCCGATCCGCTCGTGTACCCGGTCGCGGCCGAGGTCCTCGGCGCGGTGCGCAAGGCGAAGTCCGACGCCCAGCGGGGGATGAGGGCGGAGGTCGAGCGCGTCGCCGTGACCGCCGGCGCCGGGCCGGTGGCCGCGCTGGAGGCGGCGCTCGCCGACGTGCGCGACGCCGGTCGCATCGCCGCGCTGGAGACGGTGGCCTCCGGCGGGGCCGAGGAGATGACCGTCCACGTCGAGCTGGCGGAACCGCCGGCTCCGTGAGCAGCACCGGACCGATGGGCCCCGCCGAGGTCCGGGCGTGGCTCGACGCGCACGTGAACCTGGAGACCGGCGTGGGCGCACCCGCCGTCGGTCGACGCGGTGCCCCGACTCTCGGGCGCATCCGGGCCCTGACCGGTCTCCTCGGCTCGCCCCAGTCGGCGTACCCGTCGATCCACGTCACCGGGACCAACGGCAAGACCAGCGTGGTGCGGATCACCGCCGCGCTGCTGGCGGCGGCGGGCCTCAACGTCGGTGCCTTCACGAGCCCGCACCTGGAGCGGGTCGAGGAGCGACTGGCCCGCAACGGGGAGCCGATCCCGCCGAACGATCTCGACGACCTGTTGGGGCGCGTCCGGATCGCCGAGGCCGGGATGGCCGAGCCGCCGAGCTACTTCGAGATCGTCACCGCGGCGGCGCTGGAGTGGTTCGCCGACCTAGGGGTCGACGTCGCGGTGGTGGAGGTGGGTCTCGGGGGCACCTGGGACGCCACCACCGTGGTGGAGTCGACGGTCGCCGTGGTCACGAACGTCGCGATCGACCACGTGGAGTACCTGGGGCCGACGCGTGAGAGCATCGCCGCCGACAAGGCGGGCATCGTCGGCCCGGCCGACACGCTCGTCCTCGGTGAGACCGACCCGGCGCTGGCGGAGATCTTCCTGGCGCGGGGGCCCGGAGCCGTCTGGCGGCGCGACGTCGACTTCGGGGTGCGGGAGCAGCGCCTGGCCCACCGGGGCCGGCTGCTGCACCTGTTCACGCCGGGCGGCGACTACCCCGACCTGCACCTGCCGCTGCACGGTGCGCACCAGGCCGACAACGCGGCGGTGGCGCTGGCCTCGGCGGAGGCGTTCCTCGGCCGCCCGCTGGCTCCCGACCTGGTGGGGGAGGCGTTGGCCGGTGTCACGTCGCCCGGTCGCCTCGAGGTGGTCGGGCACCAGCCGATGGTGCTCCTCGACGGCGCCCACAACGTGGCCGGGGCCGAGGCGCTGGCCACGGCCCGGCGCGAGGAGTTCCCCGACTCGCCGTGCACCCTCGTGGTGGGGCTGCTGCGGGAGAAGGAGCCGCACGAGATGCTCGAGGCGCTCGGCGCCGCGCGGGCGGCCCGGGTGGTGGTGTGCCGGCCACCGAGCCCACGGGCGCTCGACCCGGCGGTGCTGGCGGCGGCGGCCGTCGACCTCGGGGTGCCCGTCGCCCGGGTGGAGGTGGTCGACGACCCGGCCGAAGCCCTGCGCCGGGCCCGGGGGTCGACCCCACCCGACGGCCAGGTGGTGGTCGCCGGCTCGCTCTACGTGGTCGGCGCGGCCCGGGCGTCCCTCCACGCCGGGTCCGACGCCCCCGCCTGAGGTCCTGTCCTGTCGACCGACCCGCAGCGTCGGGAGGATCCGTGCTGCCGGAGCGACGCGGACCTTCCCGGCGCTCCGTCGACGGTGCGTACCGCGCGTCCCCGGGGCGGGTCCGGTTCAGGGACCGGGGGAGGGTGACGGGTAGCCTCGCCGGCCGACCGAGGAGCAGAACATGTCCGACCGCACGCTCGTCCTCTGCAAGCCCGACGCCGTGGAGCGTCGCCTCACCGGCGAGATCATCCGACGCCTGGAGGCCAAGGGCCTCACCGTGACCGCCCTGGAGATGCGCCGGATCGACGAGGAGACGGCCGGCCGCCACTACGCCGAGCACGAGTCGAAGCCGTTCTTCGGCGAGCTCGTCGCCTTCATCACCCGGGGCCCGCTCGTGGCCATGGTGGTGGAGGGCCCCGACGCGCAGGCCGTGGTGCGCACCCTCATGGGCGTCACCAACCCCCGCGACGCCGCCCCCGGGACCATCCGCGGCGATCTGGCCGTGGAGCTCACGGAGAACCTCGTCCACGGTTCCGACTCCCCGGAGTCGGCCGAGCGCGAGATCGCCATCTTCTTCCCCTCCCTCGCCGGCTGAGGCCGATCGGCGCTGTCGCCGCCCGGCCCGCCGGGCCCGGTGATTCCGGCCGAGCCGGGGTCGCCGGTTCCCGCCCGTCCGGCACGGCTGGATTCACCGGTCGGGGCGCCGTAGCCTGGTCGGGTCGTTCCCGCCCGCGGGCGGGAAGCCTCCGGTCTCCAGGGAGGCCCTCTCTCGTGTCCGAATCCTGGTTCTCCTCGATCGTCGGCCGCGACATGGCGGTCGACCTCGGGACCGCCAACACCCTGGTGTACGTGCGCGGGCGCGGGATCGTCCTCAACGAACCTTCGGTCGTCGCGATCAACACCAAGGACGGGCGACCGCTCGCCGTCGGCGCCGAGGCCAAGCGGATGATCGGGCGCACGCCGGAGCACATCACCGCCATCCGGCCCCTGAAGGACGGCGTGATCGCCGACTTCGACGTGTGCGAGAAGATGCTCCGCTACTTCATCCAGCGGGTCCACCAGCGGCGCTGGGCGAAGCCCCGGATGGTCATCTGCGTCCCGTCGGGGGTGACGGGGGTGGAGCAGCGGGCCGTGCAGGAGGCGGCCGAGTACGCCGGGGCCCGCAAGCCCGCCTACATCATCGAGGAGCCGATGGCGGCCGCGATCGGGGCCGGGCTGCCGGTGCACGAGCCGGCGGGGAACATGGTCGTCGACATCGGCGGTGGCACCTGCGAGGTGGCGGTCATCTCGCTGGGCGGGATCGTGGCCAGCGAGTCGATCCGCATCGGCGGCGACGAGCTCGACGAGGCGATCATCACCTACGTCAAGAAGGAGTACTCGCTGGCGCTGGGCGAGCGCACCGCCGAGGAGATCAAGATGGCGCTCGGCAGCGCCTTCCCGCTCGAGGAGGAGCTCTACGCCGAGGTGCGCGGCCGGGACCTCGTGACCGGCCTGCCCAAGACGATCATGGTCTCGACCCAGGAGATCCGGGAGGCGATCGAGGAGCCGGTCTCGGCCATCGTCGACGCCGTGAAGGTCACCCTCGACAAGACCCCGCCCGAGCTGGCCGCCGACATCATGGAGAAGGGCATCGTGATCACCGGCGGGGGCGCGCTCCTCCACGGCCTCGACGCCCGCCTCGCCCACGAGACCGGCATGCCGATCGTCGTCGCCGAGAACGCGCTCTACTCGGTGGCCATCGGGTCCGGGCAGTGCCTCGAGGAGTTCGAGGCCCTGAAGCAGGTCCTCATCTCGTCGCAGGGCGACTGACCCCGCGGAGGGCTCGGGGTCCGTGACCGCTTTCCGCCGGGGCACTCGGCGCCGATCCGTCGTCCTCCTCCTGCTCGTCACCTCGATCACGCTGATCACCCTCGATCAGCGCGGCGGCGACTCGGGGGTGATCGGCGAGGTTCGCGACCGGGCCCGCGACGTCGTGGCCCCGATGCAACGCGTCGTCGACGACGCCTTCTCGCCGATCGACGACTGGATCGACGGTGCCCGCCGCGGAGCCGAGATCGAGCGTGAGAACCGGCGGCTGCGCGAGGAGCTGAGCGAGGCCCGGGGCCGGGCCGCCTCGGGTGCCGCGGCCCGGCGCGACGTGGCCGCGCTCCGCAAGCTCGCCGGCCTCACGTTCGTCCCCGGGGAGGTCGAGACCGTCGTGGCCCAGGTGGTGGGCGCGACGCCGGGGAACTTCGAGTTCACCGTCGAGATCGACCGCGGCTCCACGTCGGGGGTCCGGTCGGGCATGCCGGTGGTGGCGGGCGACGGCCTGGTCGGGCGCGTCGACCGGGTGTACCGCCACCGGTCCACCGTGTTGCTGATCACCGACCCGTCGTCGGGTGTGGGCGTCCGCCTCGCCGACTCGGGGGTCCCCGGCGTGGCCCAGGGGCGGGCCGGGCGGACGGAGCTGGCGCTCGAGTTCGTCGACCCGACCACCGACGTGGAGGAGGGCGAGCTGGTCGTGACGTCGGGCCTGGAGGGCTCGGCCTTCCCGCCGGGCATCCCGGTGGCCCGGGTCTCCTCCGTCAGCGGCTCGGACCGGGCTCTGGAGAAGCGGGTCCTCCTGCGACCGCTGGTCGACTTCCCGTCGACCTCGCTGGTGAAGGTGCTCCTCTGGTCGCCGCCCGGGGCGCAGCCGTGACGGCCCGGATCGCCCGCCTCACGCTGGTGCTGGTGACGCTGGTCCTGTTGCAGGTGACGCTCTTCCCGCACCTGCGGGTCGCCGGCGTGGCGCCCGACCTCGGGCTGGTGGCGACGGTGATCGTCGCCTACCGGATCGGGCCCGACCGGGGCGCCGTGTTCGGCTTCGCGGCCGGCCTGGCCCTGGACCTGTTCCTTCGCACCCCCCTCGGCCTCTCGGCCCTGGCCCTGTCGGTGGTGGGCTTCGTGACCGGCGCCGTGTCGGGCGCCCTGATGCGCTCGGCGATGTGGGTGCCGCCGCTGCTGGGGCTGCTGGGCGGTCTCGTGGGCGGGACGGTGTTCGTGCTGGTGGGCGTGCTGGTGGGTCAGGAGCACCTGTGGTCGCTCCGCAGCGCCCGGGTGGTGGCGATCGGCTCGGTCTACGACGCGGTGCTTACGCCGCTGCTCTTCCCGGTCGTCGCGTGGGCCGCCGGTCCGCCCGAGGAGGCGGTCCGCAGCCCGGCGGGGTGGGGAGCGTGAACACCGGGGTCCGGGTCCGCATCAGCATCGTGGGCGTCGTCGTCTTCGCCCTGTTCGCGGCGCTGTTCGCGCGGCTCTGGTTCCTCCAGGTGGCGTCGCGCGGCAGCTACGCCGAGGTGGCGCAGGCCAACCGGGTACGCATCGTCCCCATCGCCCCGCCCCGGGGGCGCATCCTCGACGTCCGCGGACGGCCGCTCGCCGAGAACCGGGTGGCCCGGGCCATCACCGTCGACCGCCGGCTGAAGGGGGCGCGCCGCCGGGCGGTGGTCAACCGCCTGGCCGTGCTGCTCGGCACCCCGGTGGCCACGATCGAGAAGCGCCTCGACGACAAGCGGGTGTCGCCGTACGCCCCGGTCCCCGTCGCCACCGACGTGCCGATCGAGGTCCTCACCTACGTGAGCGAGCACCAGGAGGACTTCCCCGGGGTGAGGGCGGTGCCGCTCGCGGTGCGCTCGTACCCGAACGGCCGGGTCGCCGCCAACGTCGTCGGCTACGTGGGGGAGATCGGCCCCGACGAGCTGTCCGAGCGCAAGGACGAGGGCTACGCGCTGGGCGACACGATCGGACGATCGGGTGCCGAGCAGGCCTTCGAGGAGTACCTGCACGGTCGGCCCGGGGCCGAACGCCTGGAGGTCGACGCCCGGGGCGAGGTGGTGGGGCACCTCAGCACCGTGGCGCCCCGGCCCGGCCAGGATGTGCAGCTCACGATCGATCTCGACGTGCAGCGCCTGGCCGAGCAGTCGCTGTCCCAGGGCATCGCGGCGGCGCGCGACGCCGTCGACGACGACGACGACCGGCACTTCAAGGCGCCGGCCGGCGCGGTGGTGGTGATCGACCCCACCGACGGCTCGGTGCGGGCCCTGGCGTCGAACCCCGGGTTCGATCCGAACGGGTTCGTGGGTGGGATACCCACCGACAAGTGGCGGTGGTTGAACGACCGGGACAACCACTACCCGCTCATCGACCGCGCGACCGCCGGCCTCTACGCCCCCGGATCCACGTTCAAGCTGGTCACCGCGATCGCCGGGCTCCAGTCGGGGCTGATCACCCCCTACACCACGATCGACGACGAGGGCGTCTACCGCTTCGACCGCGACGATCCCCGCTGGTCGCGGACCAATGCCGGAGGTGCCCGCTACGGGCCGATCAGCCTGAGCCGCGCGCTGACCGTCTCCAGCGACGTGTTCTTCTACAACATCGGCGGCGACCTCTGGCGCTGGCATCGCCGCGGCGACCCGAACGGCGACGCCCTCCAGGCCGTCGCCCGCGACTACGGCTTCGGGGCCACCACGGGGATCGGGCTGCCGGGAGAGGCCGAGGGACGCATACCGGACGCCGCCTGGAAGGTGGCTTTCAACGCCGACAACCCCGACCCACGCTCGAAGGCCGAGAACTCGGTGTGGTACCCCGGCGACAACATCTCCCTGGCCGTGGGGCAGGGCGACGTGCTGGTGACGCCGTTGCAGCTGGCCCGCGCCTACGCCGCGTTCGCGGCCGGGGGGCAGCTCCGCCCGGCGAGGCTCCTCGACCGGATCCTCGACCCGTCCGGCGAGGTGGCCCGCACGTTCGCACCCGGCAAGCCCCGACCGGTCCCCGTCCCCGAGCGCGACACGATCCTCACCGGCCTCCAGGGCGTCGTCTCCGACCCGAAGGGCACCGCGGCGGGCGCGTTCGCCGGCTTCCCCCTCGACCGGGTGCCCCTGGCCGGCAAGACCGGCACCGCCGAGGTCCAGGGCAAGCAGGACACGTCGCTGTTCGTGGCGTTCGGCCCGGTGGGCGCACCGCGCTACGTGGTGCTCTCGGTGGTCGAGGAGGCCGGCTTCGGCGCCCAGACGTCGGCCCCGATCGTGCGGCGGGTGATCGAGGGCATCGAGAAGATGGAGCTCTCCGAGATCGCGGTGTCGGCCCCGACGGCGGCGGGCAACTGATGGCGACCTCGCTCACCCAGGGGCCGGCGGGACGGGTGGAGCTCTCCGACCGCCGCGCCCGGCGGCTGGCGATGCCGCTCCGCCACGTCGACCTGTCGCTCGTCGTCGCCACCCTGACCATCTCGGGCCTGGGCCTGCTGATGCTCTACTCGGCGACCCGCGACCGCCTGGAGCGGGCCGGGATCGACCCGTTCTACTTCGTGAAGCGCCAGGGCCTCGCGGTGGCGGCCGGACTCGTGGTGATGGTCCTGGTGATGGTCGTCGACTACCGGAAGCTCCGCGACTTCTGGCCGGTGGTGTACGGCGCGCTCCTGGTGCCGCTCGTGATCGTGATCTCGCCGGTGGGCAGCCAGGTCCGGGGCACCCAGGCCTGGATCCAGCTCCCGGGCGGCTTCCAGTTCCAGCCGTCGGAGCTCTTCAAGTTCGGGATGGTCGTGGGCCTGGCCGGCTACCTCCACCGCCACCGGGGGGAGCTCGACGCCCGCCGGGTGATCGGGGCCCTCGCCCTGGCCGGCGCCCCCATCGCCCTGGTCATGAAGCAACCCGACCTGGGGACGGCGATGACCCTCGGTGCGATCTTCCTCGCCGTGCTGACGGTGGCGGGCGTCCGCGTCCGCCACCTGGTGGTGCTCGGCCTCATGGCGTTCACGGGCGTGGTGCTGGTGGTCCAGATGGGGATGCTCGAGACGTACCAGGTCGACCGCTTCACCGCCTTCCTCAACCAGGGCTCCGACACCCGCGACGTCACGTACAACCTCGATCAGGCCAAGACGGCGATCGGCAACGGCGGCCTGACGGGGCGGGGGCTGTTCCACGGGCCGCAGACCAACGGCGCGTTCGTCCCCGAGAACCACACCGACTTCATCTTCACCGCGGTGGGGGAGCAACTCGGCTTCGCCGGCAGCGCCACCCTCCTCACCCTCTTCGCGGTGGTGGTGTGGCGGACCTGGATCGCGGCGCGCGACGCGCCCGACCTGTTCGGGGTGCTGGCCTGCACCGGGGTGGTGGCGATGTTCGCGGTGCAGGTGTTCGAGAACATCGGCATGACGATGGGCATCATGCCGGTGACGGGGATCCCGCTGCCCCTGGTGAGCTACGGCGGCACCTCGGTGGTGGCCACCTTCGCCCTGGTCGGCCTGGTCGTGAACATCCAGATGCGCCGCTACACCTGATCGCGAAGGTTGCCGCGCGCGCCGGCGCCCGCGGTCCGAGGCCCGGAACCACGGCGGTGCGCCACTAGCATGAAGGCTCGACCAGGCACGCCGTCGCGACCCGATCCGAGCAGGCAGGCACCCCTATGCACCGTTCCGGCGGTATCCGTCCGTACGCGCCCCGCCCCGCCGTGGTGACGGTCGCCGCGGCCTGCCTGGTTGTCGCGGCCTGCGGGGCGCCCGGCCCGCCCCGGGTGTCGGGGCCGGCCCGGCGACCGTCGACCACCACCACGTCCTCCACCACCACGACCACGGTCCCGCCGACCACCACGACCACGGCCCCCGTGGTCGTGCCGCCGGCCGGGCTCGGCCCCGGCTCCTCGGGGCCGGAGGTGGCCGCCGTCCAGGAGCGCCTCAAGAGCCTCCGCTTCGACGTCCCGACCGTCGACGGCCGCTACGGCTACGTCACCGAGCAGGCCGTGATGGCGTTCCAGAAGCTCACCGGGATGCCCCGGACCGGCCGGGCGACCCCCGACGTGGTGGCCCGGCTCGCCACCGCGACGCTCCCCGGGCCGATGGTTCCCGGCGGAGGAGCGGACCGCATCGAGATCGACATCGCCCGCCAGGTGCTGCTCTTCTGGCAGGGCGGTGAGCTCGACCGGGTCCTGCCTGTGTCGAGTGGCTCGGGAGAGAGGTACTGCGCCCGGGGCCGCTGCTCCCGGGCCGTGACTCCGGGCGGGGCCTACCGGGTCCGGGTCCGTACGCCGGGGTGGACCACCGGCTACCTGGGCCGCTTCTACAACGGGCTCTTCTTCAACGGCGGGATCGGTGTGCACGGGTCGACGAGCGTGCCCGGCTACCCGGCCTCGCACGGGTGCGTCCGGATCCCCATGCACTCGGCCGAGTGGCTCTTCGGGATGGTGCCCTTGGGGACGCCCGTCTACGTGCTCAACGGCCCGAACGCTCCGGTGCCGCTCGGCGCCCCGGCCCCGACGGTGCCCGACCGCGACCAGACCCCCGGCGACGAGCCTCCTACCCCGCCCCGCCCGCCGACGACACCACCCACCACCCGCCCGCCGGTCACCACGTCGACGAGCACCACGACCACGAGCACCACCACGACGACCACCACCACCACGACCACGGTGCCCCCCGGTCCGTGACCCGGCCGGGACCCCGGCCGTCGGGGGGCGGCGGGTAGACTGCCGCCGATGTCAAGCCTCTGGCCGCGGATCGAACCGCTCCTGGCCAGGGTCGAGAAACCCGGTCGGTACATCGGGATGGAGGGGGGGCGCCGGCGCCCGGTGCACGGCCCCGGGCGGGTGTCCTGGCTCCTCGTCTACCCCGACACCTACGAGATCGGCCTCCCCAACCAGGGCCTCCAGATCCTCTACGAGATCCTCAACGAGAGGGCGGATTCGGTCGCCGAGCGGGCCTACGCGCCCTGGACCGACCTCGCGGCCGAGATGCGCGCCGCCGGGGTGCCGTTCTTCTCCGTCGACGACCACCGGGCGGCACGCGACTTCGACGTCCTGGCCTTCAACCTGTCGACGGAGCTCGTCTACACCAACGTCCTGGAGTGCCTCGACCTGGCCGGGGTCCCCCTCCGCTCCGCCGACCGCGGCCTCGAAGACCCGCTGGTGGTGGCCGGCGGGCACGGCGCGTTCAACCCCGAGCCGATGGCGTGCTTCGTCGACGCCTTCGTGGTCGGCGACGGCGAGGAGGCCGCGGGCGAGGTGACCGAGGTGGTGGCGTCGTGGAAGGCGGCCGGCCGGCGGAGCCGCGACGACGTGCTCCACGATCTCGCCCTGCTGCCCGGCGTGTACGTGCCGTCGATGTACGACGTCTTCTACGACGGGCCCGCTCTGCGTGAGGTCCGGCCCCGCCACCCCGACGTCCCGGCCGTGATCGACAAGCGCACGATCGCCGACCTCGCCGACTGGCCGCACCCGAGCACGCCCCTCGTGCCCCTCGTCGACGTGGTCCACGACCGCCTCAACGTCGAGGTGTTCCGCGGCTGCACCCGGGGGTGCCGGTTCTGCCAGGCGGGCATGGTCACCCGCCCGGTGCGCGAGCGGCCCGAGGAGCAGGTCCGCACCATGGTCGCCGGCGGGCTGCGCCGCAGCGGGCACGACGAGGTCGCGCTCACGTCGTTGTCGACCGCCGACTTCTCGGGCATCGACGACGTGGTGGCCGGCATCGTCGACGGCTCGACGGGTTGCGGCAACGTGAGCGTCTCGCTGCCCTCGCTGCGGGTCGACGCCTTCACCGTGGGGATCGCGAGCGAGCTCCAGAAGGGCCGGCGGACGGGCCTCACCTTCGCCCCCGAGGCCGGCACGTGGCGGATGCGCCGGGTGATCAACAAGATGATCTCCGAGGAGGACCTGCACCGGGCCGTCGACGCCGCCTACTCGCAGGGATGGAGGCGCATCAAGCTCTACTTCCTGACCGGCCTTCCCACCGAGACCGACACCGACACCCTCGGGGTCGCGGAGCTGGCGCGCGACGTCGTGGCCGTCGGCCGCCGTCACACCGGCCGGGCCACCTGCACCGTCTCCCTCGGCGGCTTCGTGCCCAAGGCGCACACCCCGTTCCAGTGGTTCGGCCAGAACGGCGTCGGGGAGCTGCGCCGCAAGATCGGGCTGGTCCGCGACGCGCTGCACCGAAGCGGCGCCCAGCTCCGCTGGCACGACCCGGAAGCCACGTTCGCCGAGGGCATCGTCAGCCGCGGTGACCGCCGGATCGGCCCGGTGATCGAGGCCGTCTGGAGGGCGGGCGGCCGGTTCCAGGAGTGGAGCGAGCACTTCTCGCTCCCGCGGTGGCTCGACGCCATGGCCGCCGAGGGCCTCGACCCCGACTGGTACGTGACCCGTCACCGGGCCGACGACGAGGTGCTGCCCTGGGACCACGTCTCGGCCGGTCTCCACAAGGACTTCCTCCGCCAGGACTGGCACGACGCCCTGGCCGAGCACGGCCTACCCGACTGCCGCTGGACGCCGTGCTACGACTGCGGGGTCTGCACCGGCTACGCGCTCGAGCACGTGGTGGGGTCGAGCGTGCCGCCGGCCGGCGGCAGCCAGGGCACGGGCCAGGACCCGAGCCGGGGCGCGGTGGTGCCCGTCGAGCTGGCGACCGTCCGAGGTGCCGGGTGAGCGCGCCCGCCGTGTCCGCCGCCTCCACCTCCGGCACCACCGTTCCGGCGACGGGCGAGGTCGCGGAGGTCGCCGGGGCCGGCGATCCCGGTGATCTCGGCGAGGGCCGCGTGGTGCGGATCCGCTTCGCCAAGCGGGGGCGGGTCCGGTTCATCTCGCACCGCGACGTGGCCCGGGCCTTCGAGCGGGCGCTGCGGGTGGCCGGCCTCCCCGTGGCCGTGACCCGTGGGTTCACCCCCCACCCCCGGATCGGGTTCGGGCTGGCGTTGGCCGTCGGCCACGAGAGCGACGCCGAGTACCTCGACGTAGGCCTCGACCGCGCCGTCGAGCCCTCGTCCGTGGTCGAAGACCTGGCCGCCGTCCTACCCGACGGCCTCACCCCGGAGGCCGCCGTCGACCTCGCCCCCGGGGCACCCGCGCTCCAGGAGGCCGTGACGTCGGTGGAATACCTGATGGTGACGGGAGTGGGCGCCGAGGTGGCCGCCGGCGGCGTGGCCGCGCTCCTCGCGGCCGGTGAGGTGGAGGTGGCCCGGTCCCGCAAGGGCCGCCGCAGCGTCGAGGACGTTCGCCCGCTCGTCCGCCACCTCTCCGTCGTGGGGCACGGCGAGGGGTGGTCGGAGCTGCACGCCGAGGTCGCCACCCGGCCCCGGGGTCTGCGCCCCTCGGAGCTGCTGGAGGCGCTCGGCGCCGTCCCCGGCCCGGCGGCCGGGGTGGAGTTCTACGAAGGGCGGGTGCTGCGCACCCGCCAGTGGATGGAGCGCGGCGGCGCGCGGCTGGAGCCGCTCGAAGCCGATCCGCGCCCGCGTGCACCGGAGGTGCACGCGTCGTGAGAGAAGGAACCGATGTCCGACGACACGACCCGGGAGGCCGCTCCGGCCTCCACCGAACCGGCTCCTGGCCCCCGCTCGGGTGCCGGGGCCGTCCCGGGGGAGCGCGACACCCCCGGATCCACTGAGAGCCGCACCGGCCGGAGCGATCCCCCCGGCGCCACCACCCGGACCCCGCCCGCAACCCCGGGCGGGGGGGACGCGCCGGGCGGCACCGGGCCCGAACCCGCCGGAGGCACGACCGGGGGCGGCGCGGAGGCCACCGGCGGCGGATCCGGCGACGCGCCGCGCAAGCGGCGCCGTCGAGGGTCGCGTGGGGGTCGCAACCGGAAGCGGAAGCCGCCGGCGGTGTCGGCCGACGACGCCGCCGATCGCCGACCCGGTAGCCGGGCCGAGGACTACACCGACCCGGCCGCCGACCGGGGGATGACCGCCGACGACGTGGCCGAGAAGGCGGCCATCGACGCCGGGATCTCGAAGCCCCGGATCGGCGACTCCCGCCCCGCCCCGGCCGGATCGGCGCCGGCCCGGCCGCGGATCGGCGACTCGCGGCCGGCTCCCTCCGCCACCTCGGCGGGTGGGGCGCCGAAGGTCGGCGACCGTCGTCCGGCGGCTCCCGCGGGCGGCGGCGAGAGCGGCGAAGGGCGCGACGGGGGCAACGGGGGGAACGGTCCGGGGAACGGTCCGGGGGGCGGGGCGCCCGCGGGGACCGGGACCTCACGGCGGCGCCGCCGGGGCGGGCAGGGGCGCTCGCGCTCCGGCGGAGGTGGCGGCGCGGGCCCCGACCGGCCGGCGGTCACGCCCGTGGAGGCCGACCTGGGCCTCGACGCCGCCGTCGAGCTCGACGAGGCCGTGATCGCACGCCGCCGCGGGCGGACCCGGAAGGGACGCCCCGCCGGTCGCTACATGATGTGCGTGCACGCCGGCCCCGGTCCCTCGACGCAGATCGCCGTCCTCGAGGGTCGCAACCTGGTCGAGCACTCCGTGGCGCGGCCCGAGGACGACGCCGCCTCCATCGACGGCAACATCTACCTGGGCCGCGTCCAGAACGTCCTGCCGGGGATGGAAGCCGCCTTCGTCGACATCGGGACGGCCAAGAACGCGGTCCTCTACCGCGGCGACGTCGTGTTCGACGAGTCCGAGATCGACGAGAAGCAGCCTCGCATCGAGACCCTGCTCAAGAACGGGCAGTCGATCCTGGTGCAGGTCACCAAGAACCCGATCGGGCACAAGGGCGCCCGCCTCACCCAGGAGGTCAGCCTGGCCGGGCGGTTCCTCGTACTGGTGCCGAACCAGCCCGACACCTACGGGATCTCCAAGCGGCTCCCCGACGACGAGCGCCGCCGGCTCCGCCAGATCCTCGACCAGGTGCGGGGCGGCGGCGCCGGGGTCATCGTGCGGACCGCGGCCGAAGGTGCCACCGCCGACGAGCTGGTCGCCGACTTCTCGCGCCTCATGGCGCAGTGGTCCCAGATCGAGGACCTCGCGGCCCGATCGCGGCCGGGAACCCTGCTCTACAAGGAGCCCCCGCTGGTGGTGCGGCGGATCCGGGAGGAGTTCACCAAGGAGTACCGGGCGGTGGTCATCGACGACCGGGAGCTCTACGAACGGGTCCACGGCTACGTGTCGGCCATCGCCCCCGAGCTGGCCGAGCGCATCGAGCACTACGACCCCGAGGCCGAGCAGCTCCCGATCTTCGAGCGCTTCCACGTCCACGAGCAGCTCCACAAGGCCCTCGATCGGAAGGTGTGGTTGCCGTCGGGCGGCTCGCTGATCATCGAACGGACCGAGGCGCTGACCGTCATCGACGTGAACACGGGCAAGAACGTCGGCAAGAGCAACCTCGAGGAGACCGTCTTCGCCAACAACCTGGAGGCCGCCGACGAGGTGGCCCGCCAGCTCCGGCTGCGTGACATCGGCGGGATCATCGTCATCGACTTCATCGACATGGAGGTCCAGAAGAACCGCGACGACGTCCTGGCCGCCTTCAAGGCCGCCCTGGCCCGCGACAAGACCCGGACCCAGGTGTTCGACATCTCGGAGCTGGGGCTGGTCGAGATGACCCGCAAGCGCATCTCCGAGGGGCTGGTCGAGGCCTTCAGCGAGAAGTGCGAGGTCTGCAAGGGTCGGGGGTTCGTGGTCGACGAGTCGATGCTGAGCTGAGCCCGGGCGCCCGGGTGGAGTATCATCTCCGGGTTCCCAGCAGGGTTTCTCACGTCTCGCGCGGGTGTGGCCATGTACGCAGTGATCAGGACCGGGGGCAAGCAGTACCGGGTGGAGGAAGGCCAGCGGCTCGACGTCGAGCGCCTCGGCCTCGACGACGGCGCCGACCTCGAGCTGGCGCCGGTGCTCGTCGTCGACGGGTCCCGCGTGCTCGCCACGCCGGGCGACCTCGGCGGAGCCCGGGTCACGGCCCGGCTGGTCGGGGCGGCCAAGGGCCCCAAGATCGACGGCTTCACCTACAAGAACAAGTCGAACCAGCGGACCCGCTGGGGCCACCGCCAGAAGCTCTCCACCATCGAGATCACCTCGATCGTGACCGGCGGGAGAAAGAGCACGGCCAAGGCGGGCACCAAGGACGGCGCCAAGGGCACGGCCAAGGACGGCGCCAAGGGCACGGCCAAGGGCACGGCCAAGGGCGCCGATGACGCCGCAGGAGATGAGGGCTGATGTCGAAGAAGAAGGGTGCCTCGTCGTCGCGCAACGGCCGTGACTCCGCGGCCCAGCGCCTCGGGGTCAAGGTGTTCAGCGGCACCAGCGTCACGGCCGGGTCGATCATCGTGCGCCAGCGGGGTACGCGGTTCCATCCGGGTCACAACGTCGGCCGGGGCAACGACGACACGCTGTTCGCCACCGCCGACGGAACCGTCCGCTTCGGCTACCGCAAGGGCCGCAAGCTCGTCGACGTCGTCACCGACGCCTAGGGCGCCGCGCGTCCGGATCCCCCGGCGGGCGGCGCGTCCCCACGCGAACGCCCGGCCGGTCGTGGG
The DNA here is from genome assembly GCA_020846855.1 of Acidimicrobiia bacterium. Classification (GTDB taxonomy): domain Bacteria; phylum Actinomycetota; class Acidimicrobiia; order IMCC26256; family JADLDD01; genus JADLDD01. Next base: position 3,211 of record JADLDD010000061.1, on the reverse strand, counting down.
ACGGACCTTCGTATCCTGATCGCATGAGCGGTTTCGTCGACGAGGCGCAGCTCAACGTCAGGGGTGGCGACGGCGGCGCCGGTGCCATCTCGTTCCGCCGTGAGGCCCACGTCCCCAAGGGCGGGCCCGACGGCGGCGACGGCGGCCGGGGGGGCGACGTGATCCTGCGGGCCGACCACAACGTCGCCTCCCTCCTGGCGTTCCGTGACCACCCGCACCGCCGCGCCGGCCGCGGGGTCCACGGCCAGGGCGGCCGCCGTCACGGCGCGGCGGGAGCCGACCTGGTGGTGGCGGTGCCGGAGGGGACCGTCGTGCGCGACCACGAGTCGGGTGAGCTGATGGCCGACCTCGCCCGGCACGGCGATACCTGGGTGGGAGCTTCGGGCGGCCGGGGCGGCCGCGGCAACGCCCGGTTCCTCACCAACGCCCGCCGGGCGCCGAGCTTCGCCGAGCAGGGTGAGTACGGCGAGGAGCGCTGGCTGCGCCTGGAGTTGAAGCTCTTCGCCGACGCCGCCCTCGTCGGGTTCCCCAACGCCGGCAAGTCGACCCTCATCTCGGTGGTGAGCGCGGCCAAGCCCAAGATCGCCGACTACCCCTTCACGACGCTCGAACCACACCTGGGGGTGGTCCGCTTCGGCGAGCACGAGCTCGTCCTGGCCGACATCCCCGGCCTGGTGGAGGGCGCGGCCGAGGGTCGGGGCCTCGGCCACCGCTTCCTGCGCCACGTGGAGCGGGCCCGGGTGCTGGTCCTGGTCCTGGACCTGGCGCCCGTCGACGGCCTGGAGCCGGCCGAGCAGGAGCGAACCCTCCTCGCCGAGCTCGAGCGGTACCGCCCCGAGCTTCTGGAACGGCCGCGGCTGGTGATCGGGGCCAAGGCCGACGTCGCCACCCGCGACCTGGCCCCCGGGCCCGACCGGTTCGTCGTCTCCGCGGTCACCCGCCGGGGCCTGGAGCCCTTCCTGGGGCGGCTGGCCGAACTGGTGGAGGCCGCCCGTTCGGCCGCGCCCGCCGCGGCCCCGGTGGTGGTGCACCGCCCGGCGGAGCAGGGGTTCAGCGTCCGCCGCGACGACGACGGCACCTGGCGGGTGGCCGGTAGGGGCGCCGAGCGGGTGGTGGCCATGGCCGACCTGACCAACCCGGAGGCGCTCGCCTACGTGCACGACCGGTTCCGGCGTATGGGCGTCGACCGGGCGCTGCGTCGTGCCGGGGTCCGGGAGGGCGACCCGGTGCGCGTCGGCCCGATGGAGTTCGAGTACGCGGAGGGCCCGTGACCTCGCGAGCGGCCGGGGGGCGGCTCGTGGAGGCGGTCCGGAGGTGGTGAACCGATGATCGTGGTGGTGAAGGTCGGGACGTCGTCGATAACCCGCGAGACGGGCGAGATCGACGACGACGCCGTGCGCCGCCTGGGCGAGGGCCTGGCGGCCCTGCGATCCGACGGCCACGAGCCCGTCCTCGTCAGCTCCGGCGCGATCGCGGCGGGACTGCCCGCGCTGGGGATCACGCGCCGGCCCTCCGACGTGGGGCTGCTCCAGGCCGTGGCGGCCGTCGGCCAACCCCTCCTCATGGAGCGCTTCTCCGGTGTCCTCGGCGGGTACGGCATCGTCGCCGGGCAGGTGCTCCTCACGCCGGGCGACTTCGGCGCCCGGTCCCGGTACCTGCACGCGCGCTCGACCCTGCGGCGCCTCCTCGACCTCGGGGTGCTGCCGGTGGTGAACGAGAACGACACCGTCGCCGACGACGAGATCCGCTTCGGCGACAACGACCGGATGGCCGCGCTCGTCGCCCAGATGGTCGGCGCGGAGCTCCTCGTGATGCTCACCGACCAGGCCGGGCTCCACACGGCCGATCCGCGCCTCGACGCCGAGGCGTCGCTGATCGAGGAGATCCAGGAGGTCGACGCCGCCCTCGAGACCCTGGCCGGCTCGGCGGGCACGGCTCGGGGGAGCGGGGGGATGGCCTCGAAGCTGGCGGCGGCGAAGATCGCCGCCTGGTCGGGGGTTTCGGTGGTCATCGCCGACGCGCGGACGCCGCGGGTCCTGCGCGAGACGGTGGCCGGCCGGTCGGTCGGCACCCGGGTCCGCCCCCGCTCGACCCGCCTGCCCAGTCGCAAGGTGTGGATCGCCTTCGCGCGGCCGTCGTCGGGCCGGGTGATCGTCGACGAGGGCGCCCGGCGAGCGCTGCTCGACGACGGCCGGTCGCTCCTCGCCGCCGGGGTGGTGGGGGCCGACGGCGACTTCGAGGCCGACGACGCCGTCGAGGTGCTCGGGCCCGACGGCGTGGCGTTCGCCAAGGGGCTCACCCGGTACTCGGCCGAGGCCCTCCGGGCCGTGACCGGCCGCCGGAGCGACGAGCTCCCGGAGGGCGCCCCCCACGAGGTGGTCCACCGCGACGACCTCGTCGTCCTGCCCTGACCGCGTCCTCCCTTGCCACGGGCTGTGATATGGGTCACACTTGCAGCCACGTCGGCCCGGATTGGGGGGAGGGTTCGATCCTCGTACCGACCCGCACACGCGGGCCGCGGTCCGGGGACCGCACCCGAGGCGCCGGCGGAACGAGGGGCCGCCGCGCGACCACCCGCAGCGAGCGGCCCCTCGTCGCGCCCGGGTGCGGTGCCGGCGGGTCGGTCTGGTTGCGGGGGCCGGAACCGGCGGGTCGCGGCCGGCGGCCGGTCAGAACAGGCCGTCGAAGATGAAGTGGGCCACGGCCTCGGACTCGGCCTGGTCGAGGATCTCGCCGCCGATCTCGGGGTGCTCCGCGAGGTGGCGCTCGGCGGCGCCGCGGCTCGTGAAGGCGTCCATGGCGGGGCAGCACGACGCCGCGAGCGGGCCCGACGTCCTGGTCACGCCGAAGACCGTCACCGCCTCCGGCGGATCCCACCGCGCCTCGCGCTCTACGACCGCGATGTGCACCGGGAGCCCGCTCCCGGGCTCCTCGCTCACCACGAGGCCGATGCGGCCGGTCACCAGGGGGATCGCGATGGCGTCGATCACGCACATCGCGGCGACGGTGGGGCAGCCGTCGAGGGTCACCCAGTGGCGGGTGGCGATGCCCGAGAACGGGTAGGCCGCGGCGATCGCCGCCCGATCGTCGAGACCGATCAGGTCGACCTCGGCCAGGCGCTCCAGGCCGGTACCGACGTCGACGGCGACACCCGCCCGGCCGGCGGCGTCGGCGAGCCACGACCGGTCCGGGGGCCCGCCCAGGGCGAGGA
>JADLDD010000060.1 GCA_020846855.1 Acidimicrobiia bacterium | reverse complement strand
GGTGTGCGGGTAGACGACGATCCTCATCCCGGCCGGGCCATCCGCCTGCCCCTAGGCCCGACGAGCGACACCTCCACCCCCACCACCGTCACGTCCGGCCCGCCGCTTCGCGCAGCCGGCGGGCCGGTACACCCGCCCAGACCTCGCCGGGGGGGACGTCGCGGATCACCACCGAGCCCATGCCCACGAGGGCCCCGGCGCCGATCGTCAGCCGCTCGCGGACCACCGCCCCGGCACCCAGGTAGGCGCCGCTCTCCACGGTCACGCCGCCGCCGAGCCGCACTCCGGCCCCGAAGGTGGCGAACGGGCCGACCTGGTCGTCGTGGGTGAGGACCACCGCCGGCATGACCGCGACGTGATCCCCCACGACCATCGACGTGGTCGTCACCACCGCGGCCAGGACGACCGTCCCGGCGCCGAGCCGGGTCGACGGGGCGAGGGCCGCCGCGGGGTGGACGACCGTCGCCCAGCGTTCCGCAGCGAGGTCGAGGCGCTCGACGATCCGGCGCCGCGACCCGTAGTCGGCCGGGCTCCCTGTGCAGACCACGACGCGGGCCTCGGGGTGGTCGGCGACGGCGTCGGACGGGCCCAGTACGGGCAGCCCGTCGACCTGGGCACCGTGGCGGGACGGATCGTCGTCGAGGAGCCCGATCACCCGGAGCGCCCCGGCGGCCGGATCGGCGGCCCCGGCCCGCACCGCCTCCGCCGTCTCCCGTGCGAAGCCGCCCGAACCGACGATGAGGAGGGGGACGGGCCTCACCGCTCGCGCGTCCCCGCGGCCGAGTACAGCCCCTCGACCACACGGTTCTGGTCGGCCTCGGTCATCTCGTGGAAGAGCGGCAGGATGAGGCTACCGGAGGTCAGGCGCTCGGTCACCGGCAGCGGGACGTGGGGGGTGGCGGCGTACGCGGGCTCGAGGTGGGAGGCCATGATGCCGCGCCGGGCCGAGATCCCCCGGTCGAGGAGCAGCTGGAGCAAGTCGTCGCGCGAGACAGGGAAGTCGTCGGGCAGCAACGCCCACATCGACTGGAAGTTCGACCGGCCGTGAGGAGGGTCGTCGACGAGGCGGAGGCCGGGCAGGCCCGCCAGCCGATCGCGGTAGCGGGTGGCCAGGGATCGGCGCCGCTCGACGATCGCGTCGAGGCGCTCGAGCTGCACCAGGCCCACGGCGGCCTGGATGTCGGTCATCCGGTAGTTGAAGCCGACCTCGAGGTACTCCTCCAGCACCACCTCCCGGCGGGCGTGCCGGTCGGCGGCGCTGACGCTCATGCCGTGCTCACGGAGGCGGCGCAGCCTCGCGGCGTGCTCGGGTCGCCGGGTCATCACCATCCCTCCCTCGCCCGTGGTGATGACCTTGCGCGGGTGGAACGAGAACGCGACGAGGTCGGAGTGGGCCCCGACCGGCCGGCCGTAGAGCTCGGCCCCGATCGCGCACGCGGCGTCCTCGACGATCTCCACACCCCGCGGGGCGCAGAGGCCCCGGACGGCGTCGACGTCGGCCGGCACCCCGCCCTGGTGGACGAGGATCACCGCCCGCGTCCGTGGCGACAGCACCGGTTCGATGGTGCCGGGAGCCAGGTTGCCGGTGGCCGGCTCCACGTCGGCGAAGACGGGCGTCGCCCCGACGTACCGGACCACGTTCGCCGTGGCGACGAAGGAGAGGGAGGGCACGACCACCTCGTCGCCGGGCCCGACACCCAGCACGACCAGGGCGAGGTGCAGCGCCGTGGTGCACGAGGAGACGGCCACCCCGTCGGCCGCCCCGACGCGCGCCGCGACGGCCCGCTCAAGCTCGGCCACCCGGGGTCCCTGCGCGACCCACCCCGACGCCACCGCCTCGGCCGCGGCCTCGGCCTCCTCGCGCCCCAGCCACGGGCGCATGATGGGGATCGTGCCGGTGCCGGCCGCGGTCACGGTTGCTCCGCCGCGGCCCGTTCGGCCCGCCACCAGTCGACCAGGCGGCGAAGCCCCTCGTGAAGGTCGACCTCGGCCTCGAAGCCCAGGGCCTCCCGTGCCGCGCGCGTGTCGGCCAGGCGCCGGGACACCGGGTTCACCGACCGCTCGGGGCCGAACTCGGGCTCGAGATCGGAGCCCATGACGTCGAGGAGCGCGGCAGCCAGCTCGCGCAGGCTCGTCTCGGCGCCGCTGGCGACGTTGAAGACCCGGTCGGTGACATCCGACCGGGCGGCGAGGACGTTGGCCCGGGCGATGTCGGTACTGAAGACGAAGTCCATGGTCTGGTGACCGTCGCCGAGGATCAGCGGCGGCTCCCCGGCGTCGATGCGCTCCATCCACCGGACCAGCACCTCGGTGTAGACGCCGTGGATGTCCATGCGGGGCCCGTAGACGTTGAAGTACCGGAGGGCCACGTAGTCGAGGCCGTACATGTCGTGGAAGCTGCGCAGCAGCCCCTCGTTGAAGACCTTCGCCGCGCCGTAGAGGGTGCGGTTGTGGTACGGGTGCTGGGTCTCCGGGGTGGGGAACTCGTCGGCCAGGCCGTACACCGAGGCCGACGAAGCCGCCACCGTGCGAGGGACGCCCGCCTCCACCGCGGCCTCCAGGACCGTGAACGTGCCGTCGACGAGCACCTCGAGCGCCAGGCGGGGCTCCGCGGCGCACTGGGTGATCCGCAGGGCGGCCTGGTGGAAGAGGACGTCGATGCCGTCGAGCAGGCTCCGCACCAGCTTGCGGTCGCGGATGTCGCCCTCGACGGTCGTGACCGGACCCCGGTCGGACGCGGCCGCCAGGTTGGACAGCCGGCCCCGGCTGAGATCGTCGAGAACCACGATCTCGGCCACGCCGAGGTCGACGAGCTGGTCGGCGATGGTGGATCCGATGAGGCCGGCGCCGCCCGTGATGAGGACCCGCGACCCCTTCACGGCCGATCCGCCTCCGCAGCATCCCGCCCGCTGCCGGGACGGCGACCGCCGTCCTCGTGCCTGTCCCCGGCGGGTGCGCCGCCCAGCGGGATCGTCGCCCCGCCGGCGTCGAGGCTGGCCGTCGCCGCCTCCAGGATCTCCAGTATCCGCAGGCCCGACCGACCGTCGGTGAGCGGCGGCTTGCCTTCGCGCACCGCGGCGACGAGCTCGTCGACGACCGCGGCCAGCGCCTCCCGCTCGGCGAGAGCCGGGGCCGTCATGTCGCCGATGCGGTAGGAGATCATCGCCTCCCGCCGGGTGTCGTCCTCACCGGGCTCCAACCGCTCCACGCCGGTGTCGTACATGCTGAGGCGCTGCGACGGGTTGAGGTCGTCCCAGACCAGCATGCGCCGCGATCCGGCCACGATCGTGGTGCGGATCTTCGTCGGGCTGAGCCAGTTCACGTGGGCGTGGGCGATCGCCCCCCCGCCCAGCGGGAGGGTCAGGTAGCCGACGCAGGCGCGGCCGGCACCGATCGGGTCGGCCCCGTGGGCGGCGACGGCCACCGGTCGACGCTCCGGCGGGAGCACGACGTCGAGGACCGACAGGTCGTGGGGCGCCAGGTCCCAGAAGACGTCGACGTCGCGCTGGACGAGCCCCAGGTTGATCCGGACCGAGTCGACGTAGTGGATCTCGCCCAGCGCGCCGCTGCGAACCAGTTCACGGATCCGGCGGACCACGGGCGTGTAGCAGTAGGTGTGGTCGCACATCAGGACCCGGTCGTGGGTCTCGGCGGCGGCGACGAGCGCCCGCCCCTCGGCGACCGACGCCGCCAGGGGCTTCTCCACCAGGACGTGCTTGCCGGCCTCCAGGCACGCGGTCACGACCTCGGCGTGGGTCGCGGCCGGGGTCGCCACCGCCACGGCCTCCACCGACTCGTCGTCGAGGACCTTGGCGACCCGGTCGGTGACCCCTACGGTGCTGTGGCGGCCCACCGCCGCGGCGGCGCGGTCGAGGTCGCGGTCGCACACCCAGCGCAGGTCGCAGCGGGGGTGCGCCCCGAGGTTGCGGACGAGGTTCGGGCCCCAGTAGCCGGCGCCGACCACCGCGACGCCGACCGGTCCTCCGGCGGCAGGCACGGAAGTCAGGCTACCGAGGACGAACGGGGCGTCACTGCGTTCCCAGGAACGAGATCGACGACAGGAACGGCGGGTCGCCCGCCGGGCTCGGCGCCATCGTCACCTGGTACTGGAGGTACCGACCCGACGCGTTGACCGGGCCACCGCTGGACACCGGCGCGAAGGCACCCCACGTCCCGTCGGGGACCGGCGTGCTCCCGGCCCGTACCGAGACCGACAGTGAGGCCCCCGCCGGCACGTCCTGGAGCCACGAACCCGACGTCCAGGTCGTGGCACCCCCGGAGTCGAAGACGCGCGAGGTGAACGTGCCGGTCGCCGCGAACGGCCCGAGACGGATCCAGTCGACCTGGAGCGGCCGACCCTCCACGCGCCGGTCCCCGACCAGGACTCCCAGCGGACCCGCCGGGGCCACCGCGTGGTTGGCCACCACCGTCCCGTCGATGCTGTAGATGACGCTGCCGGGGTTCCACGTGATCGCGAACACGTGCCAGCCTCCGAGGGCGGCGGTGCCCAGGGACGTGTCGGCGTACGACGATCCGGACGCCGCGGTCCGGGCCCACAGCCGGCCGCCGCCGCGGGTGGAGAACACCGCCCAGGGCGGCCCCGCACTGCCCGTGCCGCCGAGGCCGGCCACCTGCTCGGCAGCCCCGGCCCGGAAGAACGCCCGGAACGTGAGCGTCCTACCGACCCCGAACGGGGAGGTGCTGTACGCCCGGGCCCCCTCGACGGACAGCAGGCCGGCCGACACCCGGGCCGTACCGCCCGAGCGCGACGGCGCCGACGAGAAGCCGGCGGGCAGCGAGGACCCGTACATCTCGGCCCCCGCCGCGGGAGCGAGGCTGACCTCGCCGTCGAGGCTCTCGGTCACCGCGGTGCCCGCCACGGTGCCGGCCAGGAACTGCGTGGAGGTGGTGTCGGTCACGGTCACGGGAACCGCGGAGCCCGGCGTGAAGGTCACGTCGACCCAGTAGTTGGTGGACCGGTAGCTGTCGTTGGGGAACCCGGTGCTACCCGAGCGGTACACACCGTTCGAACCGTCGACCCCCGATTGGAGTGCGCTCAACGGCGGGTTGTCGATCCCGGCCGCGGCGAAGCCGTCGAGGGTCGCGGCGTACCGGCCGTTGGGCGCGTAGTACGAGGCCACGTAGGTGGTACCGGCGGTGACCGGCACGGCGGCACCGAACTGGACGGACTGCCAGCCCGAGGCCGTCTCACCCGTGAACGTGGCTGACGCGAGGAGCTGACCGCTCGTGGTCCAGAGGCTGCCCACGTGCGTTCCGGTGTTCGCCGTCCCCTTGTAGAAGCGCACCCCGGTGACGAAGCCGCTCGTGGTGGCCCTGAACTTCACACCCACCTCGGTCGGGGTGACGTCGGCGGACGACCCCGCGGCCGGAGCCTGGTCGCTGCTGAAGATCGAGCACGGGCACGCGGCGGGGCCGCCGACCGTGAACGACCAGCTGTGCGGGCTCATGGTGTTGTTCTGCTGGTCCTTGGCTCCGCTGACGGTGGCGGTGTACGTCGCACCCGAGGAGAGCGCACTCGACGGTGTGAACGTGGCCACCGTGTTGGCGGGGTCGACCGATGACGATCCCGGCACGACCTGGTTGGACGCGTTGCGGAGCTCGAAGGTGACGGTGGCCGGCTGGACCGGCTTGCTGAACGTCGCCGACGCCTTGGCCCCGATCGAGACCCCGGTGGCACCCGAGCCCGGCGTGGTGGCGGTGACGATCGGAGGTGTGTTGTCGGGCCCCACCACGACGTCGACCCAGTAGTTCGTTCCCTGATAGCTGTCGGTCGGGAAGCCGCTGTTCGCCCCGTACCGGTACACGCCGTTGGGTCCGTCGGCCCCGGACTGGAGCGCCGAGACCGGCGGGTTGTCGTACCCGGAGGCCGTGAAGTAGTTGGCGTCCCAGGCGTAGTGCCCGTTGGGGGCGAAGTACGACGCCACGTAGGTGGTGTTCGCCGCGATCGCGACCGGGTTGGCGAACGTGAGGGTCTGCCAGCCGGTGGTGGTCTCGTTGACGAAGGTGCCGGTGGCGAGGAGCTGGCCCGAGGACGTCCACAGGTTGCCGACGTGCGTACCGGTGTTGCCGGCTCCCTTGTAGAAGCGGATCCCCGACACCAGGCCGGCCGCGGCGTAGCGGAACTTGACGCCCACCTCCACGGCGGCACCGTCGGAGGAGGCGGCGTTGGTAGGTACGGTGTCGCTGCTCCAGATCGAGCACGGGCAGGTGGCGACGCCCGCGGTGGTGAACCCCCACGAGGTCGGCGCCATGGTGTTGCCGGCCAGGTCCTTGGCCCCGCTGACCGTGACGGTGTACGCGGTCGAGGTCGCGAGCAGCGCGGTCGGGGTGAAGGTCGCGGCCAGCGCCCCGGCGTCGTAGGCGACGGTCCCCGGGACGGCCTGTCCACCCGGCCCCGTGACGGCGATCGACACGGTCGACGGCTGGACCGCCTCGCTGAACACCGCGGTGGGCTTCACGCCCACGTTCACGCCGGTGGCGCCGTCGGCCGGGACCCGCGCGGTGACGGTGGGCGGCGTGGTGTCGGGGCCGTTGTCGGCGCTCATCACCACGTCGACCCAGTAGTTCGAGTCACGGTAGCTCGAGGTGGGGAAGCCGGACCCGCCGTCGTTGTAGACGCCGTTGGCGCCGTCGACGCCCGACTTCAGGGCGTGGAGAGGAGCGACGTCGGCCCCGGCGTTGGTGAAGGCGTTGTTGTCGCCCGCGACGCGGCCGTTGGGGGCGAAGTACGACACGACGTAGGTGGTGTTGGCGTCGATCGACACCGGGGACGGGAAGTTGGCCGTCTGCCAGCCGGACCCCGTCTCACCGGCGAAGGTGACGGTCGCGAGCAGCGTCCCCGTGGAGGTCCAGAGGTGGCCGGTGTGGGTTCCGGTGTTGCCGGTACCCTTGTAGAACCGCACGCCGGTGACCTGCCCGGCGACGTCGGAGCGGAACTTGACCCCTACCTCGGTGGGGGTGGTGTCGGTGACCGACGGCGTGTTCGGCACCTGGTTCCCGAAGATGGTGCACGGGCACTGGAAGGTGACGTCGACGGCCCGGCTCACCGGGGTGGACTGGGTGTTGACGCTGTCGTCGGTGGCCCGGGCCAGTATCGACATGGAGCCGGTCTGCGTGGGCGTCCAGGCGTAGCTCCAGCTCGTGGTGCCCTGGGCCGGGTGCCAGGTCGTACCGCCGTCGACGGAGACCTCGACGCCGCCCACCACGCCCCCGCCCACGTCGGTCGCGGTCCCGCTGATCGTGACGGCCTGCCCGGTGTAGACGGTCGCGCCGGCCGCGGGACTGGTGATCGTCGCGGTCGGCGCCGTGGTGTCGGTCGACGCGGTGGCCGCCACCAGGCCCGACTGGAGGGTGGCCGGCTGGACACCCATGTCGGCGAAGAGGTTCACGGTCGCCTGCTGCATCCGGGGGTCGGCCGGTTCGTCGCCACGGCTGTGCTCGGAGTCGAGACCCCACGCCCATTGCACGGTGCCCGCGCTGAAGACGAGCGCCCCGCTCGCCGCCCGGTAGAGGGTGAGGTTGTGGGTAGCGGTCCCCGGGCCGTAGTTCGAGCCGTTGTCCTGGATGACGTAGTCGCCGTCCATGGTGATCGTCGTCGACGAGAGGTCGATGAGCCCCTTGGGCCGGAAGCCGTTGTCGAGGTCGGAGTTCCACTCGTAGCCGAGCGTGCCGACCGGGAACGTCGCCACCCCTCCCGTCGGCAGCGACGTGATCGACGTGTTGCGCCAGAGCCTCATGCCCTTGTAGGCGGCCGGGACGGTGATGGCGTCGTTCCGCACGCCGTTCACCGTGAAGATGGTCCCCAGCAGCGCGTTCTCGGGGCGTCCGCCGTCGGCCGGGGGACTGAAGCGCGGGTCGCGCCACGTGCCCGTCCAGATGCCGGTCGGGTCGATCTGGGCGTTGTCGTGCGTGCCCTTGTAGCAGACGAGCGTGCGGTAGGTGGTCCCGGATCCGTCGATGCTGGGCTCGTAGCGGGTCTTCCAGAACACGTCGTTGCCGCTGAAGAAGGCCATGTTCACGCCGGCGTCGCGTGCCGCCTCCACGTTGGCCCGCTGGTTCCCGGACCAGTACTCGTCGTGGCCGGCGGTGAGGAACACCTGGTGGTGCTGGATGTTCGCGGCGCCGAGGCGGTCGGTGTCGATGCCGCTCTGGTACGAGACGTCGTAGCCGTTGCGCTCCAGCCAGCGGATCATCGGGTACTCGGCGTTCCAGAGCTCGTTCTCCTCGCTCGCGCCGCGCAGGGGCCGGTTGTAGCTCACCTTGTAGGCCCGACCCACCGGGTTGCCGAAGTAGAGGCTGTTCCCCCCGTAGCGGTTGTAGGCCTGCCACGTGGTGTCGCTGGTCTGGAACAGGACCTTCGACGTGGACGAGTCCTGGCGCACCACGAACGGGATCACGTTGTCGGCGGAGGCGTCGTTGCGGTTGAGGTACGCGAAGTAGAGCCCCGACACCGCGTCGGCCGGGACGTCCCACGACGCGGACACCCCCCAGTTGCCGCAGTCGACGAGACCCGTGGTCGGGTCGGAGAGGCAGGCCGGTTGGCTCTGGGGCAGCGTCGCACTCGGGCTGATCGACGCCACCTTGCGGGCGCCGTTCCCCTGGTACCACCCGATGCGGTAGATGTCGATCGAGTAGCTGGTCGACGGGGTGTTGATCTTGAACCTGACGGTTCCCCCGACGTTGGTGCTGATATCGGTGGGGAAGCCCTGGATGCTCTCGTCGGACGTCGTGAACCATTGCGACGGAGGCGTACCCGGCTTCGTGTTCTCGCAGGCGACGGGGTTGGCGATCGGCGGGTCGCACGGGCCGGCGGCCGACGTCGGCGCCGGGACGAGCGGAAGGACGGCAAGCGTCGCGGCGACGAGGGCGGCCGCGGCGACCACAGCAAGGGCGCGCCGAGCGGGGACGCCGGCCACGGCCCGACGGACCCGCCGCGCGACCCCTACGTACACGTCCCTGTGTGTGCTTCCCACCGAGCCTCCCGAGGACACGATCAGCAGGCGATCGAATCTATACCACTGTGCGTGGTCGACCGGGCCGCAGATCGGAAGATCCGTGAACCCCATCGACGATGGGCGCGGGTGCTTCCGAGTTGCCCAGTCCCATTGACGCTGCAAGGGTCTCCGCCCTTGACCGCCAGCTGTGACGCCGGGCGAGCTCCCGCCGGGCCGCCACGAGTTCGGAGCTTCGCGCACCACGGAACGCGCGTTCCACCGCGTCGCCGAACTCCGTCGCCCCGGTGGCGACGGAGACGAGGTCGGTGCCGAGCCACTCCACGCTGGGAAGAGGCGTGGAGACCACGCCCCGCCCCGCCGCCAGGTACTCGAGGACCTTGAGCGGGAAGCTGGCCCGGTTGAAGCCGGAGGCCGCGTAGGGCACCAGGCCCACGTCGATGGCCCGGAGGTACGCGGGGAGCGCCTCGAAGGATCGAGGTCCGACCCACTGGACGTTGGGCAGGGCCAGCAGCGCGTCTACGCGCGTCATGTCGAACCCGTTCTGGCGTGGGCCGACGATGAGGAGGGAGTTACCCCGACGAGCGACCTCCTCCAGGAGGCTGACATCGATGCGGTGCGAGAGGTGACCGACGAACCCGGCGATCGGCGGGGGGAGGACGACGTCGGACGGCCACGGTTCGGCGTCGACCGCTGCGAACGTGTCGACGTCGCATCCGTTGGGGACCAGGACCGGGTCGCGGCCCAGGGTCCTCCAGCGCTCCGCAAGGACAGGCGAGGCCGCGACCACGAGATCGGCCTCCTCCAACCTCGCCCGCTCGTCGCGCTCGAGGCGACCGGCCGAGATCCCCATCAACTCGGCGCCGGCGACGAAGTCGTCGGTGCCGTAGAGCACCCTGAGGGAGCCCGGCGCCGCACCGAAGACGTCGTCGAGACCCGACACGACGATGGCGGAGGGACGCGCCCCGGATGCCCTGAGCACCCCCCGGATCGCTCGCCGCACGACGGCATCGGTCGGACGACGCATCCCGGGGCGGTTCTGCCCCGGCCAAGCGGGCGGCGTGAACTGCGCTACGCCGTCGGCTACGACTTCGAGCGGCTTGCGCGCGTGCGCGGCAGAGGAACGCCGTAGAAACCCCGCGAGGCGCGAGACCCCGGGATCCACGTACAGGACCGGAGCGAACCGCGCCAGGTGGGCGGCCATGTGCTGGTTGCCCATGCGGTTCCCGTGCCACGGCGTGGCGGCGCAGAAGACGATCGGGCGCGACCAGTCGCAGGGAAGCGCTCTCACGAGACCTCGTCGAGCCCGACCGCGCGACGGGGGCGGGACGGGCGACGCCGGGAGAACAACAGGCGCACCTGGTGCAGGATCCGGCCGAAGACGGCCTGGACGGTCGAGAACACGATCGCCAGGTCGAGCCCCAACGACCAGTTCTCCATGTAGAAGAGGTCCAGGCGCCGGTAGACGTCGAAGGCCGGGTTGTCGCGTCCCTCCACCTGCCATAGCCCCGTGATGCCGGGCGGGACGCGGTGGCGCGCGAGCAGTTCGTCGTCGAACTGAGCCACCTCGTGCGGCAACGCCGGGCGGGGGCCCACGATGCTCATCTCGCCCCGCAGCACGTTCCAGAGCTGGGGCAGCTCGTCGATGCTGGCGCGCTCCAGGACGTGGCCGACCCGCGTGCGGCGGGGGTCGGCCGCGAGCTTGAAGAGCGGACCACCGCGCCGCTGGTTGGTGTGGGTGAGATCGACCAGGCGCTCCTCGGCGTCGGGGACCATCGTCCGGAGCTTGTAGAGCGTGAACGGGCGGCCGTCGAGGCCGACCCGGGACTGCCGGAACAGGACGGGGCCGCGGTCGCCGAGCTTGATTGCCAGCGCCGCCACGAGCATCAGCGGGGCCGAGAGCACGAGCAGCAGGACCGAGGCGACCACGTCGATGGTCCGCTTGACGGCCCGCTGCCAGACCGAGAGCGTGTTCTGCTCGAGGTAGAAGAGCGGCTCGTGGGCGAAGGGCAGGGCCCGGAGGCGGTGGTGGCTGATGCCGCGGAGTCCGCTGGAGATGTGGACGTGGGCGCCGATGTCGAGGAGCTCGCGCGACACGCGGTTGAGGTCGTCGGGCCCGACGTCGCTGGCGGCGATGATCACACCGTTGGCGCCTTCCCGGGCCAGGACGTGCTCGACGTCGTCGAGCCCGCCGAGCCACGGCACCTCGGCCGGCCAGGTGGCGGGATCGGGCCGGTCACCAGCCACGCCGCAGAGCCGGAACCCGAGCTCGGGGTGCTGGTCGACGAGGCGCGCCAGCTCGAAGCCCTCGGCCGCCGACCCGATGAGGACCACCGGGCGGCAGTAGCGGCCCTGGGTGCGAACCCGCCGCAACCACCCTCCGTAGGCCGCCCGGCCCATGGTCAGGAACACGAACGTGAGCCCGACGCCGGCCACGATCGCCCACGCTCCGAGGTCTTCGCCGAGCAGCCTCGCCGCCAGGTAGCCCACCAGGCCCGACAGGGCCGCGGCCCGTCCGAGGCCCGCGGTCTCCACCGCCCGCACGCCGCACACCCGGGCCTGGTACAGCTTCTGGCCGCCGATCACGGCGAGGGTTCCGGCCGTGAGGACCGCCACACCGATCGCGGCGTCGGCAGCCGACCAGGGCTCGGGCAGGAAGGCACCCGAGAAGACCACTATCACCGCGGCCCACGCCGCGAGCACGCACGCGCCGTCGACTATCAGCAGGACCCGCCGAAGCCAGGGCGCGCCCCGACCCGGCGCGAGCGCCGACCCGAACTCAGCGGCGGCGCGCGGCGCGTCACGCCCGTGCAACACCAACCGATCGGTGTTCATCTGCCTCCCGTGCAGGGCTGTTGCACCCCACGCCCTCCGTGGCCTGCGTACGTCCCGTATACGCCGGGGACCCGGATCTATGACGGCGACCGCATCCGGTGCCGGCATTCTCCGCCGGCCTCGGCGTCTCGCCGCCGCGGCCGGATGCCGAGCGGGCTCGACGGTCCCGCTCAGGGCCCTGAACCCCTACGGGATGTGCGAGCAGGCAGAAACCCGTCTCCTCGCAATGCACTGCCCATAAATGCCACGAACGCCCATGAACACCGCTGTTTCGTGAACGCCCATGAACGCCCGTCGACGTTCCTCTCGCCCGGTCGGAGTCTACGACGGGAACACGCTCCGTGACAATTCGACGCGGTCGCCGGACGCGCCCATCCCGGGACAGGTCAACGCTCCCCCGCCACGGGCGAGGCGGCCGCCCGGCTCAGGGCCGGGGCGGCGGGTACCGGATGAGCCCCTGCTTCTCGAAGAAGTCGGAGTCGGGCTCCACCGACGGGGCATGGTCCGGCCGGAGGCGCCCGAGGGCGCGCATCACCTGCTCGCACTTCCCGGCCATCGACTCGACGCCGTGGGTCCACACGAACCAGACCGTCCCCTGCGGTCCGGCCTCCCGCACGGCCCGGAGGGCGAACGCCGACGGCGCGGCCCGGCGCACCCGCTCGTCGTAGTCGCGCCAGTCGATGCGGCGCGGGCCGCGCTCACCGGGGAAGGTCATCTGGGTCAGGCCCTCTCCCCCGGGTAGGAGGCGGTTCACGTCGGGCGCGATGGAGTCGGGGCAGTACGCGACCACGTCGCCCGGCACGGCGCCCCGCCGGATCACCGCGGCCGACTGGGACGCCTGCGTACGGTTCTCCCACAGGGCGCGACCGCCGATCACGAAGCCGGCGAGGACGACCACGGTCACGGCTCCGACCCGGACGGCTCGACCCTCGAGGACGGCGATCCCGGCCGCCACGCAGAGCACGAATAGAGGGAACGCGACGGCCGCGTATCGCGCCTCGAACGCGGACCCCTGCAGCCGGCCGGAGACCAGGCCGACCACCACCACCGCCGAGCCGATCAGCGCCTCCGGGCGCGAGCCCGTGAGGACGCCGCGGCTGCGGTCGAGCTCCCAACCACCCGCTCCCAGCCGGCGGAACACGACGCCCAACCCGGCGAGGCCGAGGAGCACGAGGGCCATGACCTTCGATCCTCCGGCGAAGCCGGTCGCCGTCGTGGCGGCGCCGCTCTTGAGGCTCGCCGGTGCCAACCAGGGCGTACCGGTGTGCCGGAGTTGGTAGAGGAACACGTCGAGCCAGGGAAGGAACGCCAACGCGCCCAGCGCCACCGCGCCGAGGGTCCACGCGGCCGCCCGGCGGCGGTGCCCGTGGACGACCTCCACGACGAGCCACAGGCCGACGACGGCCACGAGGTGGAAGGCCCAGTAGTGGGAGTACAGGACGAACGCGGTGGTCGCCGCGACCACCGCGAGCCAGGGCCCGGGGGACCGGTCGAGCGACCTCGTCACCGCGACGTAGCCGAGGAACACCCAGAAGATCACCATCGAGTACATGCGCGCCTCGGTGGCGTACCTCAGCGCGAAGGGCGACGCGGCGAGGATCAGGAGGGTGAGCGCCGCGATCCGGCGGCTCCCCTCCCGCACCCGACCCTCGGCGGCGAGGCGCCCGTCGAGGTGCGCCCCCGCCGACCAGGCCAGGGGCAGCGTCGCGACCGCGAAGACGCCCGAGAGCGACCGCGTGCCGAAGTTGCCGGTCCCGAACGCCCGGACCCAGCCGTGGAGAAGCCCGTAGTAGAGGGGCGGGGCGCCGTCCTGGCGCAGCGCGTTACGCAGCGACCGCAGGGGCAGGTCGGCGATGTTGACCGCCAGCGCCTCGTCGGACCAGAGGTCGGAACGGGTGAAGAAGCGCAGGGCCACCCCCACCGCCACGACCAGCACGCCCAGCACGATCGCGACGCGGACGGACGCCCGGTTCCCGACCGGCGGCGGGACGGACGCGCCCGGGACGACCCCGCCGACGGGGGCGGCCCCCGGCCCTTCTCCCCGTCGGCCCGCACCGCCGCCCTCGGGCGGTCGAGCTCGGCGCGCGGTGGCCTCCATGGCAGTGGGCCCCTTCGGTCCTGGCACGTCGGGGGTGGTCGCGCACCCGGTCGTGCGCCCCGGACCACCGGGTGGCGGCCTCTTCCCCCCGGGCACCCTACCCGGCCGTCGTCCCGCTCGACAGGGCGGCGGCCCGGGCGTCGTCGTACGCCCGAAGCACCAGCCGGAGGTGCTCCTCCCAGGTCGGGCCTCCACCGTCGAAGCGCCGGAAGCGGTCGGGGTCGGTCGCGAACGCGACCATGCGCTCGCGCAACCCGGCGACGTCGCCGGCCTCGAACATCAGGGGTGCTGATCCGTCGGTGACCATCTCCGGGGTGCCGCCGATCCGGCTGCCGATGACCGGGATTCGGGCCGCCCGGGCCTCCGTGATCACGAGACTCCCCGGTTCCTTCCACTCCGACGGCACGACCAGGCAGTCGATGGACGCGAGGAGCTCGTCGCGGCCGGCGTCGTCGACCCACCCCAGGTAGTCGATCCGGGACGACCTCCGCGCCTCGACCTCGGGCCGCAGCCGCCCGTCGCCGGCGATCCGGAGCCGGGCGCCGGCCAGATCGGGATGGTCGAAGGCGCGCAGCAGGGTGAGGATCCCCTTGCTCTCGACGAGCTGGCCGAGGAAGCCGAACACGGGCGGCCCGTCGCGGGCCCCGCGGTCGGGTGCCGGGGTCCGGTCGTCGTAGGCGTTGAGCACCACCCGGACGCGGTCCCGCACCGCCGGCAGCCGCGCGTGCTCACGCGCCACCGCCTCGGAGACGGCGATGAACACGTCGGGGTGGTGGCGCCTCATCGCGTGGGCGCGAAAGCGCGAGACCGCGGCGCACGCCCCGCACAGGTCCTGGCAAGCCGTGCCGTTGCTGGCGACCATCGACGCCCGCTGGCAGAGCAGCCAGTAGTCGTGGATGGTGTGGACGTGGGCCACCCCCATCTCCGACGGCCGGGTCAGCGCCGCGGCCGACATCCCCTGGACGGAGTGGGAGTGCACGACGTCGGGGCGGAAGTCGGCGAGCGCGCGGGTCAGCACGCGGCGGGTGTCGCGGTTGTAGAGGTCGCGGAGGTGGAACACCGACCGGCGCGCCCGGGACTCCCGGGCGTACTGCTCGAGCCGGTACGGCCAGGGTCGCACCTCGTCGACGACCGCACGGCCGGGTGCACCCATCGTGACCGCCGCGACCTCGTGGCCCCGCTCCTCGAGCCGGGCCCCGAGGTTGTGGGCGTACCGCTCCGCCCCGCCCAACACGTTCGGGGGCCACAGGCTGGAGATCATCAGGACCCTCACCGGCGCGACCCGTCCTCGGAGCTGCGGGCCCACCGGCCGCCGTCCCCGAGCACCTTCCGGTACAGGCGCACGGCACCCGCGGCGTGCTCGTCCCAGGTGGGCATGGCGGTGCCCGCCGGGCCGTTCCCGGAACCGTGGCCACGACCGTCGGCCAGCACCTTGACGGTGGCGTCCCGCCACCCCTGGCGGTCGTGCGCGTCGACGTGGACGGCCGTGCCGGCAGCTGCTTCGACCAGGGCGCGATCGGTGCTCGCGACCACGGGAGCGCCGAACGTGCGGGCCTCGAGCACGGGGAAGCCGAACCCCTCCTCGATCGACGGGAACAGGACGACCCGGCAGTTCTCGTAGCACCAGCGCAGCTCCGGCCCGGGGACGGCCCCGAGGCGTCGGGCCCGGCCGCGCGACTCCAGGTCGTCGAGCCGGCGGGTCAGGTCCGAGCCCTTCTCCCCCCCGGCCCCGGCGAGGACGAGGACCGCGCCCGTCTCGCGGTGGACGTCGTCCCAGACGGCGGCGAGGACGTCGACGTTCTTGCGGGGCGACAGGTCGCCGACCACCAGCGCGAACGGCACCCCGGCCAGGCCGGCGACGGGCTCCGGGTCCAGGAGGGCGAGGTCGGAGCTGGCCCCGTTCGGGACGACCTCGGCCTTGGCCTTCCACCCGGCGTCGAAGTCGGCGAGGCGATCGCGGGTGGCCGCGCTCACGGCGAGCAGTGCCCCGGCCCGGTCGAGCGCCGACCGGTACTGGGAGGGCAGCAGCAGCCGCCGGAGACGCCCGGCCTCGGCGGGGCGGCTGAGGACGGTCAGGTCGTGGACGGTGAGGACGCAGGGCAGCCGGGTCCGGGGCAGGAGGTGCTTGGTGCCGTGGACGACCTCGACCCCGGCGGCCCGGAGCGGGGAGCCGAGGCGCAGCCGTTCCCAGAGCGCGTCGGCGACCTGGCCCCGCCCGGGCAGGGGGAGGAACCGTACGGTGCGCTCCGACGGGAGCGCCGCGACGCGCTCGCGGCCCTCGGGCGGAGCGACGACCACGAGCTCGACGTCGTCACGGCGCGCGAGCGCCCCGACCAGCTCACGGGCGTAGCGCCCCATCCCTCCGGGGCCCTCGATCGTGTCGGCGAGCACGGCCACACGGAGCGCGGCCGAGGGCACGCTCACACCTCCGAGAGCCCCGGCCCGGTGGTGGAACCGGCCGTCTCGAGGCCGGACGCCTCCGGGGATGCGAGCGGACCGACGCCGGAGCGGCGCGCCGTGGTCCGGTCGGGGGCGAGGGTGGCCACGACACCCACGAAGATCCAGAAGTAGACGTCCATCGGCCAGACCTCGAAGAAGGTCGCGATGAGCGACACGACCATCACCGAGAGCAGGAACCCGCTGAACGCGACCACCAGGTCGCGGTCGTGACCCTCGACGCGCCCCTCGACCCGGCGGCTCCACACCAGCATCGACACCATCAGGGCGATCCACAGCCACAAGCCCAGCACACCCAACTCGAACGCGACCTTCACGTACCAGTTGTCGGGCTGGTACCGGTTCGCCTGGGGCGGCCAGGTGAGCTGGGCGTGGCTGAAGCCGGCCTCCTGGAGGCCCGCCCGCTCCTTGGCGGCGCCGGTCGACCCCGTACCCAGCCCCAGGGGCGCGCTCCGGAGCAGGTTCATGTTCTCCGACCAGCCCGTGGTCCGCTGGTCGAGGCTCTTCGAGTCGAACGCGGAGCTGGAGAAGTTCGCTCCCGGCAGGACCAGGAAGGCCGCCACCACCACCAGCGGCACCCCGTAGACGAGGACCTTGTGGCGGCGGAACGCCAGGTACAGCAACCCGATCGCGGTCCCCAGCCACGCACCCCGCACGAACGTGAACACCAGGGCCACACCCAGCACCGGCAGCGAGAGGAAGAACAGGCGGCTGCGCAGCCGCCCGGGCTCCCCCATCGACACGGATACGCCCACGACGATCACGAGCATCAGGAAGTAGCCGAACGGGAAGGGCTGCGTGAACGTCGAGAAGGAGCGCAGGTACGGGCCCGTGGTCCGGAGGTCGGTGCCCCACACGTACCCCCACGAGTTGAGGGTCCACTGCCCGATGACCTGCTGGGCGACGCCGTAGCCGGCGGTCACGAACGCGGTGCCCATGAGGATGCTCACGAGGTGGTCGCGCTCGGCGGCGTCGAACGGGCAGCGCCAGATGGCCAGCGCCACGAGGGTGTAGAAGAAGTACACCTTGAGCCCGAAGATGGCCTGGAGTCGCGGCGAGAACGCCGAGGCCGCGAGCGCCAGCACCATCAGGCTCGCCAGGGCCGTGAACCACGGGGGGAGGCGGCGCCCGGGCGCGGCCTTGATCTCGGGCCGGGCCACGAACGTGAGGCCCAGCACGACCGCCGCCAGCACCTCCTTCCACGCCCACGCGCTGTTCGGCAGGTTCGTGAGGCCGAGCAGCCCGTGGAACGGGAGCAACGCGGCGAGCAGCAGGATCCCGCGCTGGGGCCGGCTCACGACGGCCAGCACCACCGGCACCGCCACCGCGGCGGCCAGCAGCCACAACCCGTAGCCGAGCATCGACAGGGCCCCGACGGCCACCGCGCCCACCGTCACGATGCCGGGCAACCGGAACGGGAGCCGATGGCGCGCGACGGCGATCATGGCGTGGACACCGTATCGGGTCTGGACCCGGCCCCCGCGCCGTGCGCCTCGGGGCCGTCCCGCGGACCGGAGGACACCATCACGCGCCCGGCGGGCGGTGCCGCGCCGGGCGCCGGGGCCCCGGTCCCACCAGGTCGTCGGTGCGGGCGAAGGCCTCGGAGGGGGCCCGGAGCGGGATGCGTGACGGCGCGCGGCGACCCACCGCCGGGGCGATCGTGGCCACGATCCCGACGAAGATCCAGAAGTACACGTCCATCGGCGCGACCTCGAAGAACGTCGAGATCAGCGACACGACCATCGTCGCCAGCATGAAAGCGCCGAACGCGGCCACCAGGTCGCCGTCGTGGCCGTCGACCTGCCCCTCGATCCGCCGGCTCCAGACCAGTATCGACACCACCAGGGCGATCCACAGCCACAGGCCCAGCACACCCAGCTCGAACGCGACCTTCACGTACCAGTTGTCGGGCTGGTACCGGAGCGACTCCCGCGGCCACACCAGGTCGGCGTGGCTGAAGCCCGACTGCTGGAGGCTGGCCCGCTCTCGGGCGGCGCCCGTGGCCCCCGTGCCGAGCCCCAGGGGCGCCTCGAGGAGGACGTCGGTCCGGCGCTGCCAACCGGTCGTGCGCTCGTTGAGGCTCGCCGGATCGAAGGCCGACGTGGAGAAGCTCCCGCCCGGGAGGAAGAGGGAGGCCACCACGACGAGCGGCACCCCGTAGACGAGGACCTTGTGGCGCCGGAAGGCCAGGTACAGGAGGCCGACGGCGGTCCCCAGCCAGGCGCCGCGCACGAAGGTGAACACCAGCGCCACGCCGAGCACCGGCAGGGAGGCGAAGAAGAGCCGGCTGCGCAGCCGGCCCGGCTCCCCCATCGACACCGCGACGCCGACGATGATCACGAGCATCAGGAAGTAGCCGAACGGGAACGGCTGCGAGAACGTCGAGAACGACCGCAGGTACGGGCCCGTCGTGCGGAGCTGGTCTCCCCATTCGTAGCCCCACGAGTTGAGGGTCCACTGCCCGATCACCTGTTGTGCGATGCCGTAGACGGCGGTCACGAACCCGACGCCCATCAGGATGCTCACGAAGTGGTCGCGCTCCGCGGCGTCGAACGGACACCGCCAGAGGGCCAGCGCGACCAGCGTGTAGAAGAAGTACACCTTCAGCCCGAACATGGCCTGGTACTTCGGCGCGAATGCGGCCGACACGACCGCCACGGCCATGAGCGCCCCCAGCACCCTCGACCAGCGGGGCAGCGCGCGATCGGGTGAGCCCTGGATCTCGGGGCGGGCCGCGAAGGTGAGGCCCAGCACGCCCGTGGCGAGGATCTCCTTCCAGGCCCACGCGGCGTTCGGGAGGTCGGTCAGGATCAGCAGCCCGTGGAACGGGAGTAGGGCGATGAGCAGCAACACCCCGCGCTGCGGACGACTCAGGATGGCGATGAGCACCGGCACGATCACCGCCGCCGCCAGCAGCCACAGGCCGTAGCCGAGCATCGACAGGACCCCGACCGCGACCGCCCCCATGGTCACGATGCCCGGCAGCCGGAACGGGAGCCGACGGCGCGCGACGGCGATCATGGCCCGACGAGCGTACCCCGGGAGCGCCGAGGCGCGCTTCGGGCCGGTTCGGGGGCGTATGCTGTCGCGCCCATGGACCTCATGACCCATTTCCGGGTCATCCTCGCGAACTGGTGGCGCATCCTCCTCGCGTCCCTGCTCGTCGCGGCTGCCGTCTTCCTGTTCGAGGCCCGCAAGCCCGACGTGTACCGGGCCCGTACCGTGCTCAACGTCCAGTCGGGCACCGTCGACCCGGGCGAGCGCCAGTCGGAGAACGACGCCTTCTGGGCCACCACCTACGCCCGCTACGGCGGCACCCAGTACGTGGTGTCGAGGGGGGTCAAGGCCTCAGGCCTCGACATCTCGACCGGCACCGCCATGGACCGGGTGTCGGTCGACGCCTCCGGCAAGACCGGGTTCATCACCGTCAGCGCCACCGGCCCCGACCGCAAGTCGGCCGAGGCGCTGGCCCGCGGCGTGGGCCTCGCGCTCGTCCGGTTCGTCGGCGACCAGCAGTCGAACGCCCTCCAGCGCGACCTCCAGGCCCTGAACGAGCAGATGATGCTCCTCCAGAGCCAGCTCGCGACCCTCCCCGACGGGCCGGCCCGCGACGCCGTCCAGCGCAACTTCGACGCTCTGGTCGGAGCCGCGGCCGACCGCCGCATCCAGCCGACCCAGCAGGTCTTCGTGCTCGCCGGCGCCCGGGCGCCGTCCAGCCCGGTCGCCCCCCAGCCCATGCGGTCGGCCCTCCTGGCCTTCGCGGTGGCGGTGGTGGTGATCGGCGAGCTCACGGTCCTCGCCCATGCGGTCGGCGATCGCTTCAACCGCAGCGACGACACCGCCGACGTCACCCGCCTCACCGGGCTGCCCGTCCTGGCGAGGGTCCCCAAGGGCGACGACGCCGAGGTCGTCGAGTCCTTCCGCTCGCTGCGGACCAACCTCGTGCTGCTCGACGGCGCGGGGCATCCGCGCACCGTGGCCATGGTCAGCGCCAACCCCGGGGCCGGCAAGACCTTCACCGCCGTCCACCTGGCCCGCGCCGCGTCGGACCTCGAGGAGAAGGTGGTCCTCGTCGACGGCGACCTCCGCCGCCCCGCCGTCCACGAACGGACGGGTGTCGACCGCGAGCCGGGGCTCCGAGAGGTGCTCCAGGGCGCCGACGTGGCGGCGTCGTTGCGCCGGGTCGAGGGGAGCTCGTTCCTCCGGGTGCTTACCAGCGGGGGCGCGGTCACCGACCCGAGCGCCGTCCTCGGCACCCGGGCCTTCCGCCACGTCCTCGACGCCTTGCGTGCGGTCCGCCTCGTGGTGGTCGACACACCGCCCGCGGCGCTGTTCTCGGACGCCACCGCCATCGCGTCGCAGTGCGACGCCGCGGTCCTGGTCATCGACGTGCAGACCAGCCGGCGCCGCGAGGTCCGGTCCACCGTCGAGTCCCTCGACCGGGCCGGGGTGAACCTGGTCGGCGTGGTGATCAACCGCTCGACGAGGGTGCCACGCGCCGCCTACTACTACCGCTGACCCCGTGGGCGCACGGGTGCGCGTCGGCATCGTCTCCTGGAACACCGCCGAGCTCCTCGACCGGTGCCTGGCCGCCCTCCCGGCCGCGCTCGGGGACCGCGACGCCGAGATCGTCGTCGTCGACAACGCCTCCGCCGACGGCAGCGCCGAGGTGGTTCGCTCGCATCCGGGCGTCCGCCTCGTGGAGAACCCGGACAACCGGGGCTACGCGAGGGCCATGAACCAGGCGCTCACGCTTGCGCCGAGCGGGGCCGGGATCCTGATCGCCCTGAACCCCGACACGGAACCCCCCGCAGGTTCGCTCGACTCCCTCGTGGGGTTCCTCGACCGCCGGCCCGACGTGGGTCTGGTGGTTCCCCGGCTCCTCAACGCCGACGGGACCGAGCAGCACTCGGTGCACCGGTTCCCCTCCGTCGCCCTCGAGGCCGCCCGCCTGGCCCCGGCGGGTGTTCGCCGAGGCGCGCTGGGGAGGCGCTGGTGGCTGGAGCGGCACTCGGACCACCGGGTCGTGGCCGACGTCGACTGGGCGATCGGGGCCGTCCACGTGATCCGCACCGAGGCTCTCGGGGGGCAGGCGCCCTACGACGAACGCTGGTTCATGTACACCGAGGACATGGACCTCTGCTGGCGGGTCCGGCAACGGGGGTGGCGGGTCGTCCTCGACGGCGAGGTGGCCGTCCCCCACCTGCACAACGCGGCCGGTGCGCAGGCCTGGGGCGCGCAGCGCGCGGCCCGCTTCGCCGCCACCAACTACGACTGGTACCGCCGGGTTCACGGCGAGGCGGCCGCCCGCCGCTGGGGAGCGGCCAAGGCCGCCGGATCGGCCGTCAAGCTGGCGGCCGGGGCGGTGCTGCGCCTGGCCCGGCCCTCGTCGGCGGAGGGCCGCCGCGTCGTGAGCCTCCAGCGCGGCCTGCTGCCGATCCACCTGCGCGAGGCGATCGGGCGCAGCGAGCTGCCGCCCGGCCCGCCCGGCGCGGGCGCGGGGCCTCCCGAAGGGGCCTAGGGAGCCAGCACCGCGTGCCGGAGCGCGCCGGTGAGCGGATCGTCGCCCGTGACGATCCACAGCAGCTCGGCGGTCGAGCCCGCGAGGTGCACGGTCGCGGCCCCGGTGCTGCCGTCGTCGATCTCGCCGTGGCCGAGGCCGGCTCCGTCCGAACCGAAGACCGCCCAGCCCGCCTTCTTGCCGCTGGCCTTGTGGCCCTCGGTCGTGGCCTCCCAGGCGACGCCCACGCGGTCCGCCCCGCACGCGAGGTGCGCGAAGTACCCGTCGCCGATCTCCCCCAGCGCCCGGAACGTGGCGCCACCGTCGGTCGACCGGAGGAGCGAGATGTGCCCCTTTCCGTGGTGGGCCAGCCACACGGTCTTGCCGTCGGCGGTGCACACGTCGGGATCGCCGCTGAGGTCGGCGACGACCTGCTGCTCGCCGTGCCAGGTCCGCCCCCCGTCGGTCGACCGGCGGACCCAGACGCGGTACGCACCGCCGTCGCGATCGTCCCGCCACGTGACGATGACATCGTCGCCGGACGCCGCGACAGCCGCCCAGAGCGGAGTTCCGGTGGAGCCGTCGACGCGCGCCGGACTGCTCCAGGCGCCGCTCTCGTACCATGCCGACCAGACGCCCGCGTCGGCGGCGGGCTCGGCGCTCCGGTGCGGCCCCGGGCGGCCACCCGGCCTCGCCGCCGCCTCGGACCCCTGATGCCAGACCGCGACCACGCGTCCGCCGGAAACGGACACCGACGGACCGGCTCCCGCCCCCAGGACCTTCGCCGGGCCGAAGGTCGCGCCGGCGTCGCCGGACACGACGATCCTCACGCGCCGCTCCTGGACCCATGCGACGGCCACCGTCGCGCCCGCCTTCGCCACGGCGGGAAGCGTGATGTCGCCTTCGGCGAGCGTCCGGGAACCCGAGACCGAGCCCTCTGGGTCGCGCTCGACGAGTAGCAGCTCGCCCTCGGAGACCAGCACCAGGAGCGTTCCGCCGTCGCCTGCGTCGACCACCTGCTCGGCGTTGTTGAACCCGAGGGCCACCTCCCCCGGAGCGCCGGGCACGTCGGCCGGACCGCTCACGACGCGGTAACGCCCTGGGCCCGCGGTCGGCACGGTGGTCGACGGCTCCTCCGCCGTGGACGCGGGTGCCGGGCGCGGCTCGGTGCGCGCCGCGGAGGCCGCGCCGGAGGTGCCGGAGGTGTGGGCGGGATCGTCGTCACGGAGGACGAACGCCCACACGCCCAGCGCAACCCCGGCTACCACGACCGCCGCGCCGACGACCCAGGCCGCGCGGACCCGGCGCGGGCGCGCCCCGGAGTCAGGTCGGGGCGAACCCGCGCCTACGCCGCCGGTCTCCGGGTCGCCTCCTGGAACGGTCCCCTCGTCGTCGCCCACGCGCGGTCAACCTCCTCCGGCGCACCCGGCCGGCAACAGCGGTCCCGCTCTGCTACGGGCACCGACGGGATCGCCGATTCGAAGGTGCCCCCCGCCGTGGCCCGGGACCTGCCGGGCCGCCGCGTCCGCGGTGACGCTACGCCCGGTCCGGCCGTGGTACGGGGATTCCGGAACCCGACCCGGTCACCGCCGCACGATCACGTAGCTGCCGTCGGCGACCGCCAGCCCGCGCCAGTGCGGCTCGGAGTCACGGATGCCGGGACCCGAGACCTCGGGCGCCTCACCCCGGACGTGGACGGTCCCGTAGGCGTCGAGGACCGCCACGCCCCGGCCGCCGGCCAGGACCACGACGTCGCGGGCCCGGTCCCGGCCGCGCCAGTAGGGGCTCCGCAGGGCCCGGACCGACGGCGACCCTGTCGCGGCGTGCACGCCACCCCCCCCGTCGAGCGTGTACACCCCGCCCGACGGCGAGATCGACACGGCCCGGGCGATGTCCCAACCCCGCCAGTAGGGGAGGCCCCCGGCCCGCACCGAACCCGCGGTGTGCACGCCGCCCCAACCGTCGAGGACCGCGTAGCCCCCGCCGTCGGGGGCGATGGCCACGCTCCGGGCGATGTCCCAACCCCGCCAGTAGAGGGTCTTCCCGTCGGGCAGGTCGGTCCGGGCGCTGCCGAACCGGTGCACCCCGCCCCAGCCGTCGAGGACCACGTAGCCGTCACCGTCGGGCATGACCGCGAGGTCGCGGGCGATGTCCCAACCGAACCTCGGGTGGCCGAAGGACCGGGCGCCGCCGTAGGCCTTGACCGTGCCGTCACCCTCGAGCACGTAGTAGCCGCCGTCCGGGCTGGCCGCCACGGACCGGCCGAGACCCGCGGACCGTACGGACAGGTCGGCCGCAGCGCCGCTGGGTGCCGCCTCCGGCGGGGGTGGAGTGGTCCCCGGCGGAGTGGTCCCCGGCGGAGTGGTC
>JADLDD010000059.1 GCA_020846855.1 Acidimicrobiia bacterium | reverse complement strand
TGGCGTTCCTCATCGACGAAGACGTCTGCACCCGCTGCGCCCTGTGCGTCGACCGGTGCCCCACCGGCGTGATCGTCCTCGGCAAGCTCAGCCCCGACATCGCCGACGGCGACCCCCACACCCGCACCCCCCGGCACGGCTACGCCTACGGGCTGCGGTTCTGACCCCCGACCCCTACCGGTTGGTCAAGGAGACACGAACGTGGCGAACGGAAGCAACGGCGGCAACGGGCAGGGTGCCGGCGCCAAGCTCCTGACACGCGTCAAGGAGGCGGGCGAGAAGGTCGGCGGGTCGCAGGTGATGACCTCGATCTTCCGGCCCGGGTCGATCTTCCGGAAGGGCTACACCGACAGCCCCCGGAACCGCTCCTACGTGATCATGAACAGCGTGCTCTACCACCTTCACCCGGTGAAGGTGAAGCGGCACGCGGTCAAGGTGTCCTACACCCTGTGCCTGGGCGGCCTGTCGTTCTTCCTCTTCATCCTGCTGACCGTCACCGGCATCTTCCTCATGTTCTTCTACCGGCCGACCGAGGCCCAGGCCTGGACCGACGTCCAGAACATCGAGACGGCCGTGTACTTCGGGTCGCTGGTCCGCAACATGCACCGCTGGGCCGCGCACCTGATGGTCCTGTCGGTGTTCCTGCCCATGAGTCGGGTCTTCTACCACGGCGCCTACAAGGCGCCGCGGGAGTTCAACTGGGTGGTCGGCGTGATCCTCCTCACGCTCACGCTGCTCCTCTCGTTCACCGGCTACCTGCTGCCCTGGGACCAACTCGCACTCTGGGCCGTCACGGTCGGCACCAACATGATGGGCTACACCCCGGTGTTCGGGAGCAGCGTCAAGTACGCGCTCCTGGGCTCCAAGGAGATCTCGGGTGAGACCCTGCTGCGCTGGTACGTCCTGCACGTGCTGCTCCTGCCCTTCGTGATCGTGATCTTCATGGCCATCCACTTCTGGCGCGTCCGCAAGGACGGCGGCATCTCCGGGCCGCTCTAGGCCCGGGAGGAGCGAGCGATGCCCGACATCCCCGAACACCTGCTGAAGCGCAGCGCCGAGAGGCGCAAGGCGCTCGGCCTGCCCGTGCCGGGCGAGACCGGTGAGGGCGAGCCCGCCGCGCCCGAGGCCGCCGAGGAACCGGCCGCCGCCGAGGCTCCCACCACCGAGGAGGCGCCCGCGGCCGAGGCCGGGAGCGGCGGCGAGGAGTCCGCCGGCGAGGAGAAGCCGGCGAAGAGCAAGGGCGGCGTGCCGGCGCACCTCCTCGAGCGGTCCCGCAAGCGCAAGGCCGCGGCGGCCGGTGGGGGAGGCGCCACGGCCGCGGCGGGAGGAGCCCGCGCGGCGGCGACCGCCGCGCCCACGATCCCGGCCCCGGCGGGCACCGGTCCCGGCGGTCACACCCAGCGCCTGCTCACCGTCGTCAAGTCCGGCTCGATCCAGCAGACCCGGGCCGAGACCCAGGACAAGGTCCACACCTGGCCGCACCTGCTGGTGATCGAGTTCGCGGCGCTGCTCGGGGTCACGGCGATGCTGCTGGTCTTCTCGGCCCTCGTCAAGGCGCCGCTCCTCGGCCTCGCCGACGTCAACCAGACGCCCAACCCGTCGAAGGCGCCGTGGTACTTCCTCGGGCTCCAGGAGCTCCTGACCATGTTCCACCCGATGGTCGCCGGCGTGACCATCCCGGGCATGGGCCTGTTCCTCCTCATGGTGGCGCCCTACGTCGACAAGAACCCGTCCAACAAGCCGGCCGACCGGAAGTTCGCGATCTCGCTGTTCACGCTGTTCCTGATGTTCTGGGCCGTGCTCGTGATCATCGGTTCGTTCTTCCGGGCCACGGGGTTCAACTTCGTGTTCCCCTGGAACGCCGGTATCTACTTCGACCTGTAGGAGCCACCGACCGTGGGAATCCCCCTAGTAATCGGGATCGTGGTCCTGATCGCCCTGGCCGCGACGATGATCGTTGCCAGCGGCAGCCACCGGTCGGTCACCGGTGTGCTCAGCCGCGAGACGCGCCGGCGCGACGCCGCCCGCCGGGCCTCCGGCGCGGCCGGCACCCCGCCCACCCCGACCGACGACACCCCGCCCACCCCGACCGACGACGCCGAGGCCACCCGGGCGGCGCGCGAGCGGGCCGACGAGGCGCGCCAGGAGCTCACCACGGGCGGAGCGGCCCCGGCGCCGGCCGGCGCTACGGCCCCCGCCCGGCGTGAGCCGGTCGACGAGGAGGCGCTCGGGGTCACCCGCCGGCAGTTCTTCAACCGGGGGATCCTCGCCACCATGGCCCTGTCGCTCGGGGCATTCGGCGGCGCCGCTCTGGCCTTCATCTACAGCAAGTCGGCCGGGGGCTTCGGAGGCAAGGTGGGAACCGGCCGCACCGCGGCGTCCATCAAGGCCGACCTCCAGAGCACCAAGGCGCCGGTCTACTTCCCCGAGGCCCGGGCCTACATCCAGCCCTACCCGAAGGCCGACGTCGCCAAGGCCAAGGGCGTCTACGAGGACGCGATCGTCGCCAACATGGAGGAGCTCGGGCTCCTGGCGCTCTACCAGAAGTGCCCGCACCTCGGTTGCAAGGTCCCCTGGTGCCAGACCTCCCAGTGGTTCGAGTGCCCCTGCCACGGCTCCAAGTACGACCGGGTCGGCGAGAAGCGGGGCGGCCCGGCCCCCCGGGGCATGGACCACTTCGCGATCAGCGGCGGCCCGTCGGGCCCGCTCGTCATCGACACGTCAACCGTCTTCAACGGCGTACCCATCGGCACCGACACCACGGGCCAGGGCGCCGAAGGCCCGTTCTGCGTCGGAGGCTGACCTCCCGTGACCCTGCGTAGCGTCCTCATTGCGATCAACGTCGTCGCGATCCTGGTCATCCTCGGGGTGCTCGGGTTCCGGGTGCTGCGCGTCCGCCACCGCCCCGACGAGAAGCCGGCCCAGAACGTCACCCCCTTCCACGACGACGACGTCCTGGAGACCACCCACCTCGAGAACGTCCTCATGTGGGCGCTGATCGTGTCCGCGATCATCGCCGTGGCGCTCCCCCTCTACTGGCTGAGGGAGCCGAGCCGCCAGGAGGCCCTCGCCGCCGGCTACCACGACAGCGCCGTGGAGCGGGGCCACGTCCTCTACTCCAACAAGGCCATGAAGACCTACGACTCCACCCAGTCGCTCCTGTGCGCCGACTGCCACGGCACCGACGCCTCCGGCGGCTCGGCGCCGTTCGTGATCACCTCCGACATGCAGCCCGACAAGGACGCCAAGCCCGTCCAGGCCACGTGGAAGGCCCCGGCGCTCAACGACATCCTCCTGAGGTTCACGCCCGATCAGGTGATCCAGATCATCACCTACGGCCGTCCGGGCACGCCGATGCCGGCATGGGGCGTGGCCGGGGGCGGTCCGAAGAACGAGCAGAGCGTCACCGACCTCGTCGCGTACCTGGCCAGCATCCAGATCAGCCCGGCCAAGGCCCGGGCCCGGGTCGCCGACGACCTCTCGAAGGCGGTGGCCAACGCCGAGGCGTGGGTGAAGACGGCCACCGACAACCTCGCGGCCGCCGAGGAGGCGCTGACCCAGGCCCAGGGCGCCCTGGACCAGGCGACCACCACCGCCGAGCGCCGGTCCGCCCGGGCCGACGTCGCCGCCGCCGAAGCCGACGTCGAGGCCCAGAAGCGGGCGGTGGAGAACACCCAGGCCTACCTCGACGAGGTGAGCGCCGCGAACGACGGCGGCGAGGTCGGGCAGGGCCGACTGCTGTTCGAGCAGCAGTGCGCGCGCTGCCACACCTCGGGCTGGAACACCTTCGACCCCACCAAGCCCGAGATCCCGCTGCCCGGCCCGCAGGGCGGGGGGGCGTTCGGCCCCAACCTCACCGGCGGGGCCACCCTGGCCCAGTTCCCGGGCAACCCGGCCTCCGACCCGAAGACCAAGGGGTTCCTGGACCAGATCTCGTGGGTCGCCGACGGCGTGGAGGCCAACAAGCCTTACGGCGTTCGGGGCATCTCCAGTGGCCGCATGCCCCACTTCGGGAAGTTGCTGACCGAGGACCAGATCCGGGCCATCGTCATGTTCGAGCGGTCCCTCTAGCCGGAAGCAGGAGACAGCGTTGAGCCTCACAGTCCTCGCTTCGGAAGGGGTGAAGAGCCCCACCCTGTGGTACCCGACGATCCTCGGCATCCTCGTGGTGGTCGCGGGCGTCGTGCTCTTCTGCGGGTCCGTCTACCTCCTGTTGGCCACCAACCTCGGCGCCCGGCTCGGGTTCCTGATCGCCGCGGCGGCCCTCAGCGGGTTCATGGTCCTCCTCTCGTCGATGTGGCTCGCCACCGCGTCGCCGCTCAACACCCTCAAGGGTCGGGTTCCCTCGTGGAAGCCCGTCGAGAGCGTCGAGGGCAAGAGCATGGCCAAGGCCAAGACCCCGGCCGTCCGCGACATTTTCACCGAGGGCCGCAAGCTCAGCGCCACCGACGCCACCAACGTCAAGGCCGAAGCCGACCAGCTCCTCGTGATCCCGCAGGCGGAGGGCGGCGAGAAGGCACCGCCGCCCGGCCCGTACGCGAAGTTCCAGGCCACCACCGACTACCTCCAGGTCGCGGCCTACGAGACAGGTGGCGGCGGGCGGTTCCACGCGGAGTTCGACGGGTCGTTCCCGTTCCTGCACCTGAGCTTCCACGAGCCCAAGCACGCGGTGTCGGTGATCTGCCCGGTGAAGGAGGTCGAGGTGCCCTTCGGCGAGGCGCCGCCGACCCCCGAGTGCGACCCGGCCCAGCCCCGCGTCAACCTGGTCATGATCCGCGACCTCGGATCGGTGCGGGTCCCACCGCTGGTCGTGCTGATCGCGTCGAGCATCCTCTTCGCGCTCACGCTCCTCAGCCTGCACTGGCGTGAGCTCGACATGCGTGAGCTCGCCGCGTCGTCGGTTCCCGCCGAGCGCCCCTCCGGCGCCCCGGCCAAGGCCTAGGACCCAGGAGTACCCGTGACCCGCGCCCGCACCGGCCCGATCGCCCGACTCGCGTCCCTCGCGGCGCTCACCGCCCTGCTCGGGGCCTGCACCAACGACGGCCAGGCCGTCGACGCCGGGGGAGGCAACGGGGGCGGCGGGTTGGCCTTCGTCCTGCTCACGCTCTTCCTGGTGGTTGTCGTGGGCTTCCTCTTCCTGCTCGACCGGGCCCGCGCCCGCAAGGAGCGCGACCACTAGCGCCGCCACGGTGGGTGCCGCCTCGGACGCCCTCCGGACCCCGCCGACCGGCACGGAACGGCCCCGGCGGCGCCTTTTGACCTCCGCGGCGCACGGTCGGATAGCGTGAGCGTCGCAGCCCGAATCGCAGCCCGAAACGCCGACGGAGGCACGCGCCCGAGGTGACCGACTACCTGCCGATCTTCACGCTGGTCGTCCTCGTGGTCGTCTTCGTCGCGGTGTCCTTTCCCGTCTCGACCTTCCTCGCGCCGAGGCGCTCCACCCGCGCCAAGACCGCACCGTACGAGTGCGGGATCGTCCCCGAGGTCGAGCCGGCGGAGCGCTTCCCGGTGGGCTTCTATCTGGTCGCGCTCACGTTCATCATCCTCGACGTCGAGGTGGTGTTCCTGTACCCGTTCACCATCGTGTACCGCGGCCTCGGGGGTTACGGGCTGGCGGCCATGGGCTTCTTCCTGGTGCTGCTGCTCGTTCCCTTCGCGTACCTGCTCTCCACCGGCGCGCTGGCCTGGGGGTCGGTGCGCCAGGTGGCCGAGCGCGTGATCCGGCCCGTCCTGCGCACCCGGGAGGTGCCCAAGCTCGTGGAGCCCACCGGCTCCGCGGGCGACGCGGAGGGCGAGGCCGCCTGATGGGGCTGGAGCAGGTCCCGCACAACTTCCTCACCGGCCGCCTCGAGGATCTCATCCGCTGGGGCCGGCGCAACAGCGTCTGGCCGGCCACCTTCGGGCTCGCCTGCTGCGCGCTGGAGATGATGGCCACCGGCGCCGCGCACTACGACCAGGCCCGCTTCGGCATGGAGGTGTTCCGGGCCAGCCCCCGCCAGGCCGATCTGATGATCGTGGCCGGCCGCGTCAGCCAGAAGATGGCCCCCGTACTGCGCCAGGTCTACGACCAGATGGTCGAGCCCAAGTGGGTCATCTCGATGGGGGTGTGCGCCAGCACCGGCGGGATGTTCAACAACTACGCGTTGGTGCAGGGCGTCGACCAGGTCGTTCCGGTCGACGTGTACGTGCCCGGGTGCCCACCGGGCCCCGAGACGCTCCTCCACGGCATCCTCACCCTGCACGAGCAGATCCGCACCGGCGAGATCCTGGCCCGCCGCCACGGGAGCCCCACCGGCGGGGCCGCCATCCAGATCCAGGAGCAGGCCGGAACGCCCGTCCACCTCCGCACCAGGCCCTGACCCGCGACCCGACCACCGAGACGACACCTCAGATGGCCGACGACCAAGCGCGCGAGACCGATCCCGAGCCCGGCGACCCCGCCGCCGGTCCGGAGGTCGACGCGCCCGAGGTGCCCGGCGACCCCGTCGCCGCGGCGGTGCTGGAGCGCTTCCCCGCGGTCGTGTACCGCGAGTCGCACGGGCAGCCCGTCGTCTACGTGCCGCGCGCCGCCTGGCGGGCCGTGGGCGCGTTCCTGCGCGAGGAGCAGCAGTTCACGATGCTCCTCGACGTCTGCGCCGTCGACCACCTCCTGGCTCCCGAGCGGGTCCGGGTGGACGGGGTCGCCCCCGAGCGGTTCGAGGTGGTCGCCAACCTCCTCTCCCACCCCCGCAACCGGCGCCTCCGGATGATCTGCGAGATCCCGGCGGGCGACCCGTCGCTCGACAGCCTCGCGCCGGTGTTCGCCGGTGCCGTTGCCCCGGAGCGTGAGACCTACGACCTGTTCGGCATCGAGTTCAACGGCCATCCCGACCTGACGCGGATCCTCATGCCCGACGACTGGGTCGGGTTCCCGCTCCGCAAGGACGACGCGCCGGGCGCGGTGCCCGTCCGGTTCAAGGGCGATCCGGCCCCGCGATGAGCGCAGTGTGCCCCTCGACCTCCCTGCACACCGCCGCGGCCGGCGTGACGCGAGATACCCGATCATGACCGACGACACGACCCCCGACGACCTGACTCCCGACGACCTGACTCCCGACGACGTGACCGCGGACGCCACCGGCGACCCCGCCGGCCTCGCCGGCGCGGGCGACGCCCCCGGAGTCCCGGCCGAGGACGTCGAGCTCCTCCCCGACGACGAGGAGCTCCGCCTGCTCCGCCAGACCGACGAGGGCGCGCAGGAGATGCGCCGGGTCGAGGACCTCGTGATCACCGGTGGCGTGTGGCCGGAGGGCGGGGGCGAGACCACGATCATGAACATGGGTCCCCAGCACCCGTCGACCCACGGGGTGCTGCGCCTGATGCTCGAGATGCAGGCCGAGCGGATCCTGAGGGTCAAGCCCGTCATCGGCTACCTCCACACCGGCATGGAGAAGACGGGTGAGGAGCTCACCTACGTGAACGGGTGCACCAACGTGACCCGCATGGACTACGCGTCGCCCCTCGCCAACGAGCTGGTCTACTCGATGGCCGCCGAGCGCCTGCTCGGGCTCGAGCTCCCCGTCCGGGCCCAGTGGATCCGGATGTACCTCCAGGAGCTCAACCGCATGGCCTCGCACCTGCTGTTCCAGGCCACCAACGGCATGGACATCGGGGCGGTCTCGATGATGCTGTACGGCTGGCGCGAGCGCGAGGAGGTCCTGCGCCTCCTGGAGCTCATCACCGGGCTGCGCATGAACCACAACTTCATCCGGGTCGGCGGTACGGCCGCCGACCTGCCCGACGGGTGGGAGGAGCAGACCCTCGAGGTGTGCGACCTCGTGGAGCGGGGCGTGCGCGACTACGACGAGCTGCTGACCGAGCAGCCGATCTGGGTCGAGCGCCTCCAGGGCGTGGGGACGATCACCACCGAGCAGTGTCTCGACCTGTCGATCACCGGTCCGATCCTCCGCTCCACCGGCTTCGCCTGGGATCTGCGCAAGGCGCAGCCCTACCTCGCCTACGACGACGTCGACTTCGACGTCGTCTACACCGAGAACGGCGACTGCTTCGACCGCTACCGCATCCGCCTGGCCGAGATTCTCGAGTCGGTGAAGATCGTGCGCCAGTGCGTCGAGCGCATGCCCCCCGGCGACTACCGCGTTCCCGACCTCAAGGT
The DNA here is from genome assembly GCA_020846855.1 of Acidimicrobiia bacterium. Lineage (GTDB taxonomy): Bacteria > Actinomycetota > Acidimicrobiia > IMCC26256 > JADLDD01 > JADLDD01. The sequence continues at coordinate 2,568 of JADLDD010000059.1, read as the reverse complement.
CACGCCGCCGCCGCGGGCCCGCATCGACGAGTCGATGGAGGCTCTGATCCACCACTTCAAGCTCTTCACCGAGGGCTTCAAGGTCCCGGCCGGCGAGACCTACGTGGCGGTCGAGTCGCCCCGCGGCGAGATCGGCTGCTACATGGTCTCCGACGGCACCGCCAAACCGGCCCGGATGCACATCCGCGGGCCGTCGTTCTACAACCTTCAGGCCATCGACGCGATGGGACGCGACGCCCTCGTCGCCGACGCGGTGGCGATCGTCTCGAGCATCGACCCGATCATGGGAGAGGTCGACCGGTGACACCCCCCGAGCGCGTACAGCCGCCCCGTGTGCTGACCGACGACAACCTCGCCAAGGCTCGCGAGATCATCGCGCTCTACCCGCACTCCAAGTCGGCGGTGCTGCCTCTGCTCCACCTGGTCCAGGACCAGGAGGGCTGGATCTCCGACGACGCCATGCGTGAGGTCGCGGCGTTGCTCGGCCTCCAGCCGGCCCAGGTGCTGGGCACGTGCAGCTTCTACACGATGTTCAAGCGCGATCCGGTGGGCCGCCTCGTGGTGTCGGTGTGCACCAACGTGAGCTGTTACGTGAACGGTGGCCCGGAGCTCTACGACGCCCTCCAGCAGCGCTACTCCGAGGACGCCGACGTCACCGTCGAGGAGGTCGAGTGCCTGGCCGCCTGCGACCAGGCTCCCGTGCTGCAGGTCAACTACGAGTACCACGGTCCGCTCACCCCTGAGGTGGCCGAGGACCTCGTCGAGGACTACAAGTCGGGGCGCCTCACGCCCCGCACCGTCTCGGGGAGCCAGGGGTAGGGATGGCCGTCACCGAGACCCGAATCGTCACCCAGCGCCTGCGCGACTTCCCCGACGACTCCCACACCATCGAGCGCTACCTGGCCACGGGTGGCTACGAGAGCCTGCGCCGGGCGCTCGGCATGACCCCCGCGCAGATCGGCGAGGAGCAGGTCAAGGCTTCGGGGCTGCGGGGTCGGGGCGGGGCCGGGTTCGGTACGGGCCAGAAGTGGTCGTTCCTGCCGCCCGGCGTCTTCCCCCGGTACCTCTGCGTCAACGCCGACGAGGGCGAGCCGTCCACCTTCAAGGACCACATGCTCCTCGAGCGCGACCCTCACCAGCTCATCGAGGGCGTGGTGATCAGCGCGTTCGCCATCGAGTGCCACACCGCGTTCATCTACATCCGCGGCGAGTTCGCGCTCGGTGCCGAGCGGGTCGCCCAGGCGCTCGCCGAGGCCTACGAGCGGGGCTTCGTCGGCCCCGACGTGCTCGGTTCGGGCTTCGACCTCGAGATCGTCCTGCACCGCGGGGCCGGGGCCTACATCGCCGGCGACGAGACCGGCCTGATGGAGAGCCTCGAGGGAGAGCGGGCGATGCCCCGCATCAAGCCCCCCTTCCCGGCCGTGCAGGGCCTGTACGCGCAGCCCACGATCGTCAACAACGTCGAGACCCTCTCCACCGTCCCGCACATCATCCGCATGGGGGGCGAGGAGTACGCCAAGCTCGGTGTGGGGCGCTCCACCGGCACCCGCATCTTCTCGGTCTCGGGCCACGTGGCCCGGCCCGGCAACTACGAGGTGGAGCTCGGCGTCACCTTCCGGGACCTCATCTACGGGCTCGCGGGTGGCATCCCCGACGGCCGGGAGATGAAGTTCTTCATCCCGGGTGGCGCGTCCTCTCCGTGGCTCCTTCCCGAGCACCTCGACTCGCCCCTCGACATGGACCACGTGCAGAACGACCTGAAGTCGATGCTCGGGTCCGGCGCGGTGATGGTCTTCGACGAGACGGTCGACCCGGTCGAGATCGCCTGGCGCCTGTCGAAGTTCTTCGCCCACGAGAGCTGCGGGAAGTGCACGCCGTGCCGGGAGGGGTCGGGCTGGATCGAGCGGGTCCTCTGGCGCATCCTCAACGGGCGGGGGCGTCCCGAGGACCTCGATCTCCTCCTCGACTTCGGCGACAACATCGTGCCGGGCCTGGGCGCCCCGTTCGCGCAGACCACGATCTGCGCCCTCGGCCCCAGCACCATGTCGCCGGTCGTAGGGCTGGTCCGGTGGTTCCGCGACGAGGTCGAGCAGCGGACCGGCGCGACGAGGGCCGGTCTCGAGCGCCGGGTCACCGTCCCGATGCCGGAGGTGGGGTGATGGCCGACCAGCCGATGAGCCAGTGGCCGTCGACCCACCAGTTCGTCATCCCGGTCCGGGGCGGCGACGAGAAGGTCAAGGTCACCATCGACGGGCGCGAGGTCGAGGCCCGCAACGGCGAGCTGCTGATCCGGGTCGCCCAGGAGAACGGCACCTACATCCCGCGCTTCTGCTACCACGAGCGGATGAAGCCGGTGGGGATGTGCCGGCAGTGCCTCGTCGAGGTCGAGGGCATGCGCGGGTTCCAGATCTCCTGCGCCACGCCCGTCGCCGACGGCATGGTCGTCCACACGCAGTCGGAGGCCGTGAAGAAGGTCCAGGAGGGCATCCTCGAGTTCCTCCTGATCAACCACCCGCTCGACTGCCCCGTCTGCGACCGCGGCGGCGAGTGCCCGCTCCAGGACCAGAC
>JADLDD010000058.1 GCA_020846855.1 Acidimicrobiia bacterium | reverse complement strand
CCCCGGGCCGGAGGGCGATGCCTCGGTCACCGCGGCGCGCGGCGTGGCCCTCGGAGTGCTCACCGCCGACTGCGCCCCGGTGGCGATAGCGGGCCCGCGGGCGGCGGCGGCGGTCCACGCCGGCTGGAGGGGCCTCGAAGCCGGGGTCGTGGAGGCCGCGGTGGCGGCGCTGCGCGACCTCGACGACGGCCCCCTCGCTGCACTCGTCGGGCCCTGCATCCACGCCCACCACAACGAGTTCGGCGCCGCCGACCTCGACCGCCTCGCCCGGCGCCTCGGCGACGCCGTCCGCGCCCGCAGCGACTCCGGCCGCCCGGCCTTCGACCTGCCCGCCGGGGTGACGGCGGCGCTGTCGGGTGCCGGGGTCGAGCGGGTCGACGACGTCGGCGTGTGCACCGCTTGCTCCGCCGACCTCTTCTCGTACCGGCGTGACGGCGTCACCGGGCGCCAGGCCATGGTCGTGGTCCGGTAGTCCACCCCGGCACCCCGCCCGCCACTACGCTGCACCACCAGGAGGGGACGAATGGCAACGCTCTGGCGCCGAGCCAAGGTGTATCTCGGCCTCGAGGACGAGGACGAGTACTACGAGTACGACTACGACGACTACGGCGACGACCCCGCCGAGGCGTCGCCGCGCGAGCCCGTTCGTGCCGTCGAACCCGAACCGGCGGTGCGCCCCGTCCGGGACCGTCGGGAGCGCAACGAGCGCCACGAGAAGCGCCCGGAGCGCGTGGAGCGGGTGCCGGCCCGGCCCGACGAGCGCGATCAGCCGACCGTGCGGCCCCTGCGCAACGACGACGGGGCCGCGGTGGCGGGAGGTGGCTCCGCCGTCACCCCGCGTCCCCAGGGCATCCGGACGGTCTCGGCCTCCGCGCGCGTCCACATCGTCGAGCCGGCGGGCTTCAACGACGCCCAGGAGGTCGGCGAGCGGCTCAAGGGCAACCAGCCCGTCATCCTCAACCTCCAGGGCCTGCCCCGCGACCTCCAGCGGCGCCTCATCGACTTCTCGAGCGGCCTGGCCTTCGCCCTCGGCGGTGCCATGGCACGCGTCGCGGACCAGGTCTTCCTCCTCACCCCCACCGACGTCGAGGTCTCGCAGGAGGAGAAGGAGCGCCTGCAGGCCCGGGGCCTCTACACCGGCTGAGCGGGGCCCCTCCTGTTGACGACCGTCATCTGCAACCTCCTGCTGGTCTACCTGCTGATCCTCGTCGGCCGGGCGATCGTGTCGTGGTTCCCGGTCCGGCCGGGAACGGCCCTGGCCTCGATCAGCTCGATCCTCCACGACCTGACCGAGCCGCTCCTGGCCCCCCTGCGGCGGGTCGTCCCGAACGCCGGGATGTTCGACCTGTCGTTCCTGGTGCTGTTCTTCGCGATCGTCATCCTCCGACAGGCCGTCTGCGGGGTGAGCGGGGGCTTCTGACCGACCGGGCTCCGGCGAATCCGCCATGGCGGGAGGGGCATCTCGCTAGCATGGCGACCCATGGACGTGACGCCCCGAGAGCTCCGAGACACCGACATCCGAGAGGCATGGCGCGGCTACAGCCGTGAGGAGGTCGACGAGCTCCTCGAGCGGGCCGCGGCCACGATCGAGCGGCAGGCCGGTCAGGTCAGGTCCCTCACCGAGAAGCTGGGCGGGCTCGAGTCCGAGACCGCCCGCAACCGCGAGACCGAGGACATGCTCCACCGCACGCTGCTGCTCGCCCAGCGCACCGCCGACGAAGCGGTGACCGAGGCCCAGGCCAAGGCGCGCAAGACCCTCGAGGACGCCGAGACCAAGGCCCACATGCTGGTGTCCGACGCCGAGGCGACGGCCCGCCGGACCGCCGACGCCGAGCGGCGGGGCCTCGAGACCGCGGTGCGTGACCTGGGTGCCCGGCGCGACGCCCTCCTCGCCGACATCGCGAACCTCGAGTCCTTCGAGGCGGGCTACCGCGACCGCCTGCGGGAGGTGATCGAGGCCGACCTGTCGACGCTGCAATCCCGCGGGCCGGCCCACGCCAGCCCGCCCCCCGCGCTCCACGAGGTGGAGATCCCCGCCCCCACCGGACCCGAGGCGGCCGCGGCCGAACCGGCGCCCGCCGAGGGGTCTTCCGACGCTCCCGACGGATCCGGGCTGCCGGGGGTCCCGCCCGCCGGCGAGATCGGCCTCGGCAAGTTCGGTCCCCCGCGGCCGGAGGCGGTCGGGGCCTCGGGTGGCGCCGGAACCGGCGACGCGACCGAGGCGATGTCCCACCCGTCGCCGGGCGAGCGCTCCGGCGCCGAGGTCGATCTGGCGGGCGCGGAGGCCGGCGCCGCCGCGGACAGCCGGCGCCTGTTCGTCGACGAGCCGGCCGACCCGGCCGCGCTCACCGACGACGCGTTCGTCGCGAGCCTGCGCGAGGCCGTCGACAGCGACGCTCCCCTGGGGCCGGGGGACCCGGCCGCGCCGGCGGGTTCGGCGCCGTCCACCCCGGAGGCCGAGCTGGTCGACCTCGACGACACCGGGAGCCGGTTGGGCAACGCCTTCCGGCGCCGCCGCTAGGGAGTCGCTCAGGCGCCCGGGCGGCGGATCGTCACCCGGGCCTCCTGGTCGTCTACGACCAGCGGTTCACCCGCCGCGGCCGCCTCACCCGGGGTGCCGGGTGCGCCGGTGGATGACACCCGCCAGGCCGTGGCCAGCACCTCGGACGCGATCCAGTCGCCGTGGCTGACGGCCGCCTCGGCGAGGGTGCCGCCGGCGGTCAGCTCCACCTCGATGCGGTCCGCGATGTCGAGGCCGGCCGCCTTCCGGTGCTCGTTGAGCGCCCGGACGAGCGACCGGGCCAGGCCCTCGAGGCGCAGGCCGTGGTCGAGCGTGGTGTCGAGGCCGACCGCGAAGCCCTCGTCGCGCGCCAGGGCCATCTCGTCGTGGGACGACGCGCGGATCTGCACGTCGTCGGGCCCGAGCTCGACGGGCTCACCGTCTCCGAGGTCGATCGGGTACGTGCCGCCCCCCTCGACCGCGCGAGCCACCGCGGCGCCGTCGACGGTCGCCAGGGCCCGCTGGAGCGCCGGCAGCCGGGCGCCGAGTCGGGGGCCGAGGACCCGGAAGTTCGGTAGGACCGTGTACTCGAGCAGGCCCTCGATGTCGGTGACGGCGTCGAGGCGCTTCACGTTCAGCTCGTCGGCGACCTCGGCCGCCACCGCGCTCGACAGACCGGCGCGGCCGCCCTCGCGGGGGAGCACGACCAGCGCCCGGGACAGGGGCTGGCGCACCCCCAACTTCACCTGGTTCCGTGCCTCGCGCCCGAGGGACACGAGGTGGCGGGCGTCGGCCATCTCCGCCTCGAGGGCGGGGTCGATCGACGACGCCTCGACCTCCGGCCAGTCGGCGAGGTGGACCGATTCGTCGGATCCGGTCAGGACCCGGTGGACGGCGTCGGCCAGGAACGGGCAGTAGGGGGCGAGCAGGAGAACGGTGGTGGCCAGGCACCGGTGGAGCGTGGCGTGGGCCTGGTCGTCGGCCGACCGCCAGAACCGGGGCCGTGAGCGGCGCACGTACCAGTTGGAGACGTCGTCGACGAAGGCCTCGATCGCCTGCGCGCCCCGCAGGGCGTCGAAGCCGTCGAGGGCGGCGGTGACCTCGCGGACCGTCGCGTTCAGGCGGGAGAGCACCCAGCGGTCCATCACATGGGACGGGCCCCGGAGCGAGCCTCCCGCCCGGTCGCCGTCCGCTCCGCCGGCGCCCTCCGGCTCCGCGGTCCGGGGCGGTGACCACCCGTCGAGGTTGGCGTAGGTGACGAAGAACGACACCGTGTTCCACAGCGTGACGAGGAAGCGACGGGTGGATTCGTCGATGCCGTCGAGCGACACCCGCTTGGGCGTCCAGGGCGACCCCGTCGACAGGAAGTTCCAGCGCAGGGCGTCGGCGCCGCGGGTGTCGAGGACGGTCCACGGGTCGATCACGTTGCCCCGCGACTTCGACATCTTCTGGCCGTCGGCGTCGACCACCAGGGCCAGGCACACGACGTTGCGGTAGGGGGCCCGGCCGAAGACGAGGGTGTTGACGGCCAGCAGGGAGTAGAACCAGCCGCGGGTCTGGTCGATCGCCTCGCAGATGAAGTCGGCGGGGAAGCGCCGCTCGAACACCTCGCGGTTCTCGAAGGGGAAGTGGAACTGCGCGGCCGGCATCGACCCGGAGTCGAACCACGCGTCGAGGACCGGTTCGACGCGCCGGGCGGTGCCCCCGCAGGAGCAGGTGATCTCCACGTCGTCGACGTAGGGCCGGTGGAGGTCGAGCGTCGAGAGGTCGCGCCCGGCGGCGTCGGCGAGCTCGCCCCGCGAGCCGAAGCAGCGGTCGGTGCCGCAGGAGGAGCAGCGCCATACGGGCAGGGGCGTACCCCAGTACCGGTCGCGGGACAGGGCCCAGTCGACGTTGTTCTCGAGCCAGTCGCCGAAGCGGCCGGCCTTGATGTGGCCGGGGTGCCACTCGACGCCGTCGTTCTCGCGCAGCAGGTCGGCCTTGTGGGCCGAGGTGCGGGCGAACCACGTGGGCTTGGCCCAGTAGATCAGCGGGGTCCCGCACCTCCAGCAGTGCGGGTAGGAGTGCGTGTAGCTCTCGAGCGCAAGGAGGCGCCCCGACTCGGCGAGGAGCTCGACGAGGCGGGCGTCGGCCTCCTTCACGAAGGCGCCGGCCACCTCGGGCACCGAGGCGTCGAACTCGGCCGCCGGGCCCACCGGGTTCAGCATGGGGAGGCCCTCGCGCTCGGCGACCTCCCGGTCGACCTCGCCGAACGCCGGTGCCAGGTGCACGATCCCGGATCCGTCGTCGACGGTCACGAACTCGTCGGCCACGACACGGGGGGCGTCGCCCGGGAGCTCCAGCCAGCCGAACGGGCGCTCGTAGGCCCGGCCCACGAGCTCGGAGGCGGCGACGGGGCCGCGCACCCGGGCGTCGTCGCCCAGCACCGCGGCCACCCGGTCGCGCGCCATCACCACGTCGCGGCCGCCCGCCGGGACGGCGACCCGCACGTAGTCGACGTTCGGGCCGATCGCGGCGCCCACGTTGGAGACGAGGGTCCAGGGCGTGGTGGTCCAGACGAGCAAGTCGGCGTCGTCGTCGGCGAGGGGGAAGCGCACGTACACGGAGTCCTCGGTGACGTCGCGGTACGCGCCCGGCTGGCCCAGCTCGTGGCTCGAGAGCGCGGTGCCGCACCTTCCGCAGTAGGGAACCACCTTGTGGCCCTCGTAGATGTGCCCGGCGTCCCACATCGACCGGACGTGCCACCAGACGCTCTCGATGAAGTCGTCGCTCATCGTCCAGTAGGCGTCGGCCACATCGAGCCACATGCCGATCCGCTCGGTGAGGGCCTCGAAGTCGCCCACGTAGCGCTGGACCGACTCCCGGCAGCGCCGGTTGAACTCCTCGATGCCGAACGCCTCGATCTGGGTCTTGCCCGAGAAGCCGAGCTCCTTCTCGACCTCCACCTCCACCGGGAGGCCGTGGCAGTCCCAGCCCGCCTTCCGGGCCACGTACCGCCCCCGCATCGTGTGGTACCGCGGGTAGAGGTCCTTGAAGAGCCGCGCCCAGACGTGGTGGATCCCCGGCCGCCCGTTGGCGGTCGGGGGCCCCTCGTAGAACACCCACTCCGGCCCCCCGGCCCGCCGGCGGAGGCTCTCGTGGAACACGTCGTGGTCGCGCCACCGTTCGAGGACGCGCTTCTCGAGCGCGACAGGATCGAAGGAACCCAGGGGCTCGAACGGCATCCCGACACGGTACCGGAATGCCTCGCTCGTCGAGCTTGTTGAACCTGCGACCGTGGGCGACTATCCTCTCCCGGCTCTACGGGCAGAAGTCGGTGGGGCCGAACCCGGGCCGGGGGTTCCATGACGTGGGCCCCTCGCGCGTGGTGGTCGCCGTACCGGCGTCCCTTCGATCCCAAGGAGACCTCCTGATGGCGAGCCGCAGCGCGGGGAAGACCGGATCCGCCCAGGCCGGGGCGAGGAAGGCGGGAGGCCGGACCGGGACGCCGAAGGCTGTCGCTGAGAAGGCCGCGGCGCCGAAGAAGGCGACCGCCACGAAGGCCCCGGCGAAGAAGGCCACCGCCAAGAAGGCGTCCGCGTCGGCGACCACCGCCAGGAGGGCCCCGGCGAAGAAGGCCACCGCCAAGAAGGCCACCGCCAAGAAGGCCACCACGAAGAAGGCCACCACGAAGAAGGCCACCACCAAGAAGGCGTCCGCGTCGGCGACCACCGCCAGGAAGGCCCCGGCGAAGAAGGCTCCGGCGAGGAAGAAGGCGACCGCCCGAGCGGGCGCGGCGAGGAAGGCGACCAAGGCGGCCGCCAGGAAGACCGCCGTGAAGAAGACGCCGGCGAGGAAGGCGCCCAGGAAGAGCGCCGCGACCAGGGCCCCGGCGGGGAAGGGCGAGGCGCGGGGCCGGAAGGCCGCCGGAGGAGGAGCCGCCCCGGTCAAGCCCGCCATCGCCCCCTCGACGCTCGAGCGCCTGCGGGAGCTCCTCTTGGGCGAGCGGGCGCACAACCTGGGTCAGGCCGCCCGTCTCCAGGCCGAGGCCGACACCCTGGCCGCCGAGCGCGAGCAGGGCGACACGCAGTTCGACGAGGAGTCGGGTGAGGGCGACACCGTCAGCATCGAGCGCGAGCGCGATCTCCTCCTGTCGGCCACGGCCCGCCAGCAGGTCGAGGAGATCGACGCGGCCCTGGCCCGGATGGCCGACGGCACCTACGGGGTGTGCAGCTCCTGCGGCCGGCGTATCCCCGTCGCGCGGCTCGAGGTCGTACCGTGGACCTCGGTGTGCGTGGAGTGCAAGGCCCGTGGTCAACGTCGGCGCTGAACCCGGTACCGACGGATCCGGAGCGGCCTCCGAGGCCGACCGCGGGGCCGGTCCCCCCGTGGCCGGGGCGGGCGCCGCGCCTCGCGGTGCCGCCGGGCGAGCCCGACGCCCGGCCCGGTGGCTCGCCCCGCTGATCGTGTTCGGGGTGGTGGCCCTCGACCAGGCCACCAAGGTGTGGGCCGTCGCCGCGTTGGCCGACGGGCCGGTCGGGATCGTGGGTTCCACCGTCGAGCTCCGCCTGGCCCGCAACCCCGGCGGTGCCTTCAGCCTGTTCCAGGGGTTCACGCCCCTGCTGGCGGTCCTGGCCGCGGTGGTCGCCGCGGTGCTGGTACGGGCCGTCCGCCGCACCGACGACCGGTGGACGGTCGTCGCGCTGTCCCTGATCCTCGCCGGGGCCCTGGGCAACCTCGTCGACCGGGTGTTCCGGTCGCCGGGCTTCGTGGAGGGGTGGGTGGTCGACTTCGTGAGCGTCGGCCGGTGGCCGAGCTTCAACGTGGCCGACTCCGCCATCACGATCGGGGCCGTCGCCCTGGTCTTGGTCACCTGGCGTCGCGGGCCGGCCGCCGCCGGCGGATGACCCTCGAGGTCACCGTGCCCGCCTTGCTGGCGGGTGAGCGGGTCGACCGCGCCGTGGCGCTGCTCCTCGGGCTCTCGCGCCGGGAGGTCGAGCGGCTCTGCGAGGCCGGGGAGGTCCTGGTCGACGGTCGTCCCGTGGCCAAGAGCCGGCGGCTGGCCGAGGGTGAGACCCTCAGTGCGCCCGAGGCCGCGCCGGCGGGCGCCTCCCCGGTGCCCGAGGAGATGGACCTGCCGCTGGTCCACGTCGACGCCGACGTGGTCGTCGTCGACAAGCCGGCCGGGATGGTCGTCCACCCGGGGGCCGGCCACGAGCGCGGGACGCTGGTCAACGGCCTCCTGGCCCGGTTCCCCGAGATCGCCGGCGTGGGGGACCCGTCCGACCCGTCGCGGCCCGGGATCGTCCACCGCCTCGACCGCGACACCAGCGGCCTGCTGGTCGTGGCCCGGAGCCCGGAGGCCTACGGGGCGCTCGTCACCGCGCTCGCGGCGCGCCGCGTGGCCCGGGAGTACACGGCGCTCGTGTGGGGGCAGCCGGAGCCCCGGGGCGTGGTCGACGCCCCGATCGGGCGCTCGGTCTCACGGCGGACCCGGATGGCCGTCCGCGACGACGGCCGCCCGGCGCGGACCCGCTACGAGGTGCGCCGCCTCTTCTCCCGGCCGGTGGTGGCGCTCCTCGACGTGGCGCTGGAGAGCGGCCGCACGCACCAGATACGGGTCCACCTGTCGGCGATCGGTCACCCGGTCGTCGGCGACCGCAGCTACGGCGGCTCCCGCCCCGCGATCCGGATGGACCGGCCGTTCCTGCACGCGTCCCGGCTCGCCTTCGCGCACCCCACCACGGGGGAGGCCTGCCGCTACGAGTCGCCGCTGCCGCCGGAGCTCGCCGCCGTCCTCGACCCCCTCGGCGCCGGCGCGGCCCCGGCGGGCTGAGGGACCGGCGCCCCGGGTCAAGGCGCGGAACGTGGCCAACCCGACCACCGTGGCGGTCACCACGAGGACGGCCCACCGGACCGGCGTGGCGGACCGGTCCGTCCCGGCGGTCAGCAGGTGGACGGTTCCGGCGCCGTACAGCACGAGGCTCGACATGTGGACGGCCCGCCACAGGCGCCGGGGAAGGTGCCGCATCACGAGCGACGTGAGCTCCACGGCGAGGAGCAGGTAGAGGGCCACCACGCCCCACGCCACCGCACCGGGCCGCCACGTGGACGCGAACGGCACCAGGAGGGCCGAGAGCCCGAGGCCGACGGTCCGGTCGAGGGTGAGGGCCGCCATGTGCACTCCCACGAACACCACCGCCAGCCCTCCGAGGAATCGGTGCAGATCCTGCACCCACACAGGCCGTGGGCGGTGCGTCACCCGACCGGAGCGGGCGAGGCCGGAGACGACGGCCAGGGAGAGCAGCGCCCAGGAGGTCAGGCCCGCGGCGCGGGCCACGTACCACCAGAAGTGCGGGTTCACCGGGTCAGCTCCTTCCAACCGGGCAGCGTCACGAGGCGTCCGTCGTCGTCCACCAGCACGCCGGTGCCGCCGCCGTCGGCGATCAGCTCCGCCGCGCCGCCGGGACCGGCGACCAGGGCCGCGGTCGCGAGGATCTCCGCCTGCCCGGCGGTCGCCGCGGCGACGGCGACGGTCACGAGCCCGGACCGGGCCGGGTCGCCGCCGGCGGGGTCGATCAGGTGGTGCACGTCGCGGCCCTCGTGGCGCCAGCGCCGGCGCCGTCGGCTGCTCGTGGCGACCCCGCCGCCGGCCAGCGCGAGGACCGGGCCGCCGCCGGGCGCGCGCCCCGGGTGCCGGGCGTGGCCCGCGAGGTCGACGCGCACGGACCATCCGCCGGGGCGGGGCCCCGCGCCCGCGACCCGCAGGTCGCCCCCGACGTTGACGCAGGCGCCGGCCGCTCCCGCCTCCATCAGCTCGGCGACCAAGAGGTCGGCCGCCAGGCCCTTGCCTACGCCGCCGAGGTCGAGGAGCACCCCCGCGGGGACCGTCACCGTCTGCGCCCGCGCGTCCAGGTGGATGTGTGACGCCGCCGACGCCCCCGGCCCGCCGACGGACCGCTCGCGAACCCGGCCGCCGACTCGCCGTCCGCGGCCCGCGTCGCGCGCCGCCGGCCCGGTGATCGGCGGGCGGCACGTCGCTGACCGCGACGGAGCCGTACCGCCGCCGTCCGCCTCGCCGTCGTGGACATCGCCGACGCCGGCGCCGATCGACGTCCACGACCCGGTGCGGTCCCGGTCGTAGCCGAGCCGCTCCATCTCCGCGCCGAGCGTCGGGTCGAAGCGGCCACCGCTGACGCGGTGACCCTCCAGTGCCAGCTGCACGGCCCGGAACGTGTCGGGCGACACGAGCGCCGGCCGGCCGCCGACCGCTCGCAGGCGGCCGATCTCGCTGTCGGGCCGGAAGCGGCTCCAGCGCGCCTCGAGCTCCGCGAGGCGGCGGCGGGCGTGATCCACGAGGCCGGGGGAGCCGCCGACCACGATCACGTGCGCGGTGCTGCCCATGGCGGTCCAGCGGGCCTCGGTGACGTCGCTCCGCCTTCGCGTCGCGTGGGTCGACAGGGCGTCGGGTGCGCTCATGGTCTCCCTCCCGTCCGGGTTCCGGCGCGGGGATCGGTCAACTGGCCTCGGACGTCGTGTCGGGCCCGGAGTAGTAGTCGGCGGGCGAGGCGTCGGAGGTCGCCGCCGTCGCGCCGCCGCCGTCCCATCCCGTGACGGCCGGGACCGTGGTCCGCGTGGCGAGGGTCGGGTCGCCGGTGGTGGGGGCCGGCTCGGCCCGGCGGTCGGCGCTCGCGAAGCCGGCCACGAGGAGCACGGTGGCCGAGGCGCTGGCGCCGGCGACCAGGACCCTCGACGCCGCTGCCGCGTGGGGACGGCGTCGCCGGCCGTTTCGCCGCGCCGGCGTCCCGGGGCTCCGGTCGGCCGGCCCACGGCCGTCATGATCGGAGGGGCGGTCAATCGTCGTCATCGTGGTGCTCCTTGTCGAAGTCGTCCCGGCCGTGGGGATCCGCGTCGTGGTCGTCCCCGCGGTCGTCCCGGCAGCGGTCGTCGCTCCGCTGGTCGTCGTGACGCTCGGCGGTTCCCGGGTCCGTCTCGTGGTCTTCCCGGCACGCGGTGTCCGCGTCGTGGTCGTCGTGATCGGAGCCGGGATCCGAGTCGTCGCCGGGTCGCAACGCGGTCCCGGGCTCGGGTGCCGGCCCTCCCTCACCCGGCGCCACCACCGGGCCGGTGGGGGACGCGGCACCGGGGGCGGGTGCCACGGTGCGCTCGCTCACCGGGAAGGTCCCGACCTCGGTGTCGTCGTGACCCACCCCGAACAGACCGAGGTTCACTCCGAGCGCAAGGACCGTGGCCACCAGAGTCAGGGATCCCGCTCCGGCGATGGCGGCGGCTTTGCGTCGTTCCATGTCGTCGTCCTCCTGGGGTGCCCGACCGCCCTTCGGGGCCGGCCGGTCGATCCGCGGGTCGTCGTGTCGCAACGGTACGGAGGGCCGTGCGAACGCTCGTCCACCGGAGTGCAAAGATTCGGCCAAGATCGCCGTCGGTGGGGCCGACCCTCTCCATGCACCTACTGCTCGTCGAGGACGACGACGCCATTGCCGAGCCGCTCGAGCGGGGGCTGGAGCGCGAGGGGATCGCGGTGACGCGGGTGGCCACCGGCGCCGGGGCGCTCGCGGCGGCCGCGGGACCGGGCGCAGCGACGTTCGACCTCGTCCTCCTCGACCTCGGCCTCCCCGACGTCGACGGCCTCGAGGTCTGCCGGGGGATCCGGGCCGCTTCCGGTGTGCCGATCATCGTCGTCACGGCCCGCGCCGACGAAGTAGATCGGGTCGTCGGCCTCGAGCTCGGTGCCGACGACTACCTCACCAAGCCCTTCGGCTTCCGGGAGCTCCTGGCCCGCGTCCGCGCCGTCCTACGGAGGACCACTCCTGTCGGCCGTCACGGAACGCCCGCACCGGTGGCTCTACAGGCCGGCTCCATGACCGTCGACCTCCGCACGCGGGAGGTCACGGTAGGCGGGCGGAAGGTCGCCCTCACCCCCAAGGAGTTCGACCTCGTCGCCTTCCTGGCCGAGGATCCGGGGCGCGTCTTCTCGCGTGGCGAGATCCTCGAGGCGGTGTGGGACCCCCACTGGTACGGGCCCACCCGTACCCTCGACGCGCACGTCGCGTCGCTTCGCCGCAAGCTCGGTGCGCACCGCATCGAGACGGTGCGGGGGGTGGGCTTCCGGCTCGCCGGCGAGGATCCCGCGTGAGGCGCCGGCTGCTCGTCGGAACCCTCTCCGCCACCGTCTTCGTGCTGGTCGTCCTGGCGGTGCCGCTGGGGCTGGTGCACGCCCACCAGGAGCGCGATCGGATCACCGCCGGGGTGCAGCACGACGCCCTGGCGCTGACGCTGCGGGTCCACGATCCGCTCGTGGACGACGACGCCGCGGAGCTGCGGCGCCTGGTCGATGCCTTCGCCCGCGACACCGGCGGCCGGGCCGTGGTGGTCGACGCCCGGGGGGTCCTGCTGGCCGACTCCGATCCCCGCGGGGAGGGCGAGCGCGACTTCACCTCCCGCCCGGAGATCGCCGCGGCGCTGGCCGGCCGGGAGGTACGGGGTTCCCGGCACTCCGGCACGCTCCGCACCGACCTGTTCTACGTGGCCGCCCCCGTGGTCGCGGACGGGACGGTGCGTGGCGCGGTGAGGGTCACGTTCCCGATGTCGTACGTGGAGTCGCACATCCTCCGGACCTGGCTGCTGCTCGGCGCCGGGGGCTTGATCGTCCTCGTGATCGTATTCGTGGGCGGGTGGAGCTTCGCGGCGTGGACCACGCGCCCTTTGCGCGGCATCGAGCAGGCGGCGCGTCGCCTGGGCGCCGGGGATCTCACGGCCCGGGCCCCGGTTCCCGACGCGCCGCCCGAGCTCCAGGCGCTGGCCCGGTCGTTCAACCGCACCGCGGCCCGCCTTGGCGGCCTCGTCGACAGCCAGCGGGCGTTAGTGGCCGACGCCTCCCACCAGCTCCGGACCCCGCTGACGGCGCTCCGCCTGCGCCTGGAGAGCCTCGACCGGCTCCTCCACGACGACGGCGCGCCCGCTCGGGGTTCGCAGCCCGCCGGCGGACGGACCGATGCCCCCTCGACCGATCCCGCCGCCGACATCGCCGCCGACATCGCCGGGGCCCGCACGGAGGTGGAGCGCCTCTCGCGACTGGTCGACGGGCTGCTCGCCCTGGCCCGGGCGGAGGAGCGCGTGGCGACACCCGTCGCACTCGACGTCGGGCCCCTCGTGACCGAGCGCTGCGAGGCCTGGGCGGCGCTGTACGCCGAGTCGGGTGTGGAGCTCGCCGCCGCGGTCGGGTCGGGCCTGCGGATCCTCGCCACCCCCGGGAGCCCGGAGCAGGTCCTCGACAACCTCATCAGCAACGCCCTCGCCGTCGCCCCCGGGGGATCGGAGGTGTCGGTCACGGCTCGGGCGGTGGACGGGGGTGTGGAGGTCGTGGTCGCGGACCGGGGCCCCGGCATGACCGAGGAGCAGCGGGCCCGGGCCTTCGATCGCTTCTGGAGCACCGCCGCGTCAGGGCGCGCGGCGAACCGGGGGGCCACCGGCGGGGGGCCCGGAGGGGCCGGCCTGGGCCTGGCCATCGTGGCCCGGCTCGTCGAGTCCGACGGCGGTGAGGTCCGCATCGGATCCCGCCCCGGCGGCGGTACGGAGGTGGTGGTCCTCTGGCCCCGGGGCCGCGGCGGCGACGGGACGCCGGCGGGGAGCTCCGTCGCCGTCGCGGGTTCAGGTACGGGGTGAGGTCCGGCGGCGGGCACCCGTCGACGACCCCGTCGAGGCTCGCTCCGACGGCCCACCGGCCGGCCGCCCGGGGGCCGGGGCCCGCTCCCCGTGCCGGCCGGCCCGGGTCCGGGCGACGAGGTCGGCGAGGCTGTGCTGCTCCAGCATCCGCTCGGTCTCGCGCGACACCTCGACCCAGACCTCCTGGAGCATGCAGTGCCCCTCGCAGTGGTCGTGGGCCTCGAAGGTGGTGTAGAGCGGGCCCTCGACGGCGGCGAGGATCTGCGCCAGCGTGATCTCCTCCGGCGGCCGGGCCAGGACGTAGCCGCCTCCCACGCCCCGCTTGGAGCGCACGAGGCCGGCGCCCTTGACGGCCAGGAGGATCTGCTCCAGGTAGGGCTGGGGCAGATCGGTGCGCTCGGCGATCTCCTTCACCGACGTGGGCCGGTCGGAGGCGTGCAGGGCCAGCGACAGCAGGGCCCGAGCCGCGTAGTCGCCGCGGGTGGAGACCTTCATGGCTGGTGGGGTGGGCCGGGCCGGTTCCTCACCGGCGCGCCGACCGGAGCGGCGCCGGGTTCCGTCACGGCCGACATGGTCGCACACCTCGGCCGGGCCGGTGCGACCCCGTTGCCGCGTGGTCGCCGCTCTGCGTGGCATCGAGGGCCTCGACGGGCGCATGGCGCGCGAACCCCCACCTCACGACGTAGCCTTGAGCGATGGAGCCGGTGCGTCCGGACTTCGGTGGCCGGGCGCTGACCGGCGTGATGCCGGGCCTGCTGTCCGACGACCGTCCGCGGTGGATGCCCGAGGCCCTCAAGGGGGCCCGGGCGGTCGTCCTCTTCGTCATCGACGGCCTGGGCTGGAACATCCTCGAGTCCCACCGCAGCCTGCTGCCGGCGCTGGGGGCGATGGGCGGGAGCCCGGTCACCACCGTCGCGCCGTCGACCACGTCCAGCGCGCTCACGTCGCTCACCACCGGCCTCGCCCCGGCCCAGCACGGGATCACCGGCTTCCGGATGCGGGTGCCGGAGGGGGTGCTCAACGTCCTGCGGTGGCGCCTCGACGGGGGCCGCCAGGCGCCGAAGGCGTTCTCCGTCCAGCGCCACACAGCGTTCCTCGGGCGCGCCGTCCCGGTGGTGACCCGTTCGGAGTTCCGTACCAGCGGGTTCACCGAGGCCCACCTGCGGGGTGGACGCTTCGAGGGGTGGTCGACGCCCGCGGTGCTGGTCGAGCGCTGCCGCCGCCTCGTCGCCGACGGGGAGCGGCTCGTCTACGCCTACTACCCGGGCGTAGACACCGTCGGCCACGAGTACGGCCTCCACAGCTCCTACTTCACCTCGGAGCTGCGGTTCGCCGACGACCTCGTCGCCCGGTTGGTGGAGGTGCTCCCGCCCGACGCCTGCGTCGTGGTCACCGCCGACCACGGCCAGGTGCACATCCCACCCGGCGGCTGGACGTCGCTCGGCGCGCTCGACCGCTTCGTCGACGTCTACAGCGGCGAGGGGAGGTTCCGCCACCTCTACGCACGGCACGGTGCGGCGGTCGACCTCCTCGACGCGGCCCGCGACGAGACCGGTCACCAGGCCTGGGTCCTCACCCGCGACCAGCTCCTCGACGAGGGTTGGCTGGGCCCTCCGGGGGTGGCGCCCGCGCGGAGCGTCAGGCGCCGGGTCGGCGACGTCGTCCTGGCGGCGCGCGAGCCGGTGGGCTTCACCGACCCGGGCTTCCCCGTCGAGGCGGCCCTGGTCGGGGCCCACGGGTCCCTGACCCCCGACGAGATGTTGGTCCCCCTCGTCGCCGCCCGCGGAACCGCCCGGGTGTGACGGCGTCCTCCCGGGGCGGATGAGGGAACCCCGGTGACCGGGGCGCCCGTGTCGCGCGCGAAGCTTGCCCCCGGCCCCGCCGGCGTGCTTCCATCGTGAGTTACAGCGTTGTGATTCCGGCGGTGGGGGATCGGCGGGATCCGTCTCGTAGCGGACAGCGGCGGAGGCCATGACCGGGCGGTCGTTCACGCACCTGCACCTGCACACCGAGTACTCGATGCTCGACGGCGCCGCCCGGATCGCCGACGTCGTCGCCGAGGCCGCCGCCGACGGCCAGCCCGCGATCGGCATCACCGACCACGGCAACATGTACGGGGTCCTCGACTTCTACCGGGCCGCCCGGGAGGTCGACCTCAAGCCGGTGATCGGCCTCGAGGGCTACTTCGTCACCACCCCCCGCACCGAACGGCCGCGCCGGGCCGAGCACGACATCTACCACCTGACCCTGCTCGCCGAGTCGAACGAGGGCTACCGGAACCTCGTGAAGGTGTCGTCGCACGCCTACCTCGAGGGCTTCTTCTACAAGCCCCGGATCGACTTCGCGCTGCTCGAGGAGCACCACGAGGGTCTGATCGCCAGCAGCGGGTGCCTCGGCGGCGTGGTGTGCCAGCGGCTGCTGAAGGGCGACTACGCGGGGGCCCGCGACGCCGCCGCCACGTTCCAGGACATCTTCGGTCGCGACTCCTTCTTCGTGGAGCTCCAGGACCACGGCCTGCCCGAGCAGCACGACACCAACCCGTCGCTGGTGAGGATCGCCGAGGAGATCCGGGCGCCGCTGCTCGCCACCAACGACAGCCACTACACGCACCGGCGCGACGCCGAGGCCCACGCCGCCCTGCTGTGCGTGCAGACCGGCGCCACCCTCGACGACCCGAACCGCTTCAAGTTCGACGCCGAGGAGTTCTACCTGAAGACGGCGGCCGAGATGCGCAGCCTGTTCTCGGGGTACGAGGACGCCTGCGACAACACCCTGTGGATCGCGGAGCGCGCCGACGTGGAGATCGAGTTCGGGCGCGCCGTCCTCCCCGCCTTCCCCACCCCCGAGGGCCGCGACGAGGACTCCTACCTGCGCGAGCTGGCCGTGGAGGGCGCCAAGGAGCGCTACGGCCACGCACCGGAACCGGGGGTTCTCGAGCGCCTCGAGTACGAGCTGGGCGTGATCCGCGACATGGGCTTCTCGGCCTACTTCCTCGTGGTCTGGGACCTCGTCCGCTACGCCCGCTCGCACGGCATCCGGGTCGGGCCGGGCCGGGGGAGCGCGGCCGGGTCGTGCGTCGCCTACTGCCTCGGGATCGTCGACATCGACCCGATCCGCTACGACCTCCTCTTCGAGCGGTTCCTCAACCCGGGCCGCAAGCAGATGCCCGACATCGACATGGACTTCGACTCCCGCGGCCGCGGGGAGATGATCCGCTACGCCGCCCGCCGCTACGGCGACGACCGCGTCGCCCAGATCGTCACCTTCTCCACCATCAAGGCCCGCGCCGCGGTGCGCGACGCGGCCCGCGTGCTCGGCTACCCCTACGCCATGGGCGACAAGGTCGCCAAGCTCATGCCCCCGCTGGTGATGGGGCGCGACACGCCCCTCTACGCCTGCCTGGAGGAGCACCCCAAGCACGCCGAGGGCTACAAGATGGCCGCCGAGCTGCGCGAGCTCTGCGCGTCCGATCCCGACGCCCACCGCGTCGTCGAGGTCGCCCGCGGCCTGGAGGGGATGCGCCGCCAGGACGGCATCCACGCCGCCGCGGTGGTCATCACCCGCGAGCCGCTCACCGAGTACCTGCCCGTCCAGCGCAAGCCGGAACCGGGCGGCTCCGCCGACGACGCTCCCATCGTCACCCAGTACGAGATGCACGGCGTCGAGGACCTCGGCCTGCTCAAGATGGACTTCCTCGGCCTGCGCAACCTCGACGTCATCGAGATCACCTGCGACCTCGTGGAGCGGACCACCGGCACCCGCCCCGACATCGACCGCGTCCCCCTCGACGACCCGGCCACCTTCGAGCTCCTACGCCGCGGCGACACCGTCGGCGTGTTCCAACTCGAAGGCGGCCCGATGCGGGCGCTCATGCGCTCGCTCGCGCCCACCACCTTCGAGGACGTGTGCGCCCTGGTGGCCCTCTACCGGCCCGGGCCCATGGGCGCCAACATGCACAACGACTACGCCGACCGCAAGAACGGCCGCAAGCCCGTCACCTACTACCACGACGACCTGGAGGACATCCTCGCCCCGACCTACGGGCTGATGATCTACCAGGAGCAGCTGATGCGGGTGTCGCAGAGGCTGGCCGGCTACTCGCTCGAGGAGGCCGACAACCTCCGCAAGGCGACGGGCAAGAAGATCCGCGAGCTGATCGCCAAGGAGCGGTCGAAGTTCGTCGACGGCTGCGAGCGCCAGGGGTACGGGCGCGACTTCGGCGAGAAGATGTTCGACATCATCGAGCCGTTCGCCGACTACTCGTTCAACAAGAGCCACTCGTTCGGCTACGGCCTCATCGCCTACCAGACGGCCTACCTGAAGGCGAACCACCCCCGCGAGTACCTGGCCGCGCTCCTCACCAGCGTCAAGGCCAACAAGGACCAGACGGCCGTCTTCCTGAACGAGTGCCGTCAGCTCGACATCCCGGTGCTGGTCCCCGACGTCAACGAGTCCGAGACCGACTTCGTCGTGCGGGGCGACTCCATCCGCTTCGGGCTGTCGGCCGTCCGCAACGTGGGCGAGGGCGTGGTGGCGAAGATCGTCGAGGCCCGGACCGAGGGCGGCCCGTTCACCGACTTCCACGACTTCTGCGAGCGGGTCGACCCGGTGGCGCTCAACAAGCGCACCGTCGAGTCGCTGATCAAGGC
Organism: Acidimicrobiia bacterium; assembly: GCA_020846855.1. GTDB lineage: Bacteria > Actinomycetota > Acidimicrobiia > IMCC26256 > JADLDD01 > JADLDD01. The sequence continues at coordinate 4,476 of JADLDD010000058.1, read as the reverse complement.
GGGCGGTTTCGACTCCCTCGGTCACCCCCGCCAGGGGCTGGTGCTGGTCTTCGAGGGAATCGCCGAGCAGGCCGTCGCCCGCCGCCGCGAGCGTGAGGCCGGGATCATGAGCCTCTTCGGTGCGCCGTCGGGGCCGGGCGGGTCCGAAGGTGCCGGCGGTGGGGACGGCGGGGGGTCGCCGGCCTTCGACGAGCGGACGCCCGTCCCCGACCGCGAGTTCGACAAGACCACCCGGCTCGCGTTCGAGAAGGAGATGCTCGGGCTCTACGTGAGCGACCACCCGCTGATGGGCGCGCAGCGTGCGCTGCGTCGGTACGCCGAGTGCACGGTGCCCGAGTTGCTCGAGCTGGCCGACGGCGAGGTGCGCAAGGTGGGAGGGGTGGTGACGGCGCTGGCGCGCAAGTACACGCGGCGCGGCGACCTGATGGCCACCTTCGTGCTCGAGGACCTCGCCGGGGCGGTGGAGGCGATGGTGTTCCCGCGGACCATGACCGAGTACGGCGACCTGCTCGCCGAGGACGCCGTGGTCGTGGTGAGGGGCCGGGTCAACGCCCGCGACGACGAGCGAAGCCTCGTGGTGATGGAGGTGACCCGTCCGGAGCTCGTCGTCGACGGTGGTCCCCCCGTCCGCATCCGGGTGCGCGAAGGCGCGCTGACGGCGTCGAAGTCGGCCCGCCTGCGCGAGCTCTTCGCCGAGCACCCCGGCGACAGCCCCGTCTTCGTGCACGTGGAGAGCGCCGACCGCACGACGGTCGTGCGCCTCGGCGACGACCACCTCGTCGACGCCCGCAACGGCCTCTACGCCGAGCTGCGGGTCCTGCTCGGCGCCGACTGCATCGCCTGATCCCCAGCATGTCGCGATCCACCCACGTCGGGTGGGGTCGATCGCAACACGTTCGCCGGGGTCCACGCCCCCTCCCCAGCATGTTGCGATAGGCCCACGTCTGGTGGGGTGGATCGCAACATGCCGGAGCGGGATCGGCGGGCGGCGGTGGTCGCCTCGACGACCTCGCGGCAGGTGGATGCGCTGGTGAACCGCAGTACCATCCACCCGCGGATCTCGAGCTCGTTGCCGCGGGCACGGTCCGAGTCGAACCGCGTCCGCGTCCGGTGCGCGTCCCAGCCGTCGTACTCGATCGCGATCCGCAGGTCCGGGTAGGCGGCGTCGAGCCGGAGGATCCGGTCGCCCACGGTGACGCGGTGCTGCTGGACGGGCCGGGGCAGCCCGGCCTCCGTGAGCCACCGCACGATCCGCTCCTCGGCGGGGCTCTCGCCCGGATCGAACCCGCCGGAGCGCTGTTCGATCAGGGCTCGGATCACCCGACCCCGATGGCGGCCCCGGTGCGCCATCGGGGCGAACACCCGGTCCACCTGCTGAATGGTGGTGAGGCCCCGCCGGAGGGCGTCGTCGAGCGCCCGTGAGACGATGGTCATCGATGCGACGGCGCTGAGGTCGCAGATCGTCCGGGCGGGGCTGGTCACAGGGACGCCTCGGTGCCGGGTCACATGGTCGGGTCCCCACACCTGGGACTGGTGAGCCACCACGCCGTCGAGGCGCACGACCCGCGGTCGGGGGACGGTCAGCTCGAGTGCCCCCGGCGGGAAGCCCGGCAGCTCCCACAGCGCGGCGGCGGCCCGGAACGAGGCGACGGCCGGGGGGCCGGCCGCGAGGCACGCGGCGAGCTGCTCCTGGTGCCACGAGCCCGGTGCGCCGTTGACGCGATAGACGCCGGGACGGACCGGCACGAGCGTCCGGGTGGCGAGCCGGTGCTCGAGCCGGCGGCGGCTGAGGTGCTCGAGGCACTGGGACCGGGTGAGCAGCCCTAGCTGGCGGGTCGAAATCGATCCCAGGGCCGTGATGGTCCCCGGGATGGCACTCGTTCCCGGGGCGGTGATGGTCGGTACGGTGGCGTTGGGCATGGGGCCCATCCTGTCCGCGGGGTGCGACACCTACGGGCGCGACACCTTCGGCGGCGACAGCCTTCGAGAGCGCGCGCGGTGATCCACCCTCCCCCGAGCATGTTGCGATCCACCCACCTCCAGTGGGGTCGAACGCAACATGTTCGGGGATGGGGCTCCGACGGGGAGGTTTTCGCGGGCCGGAGGGTGGGCGTGCAAAGCTTCCGTGATGCGCATCGGAGTCCTGGGAGCCACGGGTCCGGCGGGTCGCGGGCTCGCCGCCCGCCTGGCCGACTGCGGCCACGAGGTCCTTGCCGGGTCCCGTGAACGGGCCAAGGCCGAGGTCACCGTCGGCGCCCTCCGGGAGCGGTGGGGCGATCGCGTGGCGGCGATCACCCCGGCCAACAACGTGCAGGCCTGCGACGCCGAGGTGGTGGTCCTCGCCGTGAACGCCGATGCCGCGCTGTCCACGGCCCGCTACTTCGCCGACCAGCTCACCGGCAAGGTCGTGGTCTCGATGGCCAACAACCTCGTGCGCAACGGCACCGAGTTCAACGCCGTCCTCCCGCCGCACGGCTCGATCGCCAACGAGATGCAGGCGCTGCTGTGGCGCTCCGAGGTGGTGACGGCGTTCCACCTGGTCCCGGCGGCCGAGTTCGAGCAGCTCGACGAGCCGATGGAGAGCGATGTCGTGGCGTGCGGCAACGACGACTCCGCCCGCAAGACGCTCATGGACATCATCGTCGGCATCCCCAACCTGAGGGCGTTCGACGGCGGGTCGCTGGAGAACGCGGTGGGGATGGAGACGTTCGCCGCGGTGTTGCTGACGATCAACATCCGTCACAAGGTGCGTGCGGGGCTGCGCCTGAGCGGGGTCTGAGCGTGCGCGCCGACCCGCGGGCGCGCGGGTTCTAGCAGCGGGCGTGGCGGTGGGGATGCGGCTCTTCGACACCCAGCGCCGGGCGGTGGTCCCGTTCGAGCCGCCGTCGGTGGTGCGCATGTACGTGTGCGGCATCACGCCGTACGACTCCACCCACCTGGGTCACGCCGCCACCTACCTCACCTACGACCTCCTCATCCGCCGCCTGGAGGAGACGGGCCACGAGGTGAGGATGGTGCGCAACATCACCGACGTCGACGACTCCATCCTCCCCAAGGCCCGGGAGCTGGGCGTCCCGTTCCTGGAGCTCGCCGAGCGGGAGACGGCCCGGTTCCGCTCCGACATGGAGGCCCTGGGCATGCGCCCCCCGATCGCCGAGCCCCGGGCCACGGAGACGATTGACGAGATCATCGCCATCGTCGAGCGTCTCCTCGATTCCGGTCACGCCTACCTCACGGCCGGCACGGCCTATTTCGACGTGTCGACGTTCCCGGGCTTCGGCGAGCTCTCCCACTACGCCCACGACCAGATGGTGCGCCTGGCCCGGGCCCGGGGCGGCAACCCCGACGACCCGCACCGCCGCGACCCCCTCGACTTCGTGCTGTGGCAGCCGAGCCTGCACGACGAACCGGCGTGGCGGGCCCCGTTCGGGGTCGGGCGGCCGGGGTGGCACATCGAGTGCTCGGCGATGGCGATGCAGGAGCACGGCCCCACCCTCGACCTGCACGGCGGCGGCACCGACCTGATCTTCCCGCACCACGAGTGCGAGCGGGCCCAGAGCGAGGCCCTCACCGGGGAGCCGTTCGCCCGCCACTGGATGCACTCGGCGATGGTCGCCTACGAGGGCGAGAAGATGAGCAAGTCGCTCGGCAACCTGGTGTTCGTGAGCGATCTCCTGGAGGTCGCCGACCCCCGGGCCATCCGCCTGGCGTTGATGCACTACCACTACCGGTCGGGCTTCGAGTGGCACGACACCGACATCCAGGACGGCACGGCGCTGCTGCGCCGCCTGGTCGCGGCGGCGGCTCGCCCCGACGGACCCGACCCGGCCCCCTTCGCCGAGAGGGTGCGGGCCGCCCTCGACGACGACCTCGACGCGCCCCGGGCCCTGGAGGCGCTCGGCGAGCTGGCCGACGCCGTGCTCTCGGGTGGTGACGACCCGTCGGCGCCCGCGGTCCTCGTCGAGCTGGGCCGGCTGCTCGGCGTCGATCTCGAGGCGCCGCCGGCACGGTGACGGCCGAGGCCGTCTTCACGGTCGACGGCACCACGATCCGGATCCGGGTGTTCGTGCAGCCCCGGTCGAGCCGACCCGGCGTCGCGGGCGTCCACGGCGACGCGCTGAAGGTCCGGGTCGCCGCGCCCCCCGAGGACGGTCGCGCCAACGACGAGGTCTGCCGCCTGCTGGCCCGTGCGCTACGTGTCCATCGGCGGGCGGTCGTGGTGTCGGCCGGCCACACCTCCCGGGCCAAGACGGGCGAGGTGGGCTGCCCCGACGCCGCGACGGCCTCGGCCCGGGCCGCTCTGCTGGTCGGTCTCGCCGGCGGGTGAGGTCCGTCGCCGGCGGGTGAGGGCCTCCGACGACGGATCCGGTCGGCTCCGAAGCGTCGGCCGCGCGGGTCCGCGAACCCCGCCGGAGCGGTTCGGGGGGCGAGCGGGCGGTCGGGCCCCGGGCGGACCGGTGGCTAGGTTCGAGAGAT
>JADLDD010000057.1 GCA_020846855.1 Acidimicrobiia bacterium | reverse complement strand
GGCCCGAAGTCGAGGGTGCGCTTCTGGAGCTCGACGTAGGTGTCGGCGTCGGCCTTGGAGTAGCGGGCGATGCTGGCGTGGCTCTTGTCGAGCAGGTCCTTGCGGTGCAGCACGATCGGCGGGCGGCCGTCGGCGAAGGCGATGCCGGCCTGGTTCTCGGGCTTGATCGACCGCAGCCCCGCGCTCTCCAGGTCGAAGTCCTGGATCATCGGGATGATGTCGAAGAACTCCATGTAGTTGGCGTGGAGGTTGAAGCGGAAGCCGGGGACGACGGGCTCCTCGGTGTTGGCGCCCCCGCCCTCCTCGTGGCGCCGCTCGACGATGGCCGTCGACAGCCCGGCGCGGGCCAGGTAGGCCGCCAGGCACAGGCCGTTGTGTCCGGCACCGATCACGATGGCGTCGTAGGACTTGTTGGGCACGGTTGACCTCCGTTGGGGGGCCGGCCGGCACGCGGGGGGAGCGTGCCGACCGGCCTTCACACCGGTCGCGACTACGCGACCGAGGTGTCTTCGGCGAAGTACGTGTCGTGGTACTTCTGGATGTAGTCGGGGAGCGTCCACCACTTGTCGACGCCGGCGTCCTCGGCGACGATGTTCGCCGCGATGTAGCCGGGTCCGCCGATGATCAGCCCACCCGGGTAGGTCGACGCCCCGCACACGTAGAGCCCGTCGATCGGGGTGCGCGACGAGGAGCACTCGTCGTTGGGCCGCATCGCACCCATCTGGAGCGGGTTGTAGGCGCCGTGCTTGATCGAGCCGCGGCGCATGTGGGGCAGACGGGTCTCGATCCCGACCGGGGTCTCGGAGTGGCGCTGGATCACGTTGAGGTTCGGCGCCGCACCCTTCCACGTGTCGACGACGAGGCTCTCGATCTCCTTGGTGCGCTGGTCCCAGCCCCCCTCGAGGTCGTACGGGGCGTGGATCTGGAGGAAGCCGACCTCGTGGCCCGGCACCTTGGAGAGCGTCGGGTCGTAGATCGTCTCGCAGGTGGCGTGGCCGACGATCCGTCCGTCGATCCGGCCCTCGATCACGCCGTCCCAGTACTCGAGCAGGCCGTCGACGGTGTCGAGGCCGATGACGGTCATGAAGGCGTCGTCGGCCCACGGGTCGTCGGTCCCGTAGCGGGGGCGGTCGTCGGTGACGATGTGGGTGGTGAAGAAGCTCCACTTCTCCCACTCCCAGCGCTCCACCGACGACGTGAGCGACGGCGAGAGGTTCTCGCGCCCGACCAGGTCGAGGAACGTGGTGTGCGGGTCGAGGCTCGACATGACGATGCCGGCGTCGATGCTGCGGCCGTCCTCGAGGTCGATCCCCTTGGCCACGCCGCCCTCAACCCGGATGTTGACGACCTCCGAGGTGTCGAGGACGGTGCCGCCGTGCTGGATGACCTCGCGGGCGAGAGCCGCGGCGAGGCGGTGGGAGCCGCCGTAGCAGATGCCCTTGTTCATCGTGCGGTCGATGAGCAGCGGCACCATGAACCCGAGACCGCTCTCCTCGGCGTCGAGGCCCCACATGCAGGCCGCGTAGAGGAGCAGCGAGCGGACCTTCTCGTTCTCGAAGAGGTCGGTGATGATCTCGATCGGGCTCTGCTCCGAGAGCTCCAGCAGCTCCTTGCCGATCTCGGTCTGCTCCATGGCCTCGATGAGGTCGATGGGGGCGACCGGCGGCAGGTAGGTGGCCGGGGCCACCAGCTCGTCGACGACCTGGCGCCACTTGCGCCACACCCGGCCGAAGGTCTCGGAGTCCTTCTCGGAGAACTTGGCGATCGAGTCCTTGGTGTCCTCGATCATGCGGCAGAGCAGGAGCGAGGAGCCGTCGTCGAACACCGCTCCCGTCTGGGCGTTCGGCGACACGAACGTGAGACCGTGCTTGTCGAGGCCGAGGTCCTGCATCGGCGGCATGTAGTCGAGCATCATGTGGTAGATCGCGTGCGGGTTCGAGTAGTGGCTCGGGAAGAGGATCTCCTCCGTGGCCAGGCCGCCGCCGATCTCGTAGCGACGTTCCACCACGCACACCTTCAGGCCGGTCCGGGCCAGGTACGCCGCCGCGATCAGGCCGTTGGGACCGGCGCCGATCACCGCCACGTCGTACTTCGACTGGCGGGGGAACTCCTGGAGGTGCGTCTCGGGCGGCTGGTAGCCGTAGGCGAGCTCGGGGTTGTAGCCGGTCATCGGGCCGCTCCGGTCTTCTCGGTGTCCTTCATGTGGTACGGCGACGGGTACCACCAGGAGCCCGGCTCCACGAGGCCGTCGTCGATGAGGATGTGCATCAGGTTGTAGGGCACGGCCATGAGGCACAGGCCGCCCGGGAACGACGTCTGGTGGCACAGGTACAGCTTGTCGATCGGGGTGCGGTACCGCGAGAGCTCGGGGAGCGGTCGCTTGGTCCACCACTGGTCGGTGCAGTGCCGGGTGGCGTACCAGTTGCCGCCGACGAGGCCCGCGTTGCGGAACTCGGAGTCCTCGGGGGTGTTCACGAACGTGGCGACGATGTTGTCGTCGGTCATGTTCGGGGCGTACTCACGGATGATGTCGAGGATCTCGCGGGTGATCCGGTCGACCTGCTCGTTGACCGCGTGCGGTCCCTCCACGTGGTACTCGGGCGGCGGCAGGTTGATGTAGATCGGCGACAGGACGTGCATGCCCTCGGGCGCCCGGGTCCGGTCGTAGACCGTCGGCATGAGCACCGCCAGCGGCATGTTGCCGGCCCCGGTGGGGGTGCGCTTGCGCGAGTAGGTCTCCCGCATCTGGCGGGTGACGTCGGCCCAGTCGTCGATCGGGAACAGCGCCGAGCCCGGGTAGCCGAAGCGGTCGACGACCTCACCGGCCTGGCCGCCCCACTTGGGCAGCTCCCGGGTGACGATGTGCAGCACGTAGAGGCTGCCGCCCTTGAGGCTGATGTCGGAGATGTTCTGGCGGAACGACGGGTCGGTGTGGCGCGGCCCGACCATCTTGAGGAAGGTCTGCTGGACGTCGACGGCCGAGATGACGGCCTTGTCGGCCCAGATCGTCTTGCCGGCCGCCGCGGCCTCGTCGGCGAGGATCACGCCGGCGGCCCGCCCGTTCTCGACGATGATCTCCTCGACCGGGCAGTTCACGAGGACCCGGGCGCCGTGGGCGATCGCGGCCCGGGCGATGGCGTGGGCGTAGGTGTGCATCCCACCCTTGGGCGAGCCCGACCCGTAGGCGGCCAGGAGCGTGCCGCCGAAGGCCTGCGGGGCCATGCCCTCCCAGGTCGGCGCGGCGCCCGAGTACCAGGCCCCGAGGCCGGCCAGCGCCTTGAGGGTGCCGCTCTCGTAGATGTCGTCGAGCACGTCGACCATCGACGCCTCGAAGAAGTTGCCGGGGAGCAGGTCGCCCATGGCCTTGGTCCAGGCCTGCACCCACGGGAGGTCGGCGTTGTCGACGTCGAGGTCGTGCGGGAACGGAGGGGTCCAGAACGTGGCCCGCAGGATGTCTTCGGTGTGCGGAGCGATGGCGGCCTGCTGGAGCGGCCACATCTCGGCGTCCTTCTCGCTGAAGACCCGGATGCTCTCGGCCGCCTCGGCGTAGGTCCAGCGGTTCCCGCTCACCAGGGCCCGGTGCTCGGTGTCGATGGCCATGCCGTACTGGTTCCAGTACTCCATCCGGAACCCGTACTTGTGGAGCTCGAGCTGCTCGAAGCCCGGCGCGGCCGCGGCGTAGAGCACCGAGGCGTGCGGGTCGATCCGCACGCCCGGCATCGGCTCGATGTTCTCCTGCGCACCTCCGATCTCGAGCCGTGACTCGAGCACGCAGACGCTCAGGCCCGACTTGGCCAGGTACGCGGCGATGGTCATGCCGTTGTGGCCGCCGCCGACGATCACGACGTCGTAACGGGAATCCACGGTCCCCTCCTCCCGGGCGCCTCGCGCGCCCGCGGTCGACTCCTCGGTGCGGACAACATAACACTTGACGTCCGATGTGCAAGTGTGTTCTTGTTAACGTCCGCTAGGAAAGGCCTTGAAGGCACCGATCGTTGAGGGCGGTCGTGACGGACACGAGCACGGCGACCACCAAACGGATGCTGGACGCGGCGCAGATGTGCTTCTCCAGCTACGGATTCCAGAAGACCTCGATGGAGGACATCGCCCGGGAGGCGGGCGTCTCGCGCGGCAGCATCTACCGGCACTTCCCCGACAAGGAGTCGCTGTACGGGGCGGTCGCCGCGGACCAGGCCGGTCGGTACATCGAGGAGCTGCGGCGACGCACCGCCCCGTTGGGATCGCTCACCGACCAGCTCGTGGAGGCCGCCGACCTCACCGTCGCCTTCCTCCAGGACAACCCCCTCAACGCCGCCATGCAGCGCACCGACCCCGACGCCTTCATCCACCTCCTCACCACCGACAGCCACGACCTCCTCTCGATGGGCGTGGAGGCCGTCATCCCGCTGATCGAGGCCGCGGTCGAGCGGGGCGAGGTGCGTCCCGACCTCGACGTGCGCCGCGCCGCCGAGTGGATGACCCGTATCGTCTTCTCGCTCATCGTCACGCCGGCGGTCACCTTCGACCGCGACGACCCCACCCAGCGCCAGCAGTTCATCCGCGATTTCCTCGTCCCCGGCCTCTCCTGAGCCGGATCCACCCTCCTGGAGGTTGAGATGCCCGACGTCTACACCCCCGACTGGTACGAGTCGGTCAAGGAGGCGATCAACGCCTCGGTCGCCACTCTCAAGGACGTCCCGTCCGACTCGTTCACCATCGCGGTCGAGATCGTCGGCGACGGCGTCTCCCCCTACGTCGCCGACGGCAAGGTGCTCCGCTTCCTCATCAGCCTCGAGGGAGGCCAGTGCGCCTGGTACCGCGAGATCGAGGAGGACGACCCGTCGGTGAAGCTCGACTACCGCTTCACCGGCCCGGCCAGCGCGTTCGACGCCATCGCGGCGGCGCAGGCCGACCCGATCGACGCCGCCCTGGCGGGAACCATCAAGGTCCGGGGCGACATGCGCTTCCTGATGAGGCAGGCTCAGATGGTCCAGGTCCTGCTCGAGGCCTACTCGAAGGGCGTCGAGACCACCTGGCCGTCCGGCCAACCCCCCTACGACGGCAAGGGAGCGAGCTGAAGATGCCCAAGACCACCTACGACGCGATCATCATCGGCGCCGGCCACAACGGCCTCACGCTCGGCTCCTACCTCGCCCGTTCGGGCCTCGAGGTCCTCGTGCTGGAGCGCCGCCACGAGGAGGGCGGCGGCCTCTGCAGCGAGGAGGTCACCCAGCCCGGCTTCGTGCACAACATGCACGCCAACTACCACACGTTCGTCGACATGGCACCTCCGGTGCGCGACCTCGACGTGCGCGGCCACGGGATCGAGTACGTCCGGCCCGAGGTCCAGATGGCGTCGATCTTCGACGACGGCCAGGCGCTCACCATCCACACCGACCAGGCGAAGACCCTGGCCTCGATGGCGCGCTTCAACGAGGAGGACGCCGAGACCTTCCGGCGCCTCTACGACGAAGCGCACGGCTTCGTCGACCTGCTCCTCGGCACCCTCATGTACCAGCCGCCGATGAGTGTGAAGGAGCTCACCAAGGCCCTGGCCACCTTCGGGGTCGAGGACCGCTCCGAGTTCCTCTCGGTCAAGCTGCGCCGTGAGTCGATCAACCAGTTCCTCGACCGCCACTTCACCGACCCGCGGATCAAGGCGCACCTCGCGTTCCACGGGGCGGTGTGCTCGTACACGAACGACGTGAAGGGCCTGGCCATCGGCTACCCGCTGCTGGTGGGCAAGATCGACAACTGGCACCTCTGCCTGGGGGGTTCGCACCGCCTGGCGCACGCCCTGTGGCGCGACCTGGCCCAGCACGGCGGCGTGATGTGGTCCGACGCCGAGGTGGCCAAGGTGCTCGTCGACGGCAACCGCGCCGTCGGCGTCCGCCTCTCCGACGGCACCGAGTTCGAGGCCCGCAAGCTGGTGGCGTCGACCGTCTCGGTCGAGCAGACGCTCCTCGAGTTCATCGACCCCGGCACCATCCCCGACGACCTCGCCCAGGACGTCAAGACCAAGATCCAGCACAAGGACTGGACGCTCTTCTCGGTCCACCTGGCGCTCGACGCCCTCCCCCAGTACGAGGCGGCGGCGTTCGACCCCGACGTGGACCGGGCCTGGGTCGTGAACCTCGGCGTCGACTCCCCCGCCCGCCTCGACGCCGACTGGGAGAAGATCCGGCGGGGCCAGCTCGTCGAGCCGCAGCCCAACGCGGCGGTCAACTCGCTCTACGACCCGACCGACGCACCCGAGGGGTACTACACGGGCTTGCTGCGCCAGTTCGCCCCGTTCGCCCTGGCCGACGGCGGCGAGGGGGCATGGGACGAGATGGGCCGGTGGTACGGGCCGAAGTGCATCGACGCCTGGCGTCGCTACGCCCCGAACCTCACCGACGACCACATCGTCGACTGGTCCGTGTTCACGCCGCACGACATCGCCCGCAAGCTCCCCAACATGGTGCGCGGCGACTGGATGATGGGCGAGATCAGCCTCGACAACATGCTCGACGAGCGTCCGCTGCCGGAGCTGGGCCAGTACCGCACGCCGGTCGAGGGCCTGTACATGGCCGGCTCCACCCAGCACCCCCACGGGTTCATCACCTTCGGCCCCGGCTACAACGCCCTCCAGGTGATCGCCGACGACCTCGGCATCGAGAAGTGGTGGGCCCGGATCTGATGGCCGCTCCCGAGGTCGTCCTCGCCGACGGCGACGAGGCTTCGGGCATGGCCACCATGCTCGGCGGCCTGCTCGAGGAGAACCTGCGCGACTACCCGGGCCGGGCCCGCGTCGCGGGGCTCGCCCGCGGCGACGTGGTGCTCACGGCGTCGGACCGCGACATCTCGGTGACGGTGTCGTTCCGCGGCGACGAGGTGGTGGTGTCGAACGGTCCGGCCGAGGGCGCGGCCGCGCTCGCCGGCCCGTGGCTGGAGATGGCCAAGCTCTGCAGCGGCCAGGTCAACCCGGTCAAGGCCCTGGCCCGCCGTGAGCTCACCATCGACCCGCGCGGCCGCCTCGACGCCGTGGCCGCCGCCGGCTACGTCCTGTCGGTACCCGTGTCGTTCTACGGCGATCCCGAGGAACTGGCCGCCCTGGGGCGGCGGCGCCGCCGGACGGCCGTCGCGGTGGTCGCCGTGGGAACCGCGGTGGCCGTGTACCGAACCCGCCGCCGGCGCCGGCGGCGCCGCCCCTGACCCGCCCCCCGGGGGGCACGTG
>JADLDD010000056.1 GCA_020846855.1 Acidimicrobiia bacterium | reverse complement strand
TGGCGTTCCTCATCGACGAAGACGTCTGCACCCGCTGCGCCCTGTGCGTCGACCGGTGCCCCACCGGCGTGATCGTCCTCGGCAAGCTCAGCCCCGACATCGCCGACGGCGACCCCCACACCCGCACGTCGAAGTACGGCTACGCCTACGGCACGCGGTTCTGACACCGTCCGTCAGCACCTCGAGCGGCCCGGGGTTCCGGCCCACCTGCTAGTGTCTCGTCGTTCCGCGATCCGCCGGATCGAGGTGGGCCTCTCCAGACGCCCCTGCCGGCGGCACCATCGTCTCCGAACCTGATTCCACGCGCCACGCGGCACGCCCGCCTCAATGCGACCGCCCACCTCGAGCGGTCGCTCCTCGATTCGTCGCCCATGGCCGCGCTCGAGTGAGTGCACGACCATGTTGCGACGACCCGCCCTCGGGCGTACGAGGAGTTCCGTTGTCCACCACCTTCACCGCTCTCGGTGTACCCGCGCCGATCGCCTCCGCGCTCTCGGAGCGCGGCATCGAGCGACCCTTCGACGTGCAGGCCCTCACCATCCCCGACGCCCTAGCGGGCCGCGACGTGTCCGGTCGCGCATCGACCGGCTCCGGCAAGACGCTGGCGTTCGGGATCCCCGTCGTCGCCGGCATCAGCCGCGCCGGCCGGCGGCGCCCCACCGCTCTGATCCTCGCGCCCACCCGTGAGCTGGCGGCGCAGATCCACCGGGAGCTCGAACCCCTCGCCGCGGCCGTGTCGAGGCGGGTGTACGCCGTCTACGGCGGCGTCGGCGAAGCGCCGCAACGCCGCCGGCTCGACCGCGGCGTCGACGTGCTCGTCGCCTGCCCGGGCCGGCTCGGCGACCTCGTACGGCAGGGCGCCGTCGCCCTCGACGCCGTGGAGATCGTCGTGGTCGACGAAGCCGACCGCATGTCGGACATGGGGTTCCTCCCCGACGTGCGACGCCTGCTCGACCTCACCCCCGCGACGCGCCAGACGCTGCTGTTCTCGGCCACGCTCGACGGCGACGTCGGCGTGCTGTCCCGCTGCTACCAGCGCGCTCCGGTCCGTCACGACGTCGACGACGACCGAGACGACCTCACGTCCAACGCCCGCCACCTGTTCTGGTCCGTCGAACCGACGAAGCGGGCCGAGGTCGCCGCCGACCTCATCCCCGTCGCCGGCCCGACGATCGTGTTCTGCCGCACCCGGCACGGCGCCGACCGGCTCGCCAAGCGGCTCACCCGCGACGGCGTCCGCACCGACGCCATCCACGGCGGGCGGTCCCAGAACCAGCGCGACCGGGCGCTGGCCGCGTTCGCCGTCGGCGACGTCGACGCCCTGATCGCGACCGACGTCGCCGCGCGGGGCATCCACGTCGACGGCGTCGCCTGTGTGGTTCACTTCGACACCCCCGAGGACGAGAAGGCCTACCTCCACCGCTCCGGCCGGACGGCCCGCGCCGGCGCCGCCGGGCTGGTCGTCTCGTTCGTGCCACGCGAGGGTCGCCGCGCGGTGGCCCGGATGCAGCGCGTCCTCGACCGGAGCGCGACCCTCACCTCTCCCGACGTCGACGGTCTGACCGTCGCCGTCCGGGACCACGATCGGCTGTCGACGTCGTCGACGTCCACCGACGTGGTGGCCCCTTCCGCCACCGGGTCGCGACGCCACGCGGCCCACTCGAGGGCCGACCGTGCTCCGTCGCGGCCCGCCCGGCGGCGGCGGCCACCCGAGAACCACCCCCAGAAACGGCCGACACGTTCGGCGAACCGACTACAGAAAAGAGCGATCATGCCCCAGGGCACCGTCAAGTTCTTCAACGCCGAGAAGGGCTTCGGCTTCATCTCCCGAGAGCAGGGCGACGACGTCTTCGTGCACTTCTCGAACATCGTCGGCGAGGGCTACAAGACCCTCCAGGAGGGCCAGCGCGTCGAGTTCGACGTCGGTCCCGGCAAGAAGGGCGAGGAAGCCCGGAACGTCCGCCCCGTCTGACCGACCGGCGAAGCCCGCGAGGCGGGCCCGGGCGAAGGTCCGCGACGCCGACGGGACGGCCGGGGAGACCCGGCCGTCCCGTCCGGCCGCCGGACCTACCTGACGAGGCGCGAGAGGCGGCGGTCGGCCAGGACCTTCCCGCCGGTCTGGCACGCCGGGCAGTACGTGATCTCGTGCGCCTCGTACGACACGCGCCGCAGGGTCGCACCGCACTCGGGGCACGGCGACCCGGCCCGGTTGTGCACCCGGAACCGCTCCCCCAGGCGCGGCTCGGACAGGCCCCCCGACCGTTGCCGCTCCGCCTCCAGGGCCTCGGCCGCCGTCACCCGCACGGCGTCGAGCAGGCGGGTCCGCCCGTCGGTGTCGAGCGACACCAGCGAGGCGAACGGCGACAGCCGGGCCCGGTGCAGGGCGTCGTCGGTGTAGCCGCGCCCGAGCCCGGCCACGGTCCGCTGGTCGCGCAGCATCGTGTGCAGCCGGCGGCGGTCGTCGCCCTCGGCCACGAGCCGGGCGAACTCGTCGGAGTCCACCTCGGGACCCAACCCCGATAGAGGGCCGTCGTCGTCGCCGTCGAGCACCCACCACGCCGCCCGGCGCTCCCGGCCGTGCTCGCGCACGAGGACGGCCGGCGCGCCGTCGAAGCGGAAGCGGACCACCGCGCCCCGGGGTCGGGTGCGCTTGGCCGGCTCCTCCAGGTCGAGGCGGCCGGCCTGCGAGAGGTGGACGAGAACCCGCGGCCCGTCGAGGTCCAGCACCAGGTACTTGCCCCGCCGCCCGACGGACCGCACCGCCCGCCCCACCAGCGACTCCGGCCCCGGATCGACCGTCTTCAGGGCCGAGAAGCCGAGCACCTCCACCGCCGAGACGCGCGCGCCCCCGACGGCGGCGTCGAGCCGCTCGGCGAGCGCCTGCATCTCGGGGGCTTCGGGAACGGTGTCCTCCTCGGCGCTAGCGACGGCGGTGGTCCCGCATCCTCCGGGCTATCAGCTCCCGGCGGGCCCTCAGATCCCGGTAGGTGACGCGCTCGACGTCGGGGGTCAGGCCGTAGAGGGCCTTGAGGGCGTCGACGTCGACCTCCGCCGGCGCGGACGGGTCGAGCCCGAGCTCCCGGGCGATGCGCTCACCGTGCTCGGCGGCGAAGTAGGCGAAGACGTGGGTGATCTCGCCGATCACGTCGAGGTCGGGCGCGAGGGTCGCCGTGGCGCCGTCGAGGAACATCATGTTCTTCACCAGCAGCATCAGCTCCTTGGGGATGCGGGCGCCGTAGCCCAGGAGCTCCTTCACGATCTCGCGCAGGTCGCCGAGCAGCTCCTCGGCGGTCATCGTGGTCGGGTCCTTGACGGGCCGGTCGAGCCCGAGGTCGGCGATCACGGCGGCCACGTCGACGTCGGCCGGGAACGCCCCCAGATCGCGCAGCGCCTCGATCTGGCCCCGGACGTCGCCGGAGCCGCCCGTCATCAGGAGGCGCAGGAAGGCGACCCGCTTCGGCTCGGTCAGGCGGCCGGTGATCCCGAAGTCGAGCAGCGCCGTGCGGCCGTCGGCCATCACGAACAGGTTGCCCCCGTGCAGGTCGCCGTGGAAGACGCCGTGGAGGACGGCCCCCTCCAGGAACGAGATCAGCCCGGCCCGCAGCACGGCCTCGGTGTCGACCCCGGCCCGGCGCATCGCCGTGGCGTCGTCGAAGGCGAAGCCGCCGAGGCGCTCCATCACGAGCACCCGGCGGGTCACGAGCTCCGGGTGCGGGCGGGGCACCACGATCGCCCGCTGGTCCTCGGCCGCGAGCACCCGGGCGATGTCGAGCATGTTCTCGGCCTCGAGCCGGAAGTCGAGCTCCTCGACGACGGTCTCGGCGAAGACGTCGACGAGGGCGGGCGGGTTGGCCAGGGCCGCCACCGGGATCCGGCCCACCAGGCGCGGCGCCAGCCACGCCAGGGCCGCGAGGTCCGCCCGCACCAGGGCCGCCACCCGGGGCCGCTGCACCTTGACCACGACCTCCTCCCCCGAGCACAGGCGGGCCGCGTGGACTTGGGCGATCGAGGCCGCGGCCAGCGGCGAGCGGTCGAAGCGGGAGAACACCGACTCGAGCGGACACCCCAGGTCGGCCTCGACCACGGCCCGGACGTCGGCGAAGTCCTCGGCCGGGACCCGGTCCCGCAGGAGCTTGAACTCCGCGACGAGCTCCTCGGGGAACAGGCCCTCGCCCGACGACACGATCTGGCCCAGCTTGATGTAGGTGGAGCCGAGGCGCTCGAAGGCGCGCCGCAGGCGGCGGGAGAGCGCCCGGCGCGACGCGGGTCGGCCCCGGTCGACCAGCGCCCAGGCGACCAGCGTCGTCCCGATGCGGCCCACGGCACCGGCGAGGCGGCGCAGAGGGGGGAGGCGCCGCGACGCCAGCAGGCGCACGACGCCGGCGTGCGCACGGGAGCGCTCCGCGTCGAGACCCCGCCGCCAGGCGAGCGCGCCCGGATCCAGCACCCAGGGAGGGGTGTCGCTGAAGGCACCGAGCGAGAGGTCGGGCGGGAGGACCGTGATGCCCGAGAAGCTAGACGGGCGGGCCGGGTGACGTACCCGGCCCGCCCGTCGGCGTCACGCTTCGGGCCGGTCCACGACCGACCTCGGGCTCAGCAGCTGTAGCCCTGGCCCGACCAGGGGCTGCTCCCCTGCCAGGACAGGAGGTGGTTGGCCATCGCGTCCTGGTCGGACGGGCTGGCCGCGGCCGGGTTCACGCCCACGAGGTCGGGGCGGCCGGCGTGGCGGGCCGTGTTGTTCCAGGTGCTCGGCAGGAACTGGTACGCCCCCGCCGCACCCGACGAACCGTTCACCGCGGTGTAGCTGCCGCGGCTCTCGCGGTGCCTCACGCAGGCGAGGTACCCACCCGGTGCCCCGGAGTGGGGAGCGGAGGGGCTGCCGGCGTAGCTCCGCCGGACCCGGGCCCTCCGCTGGGCCGCGGCACGGGCGGCCTCCTGGGCCCGCTCGGCCTCGGCCTTCGCCGCCGCCGCGTACCAGGCGGCCAGGCGGGCGTCGCGCTCGAGGCGACTCGTCTTGACGGCCGAGGTGATCTGCTTCATCCGGGTCGCCTCGGCCGTCGTGTCGGTGGCCACACCGACGGACAGCTTCGATCCGGGCAGGACGAGGGTGGATGCGGCGGCCGGCCGCGCCGAATGGAGCTTGTCGTAGCGCGCGGCGATGGCCTGGGGCCAGGACCGGTCGGCCGGGGCACCGAGGGCGGTGCCGACCACGATCCCGATGACCCCCACCACCACGGCGGCCGTCAGGGGACGGGTTCGCATGGCTGCTACCTCCTGAGCAGTCGGGAGTCCCGCTCCGGGCACGCGCGTGCCCATGGGTCTGGGAGCGGGAGGGGAAGCCGCAAAAACCACATACATGCAGCTTTCGGGCTACCACCCTAGATGCCCGAGCACTCAGGCCCGGAAACAAATTCCATTAACTGGATGCCGCGGCGGGTGCGCCCGCGCCGCGACCCGATCCGGGGATCCCCCACCCGGTACCGCATCCCCGGAATCGCTTGCCGGAATCTGACGCCCGGGTGGTGTGACGGACTTCATAGGCCGCGGCGGCCGGCGGGGTCGCCCGGCAGGGCGGGGCGGCGCCCACTACCGTCCTCGCGCAGCGGCAGGAACCGGGAGCCACCCCCATGCACGCCACGACCTCCACCCCGCGCCCCCCGGAGCCGCTGCCCGCGGCCCTGCGCCTCCCGGCCTGGCCGGCCGCCGCTCTCCTCGCGCTGCTCGCCGGCGTCCTCGGGTGGCGGGGCGTCGACTACCCGGCCCAGGTCTTCCGCGTCGAGATGTACGTGCGCAACGGCTTCTCCCTCTGGGACACGCAGTGGTACTCGGGGCACCACCTCCCGGGGTACAGCATCCTCTTCCCACCCCTGGGGGCGGTCTTGGGGCCCGTGGTGGTCGGGGCGGCGTGCGCGGTGGCATCCGCGTACTTCTTCGACCGCGTCGTCCGCCACCACTTCGGGCCCACGGCGTTCGTCGGGTCGCTGTGGTTCGCGGTCGGGACCGTCACCAACCTCGCCGTCGGGCGCATCACCTACCTGCTCGGGATCACCATCGGGCTCGCGGCCGTCTGGGCTCTCGTCCGGGGACGCCGGGCCGTGGCGGTGGTCCTGGGTGTGCTCTGCCCGCTGGCCAGCCCGGTGGCGGGTGTGTTCCTCGCCCTGGCGGGCGGCGCCTGGTGGCTGACCGGGGTGCGCAGCCGGAGCACCCGCCGGTCACGCCTCTGGGGCCTCGGCGTCGCCGCGGTGGCGGTCGCCCCCACGCTGGTCCTGGCGGTGCTGTTCCCCGAGGGGGGCTGGTTCCCGTTCCGCGGCGTCACCCTCGTCTTCGTCCTCGGCGTCTGCGCCTTCATGTTCTGGGCCGTGCCCGCGGAGCACGCCACCCTGCGCGCCGGCGTGGTCCTCTACGCGATCGCGTGCACCGCCGCCTTCGTCCTCACCACCCCATTGGGGGGGAACATCACCCGCCTCGGGATGGACTTCGCCGGCCCTCTCCTGGCCTGCGCGATGTGGCCTCGCCGCAAGTTGCTGCTGGCCGCGGTGGCGGTGCCGCTGCTGATCTGGCAGTGGGCGCCGGCCACCGGCGCCATCCTGCACGGCCGCGACGACCCGTCGGCCCGGCCCGGCTACTACCAGCCGCTCCTCGACTTCCTCCACACGCGCGCGAGCGGGCCCGTCCGCATCGAGATCCCGTTCACGGCCGGCCACTGGGAAGCGGCGTACGTCGCGCCCGACTTCGCTCTCGCGCGCGGGTGGGAGCGCCAGCTCGACATCTCCTACAACGGTCTCTTCTACGACGAGGACGCCTTCACCGCGGAGGCCTACCACGAGTGGCTGATCGAGAACGGCGTGAGCTACGTGGCCCTGCCCGACCTCCCCCTCGACGAGTCGTCCGAGGCCGAGGCCCACCTGCTGCGCGGCGGCGCCGACTTCCTCGAGCCCGTCTTCGAGAGCCGTCACTGGCGGGTCTGGGAGGTCCGGGGTTCGGGCGGCCTGGTCGACGGGCCGGCCCGCCTCGTCGAGATGGACGGCGATCGGATCGTCCTCGACGTGGAGCAGGCCGAGCCGCTCCTGGTGCGGATCCGCTTCACGCCGCACTGGACCGTCGGCGACGGCGCCTGCGTCACGGAGGCACCGGGCGGCTGGACGGGGGTCGATCCCTTCCGCACGGGCCGGATCGTGGTGCGCGCCGAGCTCGGCTCCACGGCGGGCGACCCGCGCTGCCCGCCCGGCGGCTGAACCCGGGCCCGGGCGCGTACCGCTGCGCGCCCGCCCGCGGGCGGCAGGCGGGGGCGGCGGCATCGGGGGTACCTTCAAGGCCGTCGGGCGAGCTCCGGGGCCGGAGGGACGGGAGGCTGACATGCGGGCGGAGATGCGGGCGGAGCCGGGCGCGCGAGTGCCGGGCGACGGCACGCCGAGCGCACCGTGCGCACGCTTCCGGGCTCGGCTCGTCACCGCGCCGGCGCTGACGGCGGCGCTGGCCCTCGCCGTGGCGGCCTTCGTGATCGGCGCCGCGCCCGCCGGCGCGTCCCGCCCCACGGCCGAAGGCGACCCCGAGACCGTCCACATCGCGATCACGGCCCGGGGCTTCGAACCGCAGGGCCAGGAGGTGCCGGTGGGAACGACGGTGGTGTGGACCAACCGCACCTCCGCGGTCCACGACGTCTCCGCCACCGACGGCACCTTCTACTCCGGCGACATCCGCCCCGGCTTCACGTTCACGTTCGTGTTCACCTCCGGAGGCGAGTACGCCTTCCGCGACTCCCGGACCGGGTCGCAGGGCGTGATCACCGTCGGCGGGCCCGTGGCTCCCACGCCTACCACTGCCCCGCCCGTCACGACCCCGGGCGGGCCACCACCGGGCCAGATGGCCTTCACCGGAGCGGGCGACGGCTGGCTCGCCGCCGGCGGTGCCTTGCTGGCCGTGCTCGGCGTGCTGGCGGTCATGGCGACCGGCGCCGCGCCCGCGCCGGCGCTGGCCCCGTTCCGCTCCCTCCCCTTCCCCCGCATCCGCCGGAGGTACCTCTCGGACCTGCTGCCGTGGAGGCTGTCGAGCCGGGCCCGGCGGCGCCCGACCCGGGGCTTCCGTCCGCGGGCCGACCGGTCGCGTCCGCGGCACCCGGCCCGGTAGGCCCGGTAGGGCGGGCTCAGCGGAACTTGCGGGCGATCAGGTCGGCGTAGGCCCGGGCGCCGCCGGCGCGGAGGTGGATGCCGTCCTCCCAGAACCATCCCGGGTTGGCGTGCCCGAGGTGGTGCCAGTCGAGCAGCACGGCGTTCGGATAGCGCTTCACGCCGGCCCGGATGATGTCGTTGTTGGGGACCTCCCACCGCCGCGGGACCTGGAGGGTGAGCACGACCACGCGGCGGGCCCCGCGGAGGGCGTCCATCAGCGAGTCGAACTGCCCCTCGGTGATGAGCCCGTTGTTGCCCATGTGGACGATCACGCCTTCACCGAGGCGGCCCGCGGCGGCGAGCTGGCCGGCGATGTCGATGGCCACGGGGAACTGCCGGCTCACGGCGGCGTTCACGTAGATACCGGGGAAGCGGGCCTGCAAAGCCGACTGGGCGCCGAGCATCACCGAATCGCCGATGCCGGTGAAGTGCGCGATCGGGGCCACGGTCGTCGGGGTGGTCGACGCCGGGGTGCTCCCGGGTACGGCCGAGGTCGCGGTGCCGGGCGGGGCGGTGGTCG
Organism: Acidimicrobiia bacterium; assembly: GCA_020846855.1. GTDB lineage: Bacteria > Actinomycetota > Acidimicrobiia > IMCC26256 > JADLDD01 > JADLDD01. The sequence goes on along the minus strand of JADLDD010000056.1, from coordinate 4,390 downwards.
CGGTCGACGGCGGCGGCGCCGTCGACGCGGTGGGCGGCGGCAGCCGGAAGGTGGTGTCGGAGGTCGCCGCGTTCTCGAGGCCCGGGGGTAGCGGCGCCGGCTTGCCGTTGGCCAGGCCCACGACCACCAGTGCCGCGACGAGCAGCGAGACGGCCCCGATCGCCGCCGAGCGCCGCGCCACCATGGTCCGGTACTCGTGCGACGACTCGGCCAGCCCTCGCCAGAACCGGCCCAGCGCCCCGTGCCGGATCGGCTGCTCCACGTAGCGGAACGACAGCTCGGCGATCGCGAACGTGATCGCCACGCGCACGAACAGCAGGGGGTAGCCCGACAGGAGGTCCTGGTCGAGGCCGGGCCGGGTGACCATGAAGATCGGGAAGTGCCACAGGTAGATGCCGTAGGACCGGATCCCGATCCAGCGCAGGACGCCCACGCCGAGGAGGCGCCGACCCACGTCGGCGCCCGGGTGGGCGGCCACGGCCACGACCAGCGCCGTGGTGAGGGACACCAGCGCGAACCCACCCCGGTACAGCCAGGTGTCGAACTCGGTGATCTTCCACATGTAGACGCACAGCAGCGCCACGCCCGCCACCCCGGCGACGTCGAGGAGGATCCTCCCGCCGAGGGTGATCCGGGGGGTCAGCCGCCACGGTGACCACACCAGGGCCAGGGCGGCGCCGATCAGGAGACCCGCGGCCCGGGTGTCGGTGCCGTAGTAGACGCGGGTCGGGTCCTGGCCCGGGTGGTACAGGATCGCCATCAGGAGCGTCGACGCCACCGCGCCCCCCGCGACCGCGGCCAGGAGGCGGGTCCGGTCGCGCCGGCTGCCCCACACCTTCAACAGGCCACCGAAGACCAGCGGCCAGAACAGGTAGAACTGCTCCTCCACCGCGAGCGACCACAGGTGCTGGAGCAGCGGGGGCCGGCCGGTGAACGCGAAGTACGACTGGTCGTGGAAGATGAAGAACCAGTTGGTGACGTAGAGCAGCGCGGCCACGAGGTCGCCGCGGAGCTGCACCAGGTCGTGCGGCAGGAAGAGGACCGCGTACACGGCCGTCGCGGCGAGGAACAGGTACAGGGCCGGAAGCAGGCGCCGGGCCCGCCGCATCCAGAAGTCGCGCAGGACGATGGTCCCGCTCCCGAGCCGCTCGCCGAGCAGCAGGGCCGTGATCAGGTACCCGCTGATCGCGAAGAACATCTCCACCCCGAGGAACCCACCCGGCGCCCACGGGACCTCCGCGTGGTAGAGGAGCACGCCGATGACGGCGAGAGCCCGCAGCCCGTCGAGGCCGGGCAGGTAGCGCAGGCGCATCGACGGCCCCGCCGGCGCGTCCGACCGCCCGGAGACGTGCGCCGCGTCGACCTCGTCGCGGGATGCGGCTCTCACGTGCGGTGCCGGCTCCGTTCTCCCGACCGGGACGCAGGACGAGCACGGATCGACCCGGCTCGGCCGGGTCGGGGCTCAGGGGTCGCGCCCAGGGTACGCGGCGGCTCCGTCCCGCCTGTGCACGCCCCCGGGGTCAGTGCTCGGCGTCCGGATCGGCCCGCCGGCGCTTGAGCTCCCCTCGCCGACGCTTGGCCTCGACGCGGCGGCGCTGGGAGGCGGCTGTCGGCCGGGTCGGCCGGCGGGGCGGGTCGCGGTGGAGCGCGGCGGCCAGGCGGGCGGCGAGCCGGCCGAAGGCGATCTCGCGGTTGCGGTGCTGCGACCGCTCGTCGTCGCAGACCACGATCACCTCGGGACCGAGGCGCTCGAGGAGGCGGGCCCGCTGGCGGGGGCCGAGCGACGGCGACCCCGCCACGTCGAAGCGGACCTCGACCCGGGTGTGCGCCCGGTTGGCGTGCTGCCCTCCCGGCCCACCGCTCGGCGAGGCCCGCACCGACAGCTCACGGTGGGGAATCGACAACGACCGGTTCACCCGGACGCCCTCGTCCACCCGGCCAGGCTACGCCGGGGCCGGTCACGGACCGGGCCGGGGCCGGGCCGCGCCCGACGCGTCCGGCCGCCCGGTAATCGGGGCGCGGCCGGGGGAGCCGGCGCACTAGGTTGGTCCCGACCCACGGCGACCGGTCCGTACGCCGGTCGATCCGTTCACCCCGGGTCCGGGGGGCCCGGCGTCCACCCCGGTCGGCGCGCCGCGCACGACCACCCTTCCGCCACGCGCCGCCTCGCCTGCCTCGACGTCCCCGTCCGGCCCGCGAACGGCCCGAGGACCCTGGAGGAGCCGACCCTATGAACCCGACACCCTCACCTCCTCCCGCCGTGACCGAGCCCGCGACCGAGGGGCGGCACGCGTTGAGAGCCGCGGGCGAGCCGGCGCGCTCGTCACCGGCACCTCCCGCCTCGGGCCCCGACGTCGCCGTCGTCGCCGAGGGCCTGGTGAAGCGCTTCGGGGCCACCGAGGCCCTGCGGGGCGTGGACCTCGAGATCCGCCGCGGAACCGTGCTCGGCGTCCTGGGGCCCAACGGCGCCGGCAAGACCACCGCGGTCCGGATCCTCACCACGTTGCTGCGGGCCGACGGCGGGCGAGCCTGGATCGACGGCATCGACGTCGCCACCCACCCGCGCGCGGTCCGGGCCCGCATCGGGCTCACCGGTCAGTACGCCGCCGTCGACGAGCGCCTCACCGGCTTCGAGAACCTGCGCCTCGTGGGGCGCCTGTTCCACCTGCCCAACGGCGAGTCGAAGGAGCGCGCGCGGGCGCTGCTCGACCGCTTCGACCTCGCCGACGCCGCCGGGCGGCCGGTGAAGGGCTACTCGGGCGGGATGCGCCGGCGCCTCGACATCGCCATGAGCCTCATCGGCCGCCCGTCGATCCTGTTCCTCGACGAGCCGACCACCGGCCTCGACCCGCGCAGCCGCCTCGACATGTGGAGCCTCATCGAGGGCCTGGTGGCGGAGGGCACAACCACGCTGCTGACCACGCAGTACCTGGAGGAGGCCGAGCGGCTCGCCGACGACATCGTGGTGATCGACCACGGACGCGTGATCGAGCACGGAACCCCCGCCGAGCTCAAGCGACGGATAGGAGGCGAGAGGGTGGCCGTCACGGTCGGGCGCCCCCCCGAGCTCGCGCTCGTGCCGGGCGCGTTGGGGTCGGTCCTGACGCCGGGCGCCGAGCCGGTCGTCGACGAGGAGGCCCTGACCGTCGAGATCCCCGTCGCCGGTTCCGACGGCGTGGTCCCGGCGGTGGTGCGGCTCCTCGACGCCGCCGGCATCGAGGCGCACGACGTGGCGGTCCGCCGGCCCACCCTCGACGACGTGTTCCTGGAGCTCACCGGCCACGCGGCCGAAGACGGAGGAGACGACCGATGACCGCGGCCACCACCAGCGTGACCACCACGGCGCCGCCGCCCGGTCCGATCAGCCGCCCGGTGGCCTCGGGTCCGGCCTGGCTGGCCCGCGACTGCTGGACCGAGGCGACCCGCCATCTCATCGCCACGGTCCGCAACCCCGACCTGCTCGTGTTCGCCACCATCCAGCCCATCATGTTCGTGGTGCTGTTCGTCTACGTCTTCGGCGGTGCGATCGTGGTGCCGGGCGGGAGCTACGTGCAGTTCGTGGTCCCGGGGATCTTCGCCCAGACCGTGCTGTTCGGCTCGGCGTTCACCGGGATCGGCATCGCCGAGGACATGTCGAAAGGGTTCATCGACCGGCTCCGGTCGCTGCCGATGTACCCGTCGGCGGTCCTCATCGGCCGGACCCTCTCCGACCTGGTGCGCAACATCTTCACGTTCCTGATCATGCTGGCGGTCGGGTTCGCGGTGGGCTTCCGCCTCGAGGGCGGCGTCGTCGACGCCGCCGTGGCGTCGCTGCTGCTGCTCGGCTTCGCGTACGCGTTCAGCTGGGTCCAGGCGCTCCTGGGGCTCTCGGTGAAGTCGGTGGAGGCGGCCAACTCGGCGGGCTTCGTGTGGATGTTCCCCATGACGTTCGTGTCGTCGGCGTTCGTGGCCACGGGGAGCATGCCGGGCTGGCTCCAGGCCGTGGCCGACGTCAACCCGTTCACGATCGTCACCAACGCGGTTCGGGCCCTCTACAACGGGCAGGACCCGGGCGCCGACCTGTGGTACTCGATCGCCTGGGCGGCCGGCATCACCGTCGTCTTCGCCGCCCTGGCGGCCCGCCGGTTCGCGTCCCGCAGCCGCGGCTGACCGCGCCCGCCTGCGAGACTGGCGGGGCCGTGAGCGCTCGCGTCGTCGTGACCCACCAGCCGCCGCCCGGGGGCTTCGACGCCCTCGACGCGCTCCCCGGCGTGGAGGTGGTTGCGCCGCCCGGCGGCCGGCCCGGCACCACCACCGACCTCGCCGGCGCCGTGGCGGGGGCCGACGCGCTGCTGTGCACGGTCACCGACCGGGTCGGCGCCGACGTGCTCGAGGCGGGCCACGGGACGCT
>JADLDD010000055.1 GCA_020846855.1 Acidimicrobiia bacterium | reverse complement strand
CCGACCCGTCGGCTCACCGCGGCGAGGGACAGACCCGCCGATCGGCACTGGTCGAGCGTGATCACCCCGTGCTGCTCCTGGGCGATCGCCGCGAGAGCTCCACTGCTTTCCATGCCGCGAGCATGCCGGAGACCAGTGACAGTCAGGACCTCCCCCTTGGTGTTGGGTCACAAACCGACGCCACGCGACGAGAACTGCCCCAACGCCGGGGCGCTACCCGACACCCCCCGAGCGTTGGGTCACAAACCGACGCCACGCGACGAGAACCGCCCCAACGCCGGGGCGCTACCCGACACCCCCCCGAGAGTTGGGTCACAAACCGACGCCACGCGACGAGAACCGCCCCAACGCACGCAGGGGGAGAGGATCGGGAGATCCGTCGGGCTCGGGGACGCGGGTCAGGTGATCGCCAGGGGTTCCTGCTTGGTGAAGACCAGGGTGCCGTCGCCGGAGGCGTCGACCCGCACGACGTCGCCGTCGGCGTAGTCGCCCCGGAGGACCGCCAGCGCGAGCGGGTCGGCGATCTCCCTCTGGAGCACCCGCTTCAGCGGCCGGGCGCCGAAGTCGGGGTCGTAGCCGACCCGGGCGATGTGGGCCCTCGCCGCGTCGGTCACCTCGAGGCCCAGCTCGCGCTCCGCCAGCCGGCCCCGAAGCTCGTCGATCTGGAGGCCGACGATCCGGGCGATGTGCTCCTCGGAGAGGCGGTGGAAGATCACGATCTCGTCGATGCGGTTGACGAACTCCGGCTTGAAGTGCGAGCGCACCGCTGCCATCACGACCGCGTCGTCGGCACCACCACCCAGGTTGGAGGTCATGATCAGCACCGTGTTGGTGAAGTCGACGGTGCGACCCTGGCCGTCGGTCAACCGGCCGTCGTCCATCAGGGCCAGCAGCACGTTGAACACGTCGGGGTGGGCCTTCTCCACCTCGTCGAGCAGCACCACGGAGTACGGGCGGCGCCGCACGGCCTCGGTGAGCTGACCGCCCTCCTCGTAGCCGACGTAGCCCGGAGGCGCGCCGACGAGCCGCGACACGGTGTGCTTCTCCATGTACTCGCTCATGTCGATGCGGACCATGGCCCGCTCGTCGTCGAAGAGGAACTCGGCCAGGCTGCGCGCCAGCTCCGTCTTGCCCACCCCCGTGGGCCCGAGGAACAGGAACGAGCCGATGGGCCGGTGCGGGTCGGAGAGGCCGGCCCGGCTGCGGCGGATCGCGTTCGCGACCGCACGGACGGCGTCGTCCTGGCCGATCACCCGCTCGTGGAGGACGTCCTCCATGCGCACGAGCTTCTGGACCTCGCCCTCCATGAGCCGGCTGACCGGCACGCCCGTCCAGCGCGACACGATCTCGGCGACGTCGTCGGCGTCGACCTCCTCCTTCAGCATCTTCTGGTCGCGCTGGAGCTCGTCGAGCGCGGCCGTCTTCGCAGCTGTCTCGGCCTCGACCTCGCGCATGGTGCCGTAGCGCAGCTGTGCGGCCCGTTCGAGGTCGCCGTCGCGCTCGGCCTTCTCCGCCTCGGTGCGCGCCGCCTCGAGGCGCTCCTTGAGGCCCTGGATCTCGGTGATGGCGTCGCGCTCGGCCTGCCAGTGCGCCACCATGCCGGTGCGCTCCTCGGCCAGCTCGGCCAGCTCCGCCTCGAGCGCCTCGAGCCGGTGCCGCGAGGCGTCGTCGGTCTCCTTGGCGAGGGCGGCCTTCTCGATCTCGAGCTGGCGGATGCGGCGCTCCACCACGTCGATCTCGAAGGGCATGGAGTCGATCTCGATGCGCAGCCGGCTGGCCGCCTCGTCGACCAGGTCGATGGCCTTGTCGGGGAGCTGGCGCCCCGGGATGTAGCGGTGGCTGAGGACGGCCGCGGCCACGAGCGCGGCGTCCTGGATGCGCACCCCGTGGTGCACCTCGTAGCGCTCCTTGAGCCCGCGCAGGATGGCGACGGTGTCGTCGACGGACGGCTCGCCCACGTAGACCTGCTGGAACCGCCGCTCGAGCGCGGGGTCCTTCTCGACGTGCTTGCGGTACTCGTCGAGGGTCGTGGCCCCGATGAGGCGCAGCTCGCCCCGGGCGAGCATGGGCTTGATCATGTTGCCGGCGTCGACGGCGCCCTCGGCCCCGCCCGCGCCGACGATGGTGTGTAGCTCGTCGATGAAGGAGACGACCTCGCCCTCGGCGTCGGCGATCTCCTTGAGGACGGCCTTGAACCGCTCCTCGAACTCGCCGCGGTACTTGGCGCCGGCCACCATCGAACCGATGTCGAGCGCGATGAGCCGCTTGTCGCGCAACCCTTCGGGGACGTCGCCCTCCACGATGCGCCGGGCCAGCCCCTCCACGATGGCGGTCTTGCCCACCCCCGGCTCGCCGATGAGGACGGGGTTGTTCTTGGTGCGCCTCGACAGGACCTGGATCACCCGGCGGATCTCGTCGTCGCGCCCGATGACCGGGTCGATCTTCCCCTTGCGCGCCTCCTCGGTGAGGTCACGACCGAAGCGCTCGAGGGCCTGGTACTGCTCCTCGGGGTTCTCGGAGGTGACCCGGTGCGAGCCGCGCACCTCCTTGAGCGCGTCGAGCACGGCGTCACGGGTGACGCCCACCCCGCGCAGGAGGTCGCCCACGCCACCGGCGACGTCGGTCATGGCGAGCAGCACGTGCTCGGTGGACAGGTAGTCGTCGTCGAGGGTGGCGCGGGCCTCGTCGGCCGCCTCGAGCACCCGGTAGGCATCGGCCGAGAACGACGGCTGCTGGGTGGTCGGTCCGTAGACGCGGGGCTGCTTCTCCAGCAGCTCCGACACCCGGTCGCGGACCGTCGCCGGCGCCACCCCGATGCGCTCGAGCACCGGCAGCACGACGCCTTCGGGCTGACCCACGAGCGCGGCGAGCAGGTGCTCGGGCGTGACCTGCGACCGGTTCTCCGCCGACGCGAGCTGCTGCGCGGCACCGATGGCCTCGCTCGTCTTGCGGGTGAACTTGTTGGGATCGAGCGGCATCTGTCTCACCTCGGGATCAGCGGGGCCCCCTCCAGGGGACGATCTCACGGCGGTAGCGGCGGTGGACGTTCGACAGCTCGTCCTCGAGGCGCTCGACCTGCTCCTCGAGCTCGAGGATCCGGGCCACCCCGGCCAGGTTCACGCCGGCGTTGGTGAGCTCCTGGATGCGCCGCAGCAGGGCGATGTCGCTCTCGGAGTAGCGACGGCTGCGGCCCGCGGTCCGCTGCGGCTCGATGAGGCCCTTGCGCTCGTAGATGCGCAGGGTCTGCGGGTGCAGGCCGGCCAACTCCGCCGCCACCGAGATCACGTACACGGCATGGCTGTCGGCGTGCAGGCGGTCGCCGGGCTCGGCCATCACGTCACCCCCAGTCCCGCGCGTGGATCTTCGGTGAAGGTCTCGGCCATCGATTCCACCGCGTGCCTCTGCTCCTTGGAGAGCTTCGACGGCACCAACACATCGAAGGTCACGAAGAGGTCGCCGGCCCCTCCCTTGGGCGGTTGCAGGCCGCGCCCGCGCACCCGCACGGTCGTTCCTCCCGCGGTCCCCGCCTTGACCTTCACCGACACCGGGTCGTCGAGGGTGGGCACCTTCACCGTGGTCCCCAGGGCGGCCTCGGCGAAGGTGATCGGCACCTTGACGGTGAGGTCCTTCTTGCCCTTGCGCCCGAATACAGGGTGCGGTGCCACGTGCACCACCACGTACAGGTCGCCGGCCGGCCCTCCGTAGGCACCCGCCGCGCCTCGACCGGGGACCCGGATCCGGGCACCGTCGGTGACCCCGACCGGTATGCGGACGTTGACCTCACGGGGCCGGACCTCCACCCCCCGGCCTCCGCACTGCGGGCACGGCTCCTTGACCACCTGCCCGCGACCGCCACACGCGGGGCAGACCTCCGAGAAGGAGAACGGGCCCTGGTCGACGGCCACGTGGCCGCTTCCCCCACAGGTGGAGCAGCGCTCGGGCAGCGTCCCCGGCTTGGCGCCCGTCCCGCGGCACGCCGAGCACGCCGCGGGCGCCGTGAACGCGACCGTCGTGGTGACACCGTGGGCCGCGTCGTCGAAGTCGAGGTGCAGCTCGGTCTCGAGGTCGTCGCCCCGCTGGGGCGCGCGCCCTCCCGCTCCACCGCGCCGACCGCGCGCGCCGCGCTGGGCGCCGAAGAGGTTGCCGAGCAGGTCGCCGAGATCGCCGACGTCGCCGGTCTCGAAGTGGAACCCGCCCGGCGTGCCGGCCCCGAAACCTCCCCTCCCCGCGCCGGTCCCACCGGGACCGAAGCGACCGGAGGCGACCATCTCGCGGACCTGGTCGTACTCCTTGCGCTTGTCGGCGTCGCCGAGCACGTCGTAGGCGGCGGAGATCTCCTTGAACCTCTCCTCGGCCTCGGCGTCGCCCCGGTTGGCGTCGGGGTGGAACTTCTTGGCCAGCGACCGGTAGGCGCGGTTGATCTCCTTGTCGGTGGCGTTCGCGGCCACCCCGAGGGCCTTGTAGTAGTCCTTCTCGAACCACTCGCGCTGCGGCGCCATCTTCCTTCCCTACCGATCCGCTCCTACCGGTCCGATCCCAGGGTTCCCGCCACCGGCCCCTACCCGCTCCGCCCGGCCCTACCCCGCGACCTTCACCATCGCCGGGCGCAGCGTGCGCCCGCTGAGGACGTAGCCCGGCCTCATCACCTCGGTGACCACGGGGCTGTCGTCGCCCGATCCGTCGCCCGCCGACGGTTCGCGCATCACCGCCTCGTGGACGTTGGGATCGAACTCGGTTCCCACCGCATCGACCCGCTCGAGCCCGGCCTGGCCGAGGACCGCCAGGAGCTCGCTGAAGAGCAGCTCGACGCCCTTGCGCACCGACTCGTCGACGTCGGCCGGCAGGTGCTCGCGGGCGGAGTCGAAGTTGTCGAGGACCGGGAGCAGGTCCTCGAGCAACCTCTCAGTCGCCCGCTCGACGAGGGCGCTCTGCTCGCGCAGCATCCGCTTGCGGAAGTTGTCGAAGTCGGCCTGGAGGCGCTGCGCGAGGTCGCGCAGCTCGTCGCGCTCGCCCTGCAGGCGGGCTATGTCGGCCTCGAGCTCGGCCGCCGCCACCGCCGACTCGTCGCTGCCGGGCGCCTCCTCGGGCGACCGCCCGGCCTCACCACCGGGCCCACCGTCGGGGACGAGAGCGCCCGGCGAGCCGGACGCCCCGTAGGGATCGTCGGCGCCGGTCATGACCCGCTCGCGGCCTCGCCGCCCTCGTCGACGATCTCGGCGTCGACGATGTCCTCGTCGGAGGGCGCCTCGGCACCGGGACCACCGGGACCACCGGGCCCGTCGGTGCCGCCCGTGGCCTGCTGGGCGGACGCGGCCTGGTAGAGGCGCTGGGCGAACTCCTGGCTGGCGGAGACGAGCTCCTCCTGGGCTGCCTTGACGGGCTCGACGTCGGCCCCGGCGAGGGCGTCCTTCAGCTTCTTGAGGGCGTCCTCGATCTTGGTCCGCTCGTCGGCGGAGACCTTGTCGCCCTGCTCCTTGAGGAGCTTCTCGGTCTGGAAGACGAGGCTGTCGGCGGAGTTGCGGACCTCGGCCTCCTCCCGGCGCTTGCGGTCCTCCTCGGCGTGGGCCTCGGCGTCCTTCATCATCCGGTCGATCTCGTCCTTGCCGAGGGCGGTGCCGCCGGTGATGGTCATCGCCTGCTCCTTGCCGGTGCCGAGGTCCTTGGCGGAGACGTTGACGATGCCGTTGGCGTCGATGTCGAAGGCGACCTCGATCTGGGGGACGCCACGGGGCGCGGGCGGGATGCCGACCAGGTGGAACGTGCCGAGCACCTTGTTGCGGTAGGCCATGTCGCTCTCGCCCTGGAGCACCTTGATCTCGACCGAGGGCTGGTTGTCGTCGGCGGTGGTGAACACCTCCGAGCGCTTGGTGGGGATCGTGGTGTTGCGCTCGATGAGCTTGGTCATGATCTGGCCCTTGGTCTCGATGCCGAGGGACAGCGGCGTGACGTCGAGGAGCAGGATGTCCTTGACCTCGCCCTTGAGGACCCCGGCCTGCACCGCGGCGCCGATGGCGACGGCCTCGTCGGGGTTCACGCCCTTCTGGGGGTCCTTGCCGGTGAGGCTCTGCACCAGATCGACGACCGCCGGCATGCGGGTCGAGCCGCCGACGAGCACCACGTGCTCGATCTTGGACTTGTCGAGGCCGGCGTCGCGGATGGCCTGGTCGAAGGGCCCGCGGCAGGCGTCGAGGAGGTCGGCGGTCAGCTCCTGGAACTTCGACCGGCTGAGGTTGAGCTCGAGGTGGAGCGGGCCCTCGCTGGTGGCGGTGATGAACGGCAGGTTGATCGTGGTCTCCTGGAGGGACGACAGCTCGATCTTCGCCTTCTCGGCCGCCTCCTTCAGGCGCTGGCCGGCCATCTTGTCGGCGGAGAGGTCGACGCCGTGCGCGTTCTTGAACTCCGAGACCATCCAGTCGATGACGCGCTGGTCCCAGTCGTCGCCGCCGAGGTGGGTGTTGCCGGCCGTCGACTTCACCTCGAAGACGCCTTCGCCGAGCTCGAGCACCGACACGTCGAAGGTGCCGCCGCCGAGGTCGAAGACGAGGATCGTCTGGTCGTGCTCCTTCTCGAGGCCGTAGGCGAGGCTCGCCGCGGTGGGCTCGTTGATGATCCGCAGCACCTCGAGGCCCGCGATCTCGCCCGCCTCCTTGGTGGCCTGGCGCTGGGCGTCGTCGAAGTACGCGGGGACGGTGACCACGGCCTGGGTGACGGTGTCGCCCAGGTACGCCTCGGCGTCGCGCTTGAGCTTCTGGAGGATCCGGGCCGATATCTCCTGCGCGGTGTAGGCCTTCCCGTCGATGTCGATCGACCAGCCGGTGCCCATGTGGCGCTTCACCGAGCGGACGGTCCGGTCGGGGTTGGTGATCGCCTGGCGCTTCGCGACCTCACCGACGAGCACCTCTCCCGTCTTGGAGAAGGCGACCACCGACGGCGTGGTGCGGGCCCCCTCGGCGTTGGGGATGACCGTGGGTTCACCCCCCTCGAGGGTCGAGACGACGGAGTTGGTGGTGCCGAGGTCGATGCCGACGGCCTTGGGCATGGTGGAGCCTCCTGGGATGATCCGGACTTCTTGAGCCTAGCGAACTTGAGCCTGACGTTGGCAACGTTGTTGATGCCGCGGTTGTTCCCGACCTCTCGACCACGTCGGCACCCCGGCACCCCGGCACCACGGGCCCGGGTACCGACCCCGTGAAGTGCGCACTTCGAGCGGTTACATTCTCGCCATGCCCCGTGACAAGCGGTTCACCGACCACCTCGCCCAGGTCTCGCTCTTCCGTGCGCTCTCCAAGAAGGACCTGGGCCTCGTGGCGCGGCGGGCCGAAGACGTCGCGGTCGACGCCGGGAAGGTGCTGATCAGCGAGGGCACCACCGGGCACGAGTTCTTCGTCGTGCTCGCCGGGACGGCGAAGGTCACGCGGCGGGGGCGGCGAGTGGCCACCCTCGGGCCCGGCGACGCCTTCGGCGAGTTGGCGCTCCTCGACCAGGCCCCCCGCAACGCCACCGTCACGGCCGAGACCCCGATGGAGCTCGTGGTGCTCGGCCAGCGCGAGTTCTCCGGGCTGATCGACGACGTACCCGGCTTCTCGCGCAAGCTCCTGACCGGGATGGCCCGCCGCCTCCGCGAGGCCGACGCCCGCTCCGTCCAATGACCGGAGCCTGAAGCGCGGTAGCTTTCGCCACCGGCGGCCCGACGCCGCCACCGCGAGATCGTCGACCCGGAAGGAGAGCCGTGCGCCGGCGCCTACCGAAGCCGCATCATCTGGTGATCGCCGCCGGGGCGCTGATCGCCCTCGGCACGATCGCCTCGGGGCTGCTCCCGAAGTTCACCGGCTGGCACGACCACTCCCCGATCCGGCGGGAGGTCTTCGGCGACGTCCCCACGCCGATCTACGTGGCGTTCTACGTGGTCACGCCGGTCGCCCTCTTCGCGGTGGCGTGGCTGGCGGCGATGCGGGTCCGCAACTACGAGCGCGGCCGCCCCGACGACCGCCGCACCACCCGCCAGAACGCCCACCGGCGCATGCGCGACTTCCGGTCCGGGGTCTGGATGCAGACCCTGCTGCGCGATCCGGCCGCCGGTCTCATGCACGCCTTCTTGTACTTCGGCTTCCTGGGCCTGTTCGCCGCTACCCTCATCCTCGAGATCGACCACCAGCTCCCCGACGGCCTGACGTTCCTCCACGGGGGCGTGTACCAGGGCTACTCGTTCGCCTCCGACCTCGCGGGCGTGGTGTTCATGGTCGGCGTGGTGTGGGCGATCGTCCGGCGCTACGTGCAGCGCCCCTACCGAATCCGCATCAAGACCAGGCCCGAGGACGCCGTCATCCTCACGACCTTCTTCGTCCTCGGGGTCACGGGCTTCCTGGCCGAGGCGTTCCGCATCGCGCTCGCCGGCCGCCCGTCGTTCGAGGTCTGGTCGTGGATCGGGTGGCCGATGTCGTCGTGGTTCGACTCGATGTCGGCCGGGGCGCTGCGCGACGCGCACCGCTGGACGTGGGTGGTCCACGTGGTCACGTTCACGGGCTTCCTCGTGATCCTGCCCACCACCAAGCTGCGCCACATGTTCACGTCGCCGATGAACATGTACTGGCGCGACCGGGCACGGCCCAAGGGCGCCATGCGGCCCATGCCGAACCTGATGGAGACCGAGCTCGACACCTTCGGCGCGTCGACGGTCGAGGACTTCACCTGGAAGCAGCTCTTCGACACCGACGCCTGCACGGTCTGCGGCCGGTGCACGTCGGTGTGCCCGGCCCACGCCACCGGCAAGCCCCTCGACCCGCGCGAGATCGTGCTCAAGACGGGCGAGGTCATGG
>JADLDD010000054.1 GCA_020846855.1 Acidimicrobiia bacterium | reverse complement strand
GGACGGGCCGCGAACGAGATGCGGATGGTCTCACCGCCGAGGGTGTTGACCAGCTCCTGGTGGACGGTCTTGATGACCTGCTGCGCCGGGTTGAGGGCCTTGGACACCTCCGCGCCGACCAGGCCCTCGCGGACGCGGTTCTGGAAGGCCCGGACCACGCGCAGGTTGACGTCGGCCTCGAGCAGGGCGACGCGGATCTCGCGGAGGACCTCGTCGATGTCGTCTTCGGAGAGCCGACCCCGGCCGCGGATGCGCCCGAAGATCCCCTCGAACCGATCTGAAAGCGCTTCGAACATATGCGGGGCGCAAGCCTACCGGGGATCGTGCCTCTGCCGGGGCACCCTCGCCATCGCAGCGATCGGCGGCGTGGTCCCAAGGTCCTAACCAGCACCGGCGCACGACGCGCCGACGTGAGCACCGTGACCGACACCGCTCGTGCAGTCGGAGCCGGACGCGACCGGCCGATGGCGGCGTCGCCGTCGGAGCCGGTCCTGCCCGACCCGCCGCCACCACCGCCCGCGCCACCTGCGCTGCTGGCCCGAACCGTGCCGACGGGTGGTGGCGTCGCGCCCCCGCCCCCGCCGGCGCCGGACCCGCCGACGGCCGGAGACCCCCACCAGGCGACGAGCGCGGGGCCGTTGCCCGCATCGTTCCCGCCCCCTCCCCCGCCCTCGGCGGCGCCGGAGGCGACCCCCGTCCCGCCCGCCGACGGGGAGGACGCGCTCTTCGCACTGGCCGAGCTGGTGGCCAACACCCACCTGCGCAAGGAGCGCTGGGAGCTCGCGCTGCGGGCCGAGCAGCGCAACGATCCCCACGCCTGCCTCGAGAACTGCCGGGCGGTGCTCGCCCTCGCCCCGACCGACCGCGCCGCCACCCTGCTCGCCGCCCGCTCGGCCCGGGAGCTGCGCGATTGGGCCCTCGCCTCCTCGTTGCTGGGCGCCCTGCTCGACCGCGGACCGGCCGAGGGCCCGGCCGGCTGGGAGCACATCGTCGCCGCCACGGTGACCGGCGACGACGAGGCGGTGGCGCGCACCGTGCAGCGCCTCGGGCTCGACCCCGCCACCTGGTCGGATCCCGAGGCCATTGTGCTCATCGTGATGGACGGCCGGGTGCACGTGGCTCGCCGCTGCGGGCCCGCGCGCGCCGAGATCCTCTCGACCGCGGAGGACGGTCGCCGTCAGCACGTCGGCGACATCGTCGCCTTCGAACCGCAGCCGGTGACGGTGCAGGGGCCCGCCCGCCGGTGGGAGGACGGCCGCGACCTGCCGGAGTGGGCCACCTTCCGGGCCCTGGCCGTGCTCGCACCCGGCGGCCGCCACGTGTGGTTCGCCCGCGGCGCCGATCCGGGGTTCCCGTTCTGGTCCGACGCGGTCGAGGCGGCGACGGCGCACGGGTGGGTCCTGCGCCGGCTGCAGCCGCACCACCACGACGCCGTCCTGCGTGAGGCCGACCCGCTCACCGGGCCGGGTGGCGGAGCGGACCCAACCCACACCGACGCACCGTTCGCCGCCGCGGTGGTGCCCGCGGCCGCCGAACCGACGCTCGTCGAGGCGACCCTGGCCGGACTCAGCGCGGGCTGGCCGGCTCCGGTCACCTGGACGGGCTGAGGCCGCCTCAGCGCTCGAACAGCGCGTCCACGAACTCGTCGGGATCGAACGAGACGAGGTCACCGATGCCCTCGCCCAGGCCGACCAGTTTCACCGGGATGCCGAGCTTGGCCTCGATGGCCAGCACGATGCCGCCCTTGGCCGACCCGTCGAGCTTGGTCAGCACCACGCCGGTCAGCTCCGTCGCCTCGGTGAACTGCTGGGCCTGGACCAGCCCGTTCTGGCCGGTGACCGCATCGAGCACGAGCAGCACCTCGGTGACGTTGCCCGGCTCCTTGCCGGCCACGCGGCGCACCTTGGCCAGCTCGTCCATCAGGTTGGACTTGGTGTGCAACCGACCGGCGGTGTCGGCCAGCACGAGCTCGATGTTGCGGGCATGGGCCCGCTGCACACCGTCGAACACCACCGAGGACGGGTCGCCCCCTTCGGCGCCGCGCACGAACTCGGCCTTCGCCCGTTCGGCCCACGTCTCGAGCTGTTCGGCGGCAGCGGCGCGGAAGGTGTCGCCCGCGGCCATGAGCACCGAACGCCCCTCCTGGGCCTGGGCGTAGCCGACCTTGCCGATGGTTGTGGTCTTGCCGACGCCGTTCACCCCGACGAACAGCCAGACGTTCGTGGCGCCCGGGTCGATCCGCAGGGACCGGTCGGCGGCCGCCAGCCGGCCCTTCAGCTGCGCTTTGAGCGCCTCCAGCAGCTGCGCCGGTTCGGTGATCGCCTGCTCCTTCGCGGTCACCCGCAGCTCGTCGAGCAGCTCCATCGAGGTGTCGACCCCGACATCGGCCCGGATGAGCGCCTCCTCCAGCTCGTCCCAGGTGTCGGCGTCGATCGAGGTCCGCGCCAGGATCGAGCGGAACGAGCCGGCGATCGCGTTGCGAGCCTTGGCCAGCCGGTCCCGGAACGACGGTCGGGCCACCGCCGGTTCCGGCTCGAGCTCCTCGGGCTCGGGCTCGAGCTCCTCGATCTCCGGCCCCTCGGTCTCCGGCCCCTCAACCCCGGGCGCCGCGCCGAGCGGCTCGCCCTCGCCGGCGAGGGGCTCGCCCTCCTCCTCGGGCTCGAGCCCATCGGCCGGCTCGACCGGCCGGGCCGTCTCTGGCTTGCGGGTCGGCGGCGTCTTGGCGGCCGTGGCCGGACGGGCCGGGG
>JADLDD010000053.1 GCA_020846855.1 Acidimicrobiia bacterium | reverse complement strand
TGGGACCCCCACATGTTCGAGGGCTGGAACGGCACCAACGACGTGAGCCCCGGGATGGTCAAGCACCTCGGCTTCGTCGGCGGCTACGGCCACCTCGACTACGCGCCGATCGGCTGGCAGCCGGTTCCCGCCGACCGCGGCGTGCGGGTGCGCCTCGAGCCCGTGGCGTAGCGGCGACGGCCTACGCTGCCCCGGCCGTGGACCCGACCCCGTTCGACACCGAGACCCCCTTCGACACCGAGACCGCCGTCGAGCTCCTGACGCCCTCCGCCGACCGCGATCCGAGCCGCGCGCCGGCGGAGGGGTCGGAGCGCCTCTACCGGGCCGCGATGTCGAGGCGCTGGTGGGTGATGCGAGGTCCCAACGGCGGGTATCTGGCCGCGATCCTCCTGCGGGCGCTCAGCGACGCCGTCGGCGACCCGGCGCGCCATCCGCGGTCGCTGACCGTCCACTACACGCGGGCCCCGGCCGAGGGCGCGGTCGAGATCACCACACGCGTCGAGCGGGTCGGGCGGTCCATGACGACCGCCAGCGCCCGTATGGAGCAGGACGGGAGGCTGGTCGCGCTGGCCGTCGCGGCGTTCTCCGGGTCCCGCCCCGGGCCGGAGTTCTGCGACGTGGTGATGCCCCAGGTGCCGGGCCCCGAGGCCTACGTCGTGCCGGCGGTCCCCCGGGAGGTCCCGCCCATCGGGCAGCGCTACGAGATCCGCTGGGCGATCGGGCACCCGCCGGTCCCCGGGGTTCCCCCGGGCGCCCGGGCGGTCGCCGGAGGGTGGATGCGCCTGGCCGAGCACCGGCCCGTCGACGCCCTCCTCGCCGCCGCGATGACCGACGGCTGGATCCCGCCGATGTTCTCGCGCGTCGCCGAACCGGTCGTGGTTCCGACCGTCGACCTGACCATCCACTTCCGGGCCGGCCTTCCGCACCCGGGCTGCGACCCCGACGGGTTCGTGCTGGCCGTGTTCCGGACCAGCGTGGCCCACGAGGGCTTCGTGGAGGAGGACGGCGAGCTGTGGGCCCCCGACGGCACGCTCCTCGCCCAGTCCCGCCAGCTCGCCACCATGCTCCCGCTGGCCTGACCGCCCGGCCGTCCGGGCGTCCGTCCGGGCGTCCGGCCCACGGCCGGCGGTCCGGTGACCCTCAGGCGGGCGGGGTGGGAGAGGTGGTGAGCGGCTCGGCCGGGGCTCCCAGCCGGTCGACGAGGAAGGCGAGGATCCGGGCCTCGTCGAGCCAGGCGTCATAGCGGCCCGAGAGGCCGCCGTGGCCGGCGCCGAGCTTCGTCTCGAGGAGGACCATCGGGTCGCCGGTGGCCGTCGCGCGCAGCTTGGCGACCCACTTGGCCGGCTCCCAGAAGCCGACGCGCGGGTCGTGGAGGCCGGCGGTCACGAGCAGCGCCGGGTAGTCGTGAGGGCCCACGTTGTCGTAGGGGGCGTAGGCGAGCATGGCCCGGTACACGTCGGGGTCGTGGAGCGGGTCGCCCCACTCCTCCCACTCGGTCACCGTCAGCGGCAGCGACGGGTCGAGCATGGTGGTCAGGCAGTCGACGAACGGAACCTCGGCCACCACGGCCCGGAACAGGTCGGGGCGCAGGTTGGCCACCGCCCCCATCAGCATCCCGCCGGCGCTCCCGCCGCGGGCCGCCAGCCGGCCGGGTGACGTGTAGCCGCCGGCGACGAGCGCCTCGGCGCAGGCGATGAAGTCGGTGAAGGTGTTCGGCTTGGCCGCGAGGCGGCCCTCCTCGTACCAGCGCCGGCCCTTCTCGCCGCCCCCGCGCACGTGCGCCACCGCGAACACGAAGCCCCGGTCGAGCAGGCTGACCCGCACCGAGGAGAACACCGGGTCGATCGAGTGCTCGTAGGCGCCGTAGCCGTAGAGCAGGCACGGGGCCGAGCCGTCGACGGCGATCCCGCGCCGGTGGACGAGCGAGACGGGGACGGTCTCGCCGTCGGGGGCGGTGGCGTGGAGGCGCACCACCTCGTACGCCTCGGGGTCGTAGCCGCCGAGGACGGGCTGGCGCTTGACCAGCACCGTGGTACCGGTGTCGAGGTCGTGGTCGAGCGCGGAGGTAGGCACCGACAGCGACGAGTAGCCGAGGCGCACCACGCCGCGGTCGTACTCCGGGGTGGCTCCGACCCAGGCGGTGTACACCGGGTCGGGCAGGTCGACGATCCGGCCGCTGGGGTCGGGAGCGGTCGCATCCGCCTTCCCGCCCGAGCCGGCCGGTACCCGGTCGTCGAGCACCGAGGCGGGGAGCACCCGCAGCCGGGTCAGGGCGTCGGCCCGCTCCGACACGACGAGGTGGGCGGCGAACGCGTCGACCTCCTCCACCCGCACCCCCGGGCGGTGGGGCACCACCTCGCGCCACCCACCGCCGTCGGGCTCCGGGGCCGTCCCGGCTCGGGGCACGGGGGCCGCCACGATCCGGAAGTCGCGCGCCCCGCCCTCGTTGGTGACGATCACGAACGTACCGGGGTCGCCGGGCGCGCCCCGGTGGTGGTCGACGGAGTACTCCACACCGTCGGCGCGGGGCCGGATGCACACGGGGGCCGACTCCGGCGCCGCGGTCGGGACCCACCACACCTCGCTGGTGGTCTTCGACTCCGACGCGATCAGCACGAGGTCGCCGCTGCGCGTTCGGCCGACGCCCACGAAGAACCGCTCGTCGGGCTCCTCGAACACCAGCGCGTCGGTCGACGGGTCGGTGCCGAGGGTGTGGCGCCACACCTGGTACGGGCGCTCGGTGTGGTCGGGCCGCAGGTAGAACAGCGTGCGGTCGTCGCCCCACGCCCCTCCCGCCGAGACCTCGCCGACCTCGTCGGTCGGGTCGTCGGGTCGCTCGCCCGGCGTGCCGGCGGCTCCGGGGTGGCGGAACCGCAGCGTGTAGCGCTCGGCCCCCGTGTGGTCGGTGGAGTAGGCGATGAGCTCCTGCGACGGGCTCACGGCCAGCACGCCCAGCGCGAAGTAGTCGGAGTCACCGGCCAGCTCGTTCTCGTCGACCAGGACCTGCTCGTCCGCGCCGCGGCCCCCGTCGCCGGCCGGCTCGCCGTCCGCGCCGGGCGATGCCGGGCGGCGGACGTGACAGGCGTACTGGAGCCCCTCGGTGGTGCGCGACTGGTACTCCCACGGGCCCCGCCGCACCGGGGCCGACACGTCGGTCTCCTGGACCCGGCCGCGGATCTCCTCGAAGATCCGTTGCCGCAGGGGCTCGGTGGGCGCCAGCCGGGCCTCGGTGTACGCGGTCTCGGCCTCCAGATACGCGATCACCTCCGGGTCGGAGGCGTCGCGCAGGCCGTGGAAGGGATCCACCCGCGTGTGGCCGTGATGGGTGAGGGTGCGAGGGCGGGCCGGCGGTGACGGCGGTGACGGCGGTGACGGCGATGACGTCGATGACGTCGATGACGTCGATGACGTCGATGACGTCGATGATCCGGCCGGCTCACGGTGCGGAGATGCCATCGGGGCGAGTCTCGCACGCCCGGCGTTGGGACAGTTCCGTGCGCCTGGCGACGAGTAGTGCCCCAACGCTCGGAAGGGGTGCGGACCGGGGTGCGGACCGGGGTTGGGACGGGGCCGGGACGGGGCCGGGACGGGAGCGGCGACCGGTGGAGTTCCCGAGGCGTTGGGACAGTTCCGTGCGCCTGGCGACGAGTACTGCCCCAACGCTCGGAAGGGGTGCGCCTGGCGACGAGTAGTGCCCCAACGCTCGGAAGGGGTGCGGGGGGCGCCGCTACGCTGGCCCGGCGATGCCCACCGCCACGCCGATCCGAGCCACCCCCGACGAGATCGAGGCCGTCGCGTTCGACGCCGACGGCCTGGTTCCCGCCATCGTCCAGGAGCAGGGGACGGGGCGGGTCCTGATGATGGCGTGGATGAACGCCGACGCGCTCCGCCGTACGCTCGAGACCGGCCGGACCTGGTTCTGGAGCCGCAGCCGCCGGGAGTACTGGTGCAAGGGCGAGACGTCGGGCGACCGCCAGTACGTCCGCGAGGCCTACTACGACTGCGACATGGACTGCCTCCTCTTCGTGGTCGAGCAGGAGGGGCGCGGGGCGTGCCACACGGGGGAGCGGACGTGCTTCTTCCGGGCCTTCGGATCGGGCGCGACCCCCGGGCGCGTGTGAGCCGCCCGTGATGCCGGCCGGTGTGCGGCCCGGCCGCGACGAGTTCCACGCCCTGGCCCGCGACCACACGGTCGTCCCCCTGTGGTGCGAGGTGCTGGCCGATCTCGAGACGCCCGTGTCCGCGTTCGCCAAGCTGGTGGGGGAGAAGCCGGGGTTCCTGCTCGAGTCGGTCGAGCACGGCGAGCGGTGGGGCCGCTTCTCGTTCCTCGGCCGCGACCCGGTGATGACGCTCGTGTCCCGGGGCGGGGCGGTCGAGTGCCGGGGCGCGGCGCCGCCGGCCGGGGTGCCGCTCGACCGGGGGATCCTCGCCGCGGTGGAGGCGTTGCTCGCCCGGCTCCGCTCGCCCTCCATCGAGGGCCTGCCCCCCTTCCACGGCGGGGTGGTCGGATACCTCGGCTACGACGTGGTGCGGGAGATCGAGCGGCTGCCCGACCCGCCCACCGACGACGCCCACGTCCCTGACGCCCTGCTGTTCCTCACCGGGTCGGTGGCCGCCTTCGACCACTTCCGGCAGCGCCTCACCCTGGTCGAGAACGTGGTCGTCGAGCCGGCGCCCGGAGGCGGCCCACCCCCGGCCCCGGCGCTCGACGCCGCCTACGACGCCGCCGCGGCCCGCCTGGCCGCCGTCGTCGACGACCTCGCCCGGCCCCTCGCCCTTCCCGTCGCCTCCCTACCCGACCCGGCGACCCTCGCCCGTCCCGACACCCACAGCACGCTCCCGGGCGAGGTGTACCGCGACGCCGTCGAGGCCGCCCGGGAGCACATCTTCGCGGGCGACATCTTCCAGGTGGTCCTCAGCCAGCGCTTCGACCTGGCCGGCACCTACGACCCGTTCGCCGTGTACCGGGTGCTGCGCCAGGTGAACCCGTCGCCGTACATGTACGTGGTGCGTCATCCCGAGGTGACCCTCGTGGGGTCGTCGCCCGAGCCCATGGTCCAGCTCCTCGACGGCCGTGTGATCTCGCGGCCCATCGCCGGCACCCGGCGACGCGGCCGCACCGACGACGACGACCGCCGCCTCGCCGCCGAGCTGGCCGAGCACCCCAAGGAGCAGGCCGAGCACGTGATGCTCGTCGATCTCGCCCGCAACGACATCGGGCGGGTGGTCAGGTACGGCACGGCCCGGGTCGACGAGCTCATGACCCTCGAGCGCTACTCGCACGTGATGCACCTCACGAGCCAGGTGTCGGGCGACCTGGCCCCGGGCCGCGGCGCCGTCGACGTGCTGCGCGCGACCTTCCCCGCCGGTACCGTGAGCGGCGCGCCGAAGGTGAGGTCCATGGAGATCATCGACGAGCTGGAGCCCACCCGGCGGGGTCCGTACGCCGGGGTGGTCGGCTACCTCGACTTCTCGGGGAACCTCGACACGGCCATCGCCATCCGGACCATGGTCTGGGACGGCGACGGGCGGGCGTCGGTGCAGGCCGGAGCCGGGGTGGTCGCCGACTCGGACCCGGCGCTCGAGGACCTCGAGTGCTCCAACAAGGCCCAGGCCCTGCTCACCGCGGCGGCGGCCTCGACCGCACTGTCGGGGGGGCCGGAGCACTGAAGGTCCCGGCGCCCGGGGCCGTCGACGCCACCCTCTTCGCGTGCCCGGTCGCCGCGCCGGTTGCGATCGGCGGTCCCGACGCGATCGCCTTCCTCCAGAGCCTGCTGTCGCAGGATGTGGAAAGCGTCGCCCCCGGCTATTCCGCTCCGGCGCTGCTGCTCGATCCGCGTGGCCGCCTGGAGGTGGCCACGCGGTTCTGGCGGCGCGGTCCCGACGAGGCGTGGCTGGTCTGTGATCCGGGCGACGCGGGCCGGCTGGCGGCGCGGCTCGAGGGCTACCGGATCCGGGTCGACGTCCGGATCGACGACCGGTCGGCGACCTGGGGGGCCATCGCGGTGCGCGGCCGTTCGGCGCCCGGGCTGCGGCCCGTCGCCGAGGCGGCCGTCGCCGGCTCCGGGGGCGGGACCACCGCCCACGGCTGGCCGGGGGTCCCCGGTTTCGACGTCGTGGCCCCGCTCGCGGGGCTCGCCGGGGCGGCCGCGGCCCTGGAGGAACGGGCGGTGGAGGTCGGCGACGACACCGGCTACGAGGAGCTGCGGATCCGTTGCGGCGTCCCCCGCTCCGGCGCCGAGCTGGACCGGTCGACGTTCCCGCAGGAGGCGTTCCTCGACGTCGACGCGGTGTCGTTCGACAAGGGCTGCTTCGTCGGCCAGGAGGTGGTCGGGCGCATCCACGCTCGAGGCCACGTGAACCGCTACCTACGGCACCTGCGGCCGGCGGAGCCCCACGTCCGGCTCGCGCCCGGAGCCGAGGTGGTGGTCGGCGCCACCGCCGTGGGTGCGGTGACCAGCAGCACCACCGGCCTCGCTCTGGGCTACGTGCGCCGTGAGGTGGAGCCCCCGGCCGGTGCCGCGGTGGCGGGTCGCCCCGTGGTCATCGAGGCGCTGCCGGCTCGTTGAGGGTCGAGCCGGCCGAGGTGGGGAGCCGGACCAGGAAGGTCGTCCACGTTCCCGTGGTGTCACGGTCGCGCTCACCGGTGCCCGCCTCGGCGCGGGGCGTGGCGAGCGTCACCGAGCCCCCCATCGCCGTGGCCAGGTCGCGGACGATGGCGAGCCCCAGGCCCGTCCCGATCGTCCGGCCCGCGGCCGGGCGGGCCTGGTAGAGGCGCTCGAAGACCCGGCTCTCCTCCGCGGCGGGAACGCCGGGTCCGTCGTCGGCGACCCGCACCGAGAACCACGCCGGCGGGCCGGCGACTCCGCCGGGGCCCGAGTGGCTCCCGGCGCCGGCCTCGACCTCGACCGTCACCATCACCGTCGTCGTCGCGTACTTGAGGGCGTTCTCGACCAGGTTGGCCACCAGCTGGGCCGTGCGCTCCACGTCGAGGCGGGCCGGGACGGCCATCGGTGCGTCGACGCGCAGGTCCAGTCCGAGCCCGGCCGCGGAGGGACCGAATCCCTCGGCGGTTCGGCGGACCACCTCGGCCGCGTCGCAGGCTGTCGGGGTGAGGGAGAAGCGGTGGGCGTCGAGGCGCGCCAGGTCGAGGAGGTCGGCCACGAGCCGCTCCAGGCGGCGGGCCTCGGACAGGACGACCTCCGCGGCGTGCCGGGTGGCGTCGTCGCCCTCCACGGTGCCGTCGAGGATGCCCTCGGCGAAGCCCCGGATCGAGGTGAGCGGGGTACGCAGGTCGTGCGAGACGCTCAGCAGGAACGCCCGGTCCAGCTCCCGGGAGCGCTCCAGCCGCGCCGCCATCTCGTCGAAGGCGGCGCCGAGGCGGCCGATCTCGTCGTGCCGATCGGACAGCGCGGCGCGTGCGGAGAGGTCGCCGGACGCGATGCGGTGCGCGGCGGCGTCGACCCGTCCGAGCCGGCGGGTCAGGAACCGGCTGACGACGAGCGCGACGGCCGCGGCGAGGGCCAGCGCGACGGCCGCCGCGACCATGAAGTAGCTCGCCGCGCTCCGGGCGGGGTTCGCCGGGATCTCCTCGGAGACGACCACGACGCCCCGGCCGCCCGCGGTCGGGGTCAGGGGCTCGGCGACGAACACCACGTCGCGCGCCGAGGCCCGCCCGCTCACCTGGTGCCCGGCGCTCAGGGCGGCCGCGTCGAGGTCGTCGGGTTCCACCCCCGGGGGCAGCGACGCCGGTGGGGCGACCTGGCGGGCCCCGGCGCGCGACGACGATCCGGTCAGGCCGGCGATCCCGTCGACCACCTCGCCCTCGGGGGTGATCGTCGCCACCCCGGCGCGGCTCACCTCGAGCGCGGCCCGGAGCACGGCCCGCAGGCGGAGATCACGCCGCGGCGTGCCCGCATCCTCGGCCCGGACCTGGCGCACGAACGCGTCGACCCGGGAGGCGAGTGCCGGCGCCTCCCGGCGCAACGAGCTCAGGGCGGCGTCCTGGGCCGCGCGGCGGGCCAGCAGCAGCGTGAGCGCGCCCGAGACCGCGAGCACGCCGACGGCCACCACCAGCATCGCCGCGAACAACCGGGTCCGCAGGCCGGGCCCGGGTCGGGAGCCGTCGTCACCGGCCGGCGTGCCGGTGACGATCGACTCCGGAGGCTCGGCCATGGACGCGTTCAGGACGGTCCCGGTCCGGGTTCCAGGCGGTACCCGAGCCCGCGCACGGTCGTGATCGTGCAGGCGGTTCCGAGCTTCTTGCGGAGCTGGGCCACGTGCACGTCGACGGTCCGGGCGTCGCCGTACCAGTCGAAGCCCCACGCGGCGTCGAGGATCTGGGCCCGGGAGAGCGCGAGCCCGGGGTTCTCGGCCAGGAAGCGGAGCAGGGCGAACTCGCGGGCCGTGGTGGGCACGACCGAACCGTCGACGCGGACCTCCCGCCGGCCCACGTCGACCTCGGCCCGCCCGGCAACGAGGACCTCGCGGTCGTCGAGCGGGCCCGGCCCGGCGGGGGCGTCGGTGCGGCGGAGCACGGCCCGCACGCGGGCGGCGAGCTCGGCCGGCGAGAACGGCTTGGCCAGGTAGTCGTCGCCGCCGAGCTCGAGGCCCAGGACCCGGTCGATCTCCTCGCCCCGGGCGGTGAGGAATATGACCGGCACGGCGGAGAACGCCCGCACGCGCCGGCACACCTCGAAGCCGTCGATGTCGGGTAGGCCGACGTCGAGGATCACGATCCGGGGCTGCTCCCGGCGGACCGTCTCGACGCCCGCCTCTCCCGAGGGGCAGATCACGACCCCGAAGCCGTCGCGGCGCAGGTACATCTCGACCAGCTCGCCGATGTGGGGGTCGTCCTCGACGACCACGACCGTCCCGTTCCGCACCGCCCCATCGTCGCACCGGGCACGTCAGGAGCGCGTGATCCCCGCGCGATGGCTCCGTGAGGCGGCCGGACCCGCCCGCCGCCGAACCGGGTGGATCCGGGACCTCAGGCGGGCAGGCGGTTGGTGCGGGCCAGCTCGCCCAGCCACGTGGCCGACGGCTTGACGGCCCGCCGCTGGGTGGCCCGGTCGACGGCGACCAGCCCGAAGCGGGGCATGTACCCCAGCGCCCACTCGAAGTTGTCGAGCAGCGACCAGTAGAAGTAGCCCCGCACGTCGAGGCCGTCGTCGAGGCAGCGCCCGAGGCCGCCGAGGGCGTCGGTCACGTAGCGGATCCGCTGGTCGTCGTCGGTGGTGCCGATCCCGTTCTCGGTCACGTACACCGGGAGCCGCGAAACCTCGACGGCGTGCCGGATCGACACCTCCAGCGCCTGGGGCCAGTACTCGTAGCCCATGTCGAGGACCTCGATCCCCTCCTCGGGGCCGAGCGGCATCCCCTGCCCGTCGAGGCGGGTCCGCGAGTAGGCCTGCACCCCGACGAAGTCGCCGTCGCGGGCCGCCTCGAGGAACTGGCCCTCGTGCATGTGGCGGACGTCGGCCAGGACCTCGTCGCTCCCCTCGGGCACCCACCAGTCGCCCATGGCCACGCACAGCCCGACGGGGGCGTCGCCCGGTCCGGCCTTGATGACCCCGAAGGCCTTGGCGTGGGCGGCGATGAGGTTCGCGTTCACCGTGGCGTAGCGGCCGAGGTCGTTCTCCCCCGGGGGGAACATGCCGATCAGGTAGCCCATGATGGAGACGACGTTGGGCTCGTTGATCGTGCAGGCCATGCCGGTCAGGTCGCCCAGCGCCGCGGCGGTCCGCGCGCAGAACCGCGCGAACCGGTCGACGATCGCCGGGTTGGCCCAGCCGCCGTCCTCGGCGGCCCACCGCGGCGTGGTGAAGTGGTGGTAGGTGACCACGGGCAGGATCCCGTGCTCGTGGCAGGCGGCGAGCACCCGGCGGTAGTGGTCGAGGGCGGCGGCGGAGAACTCGCCCTCCTCGGGCTCGATGCGCGACCACTCGACCGAGAAGCGGTACGCGCCGAAGCCGAGGCCGGCGAGGAGGGCCAGGTCGTCGCGGTAGAGGTGGTACTGGTCGCAGGCGTCGGCGGACGGTTCCGCGCACGGCGTCCCCTCGCGGTGCTCGAACGCCCACCAGTCGTTGTTCCAGTTGCCGCCCTCCACCTGGTGGGCGGCGGTGGCGGTACCCCAGAGGAACCCGTCGGGCAGAGTCGTAGGCATGGGCCGGGATCGTAACCGGGCCCCCCGATCGCCCGCCGGGAGGCGCGGATGGGAGAATCCGGCCGGTGAGCGTCCTCGACCGGATCCTCGACACGAAGCGCCGCGAGGTCGCGGCGCTGGCCGGCCGACGGGCCGCCCTGGAGCGGGAGGCGCGGGCCTTCGGCACCGAGCGGGCGGGGCGCGACTTCCGCACCGCGCTCACCGGCGCCGGCGGGCACCTGACCGTCATCGCCGAGATCAAGCGCCGGTCGCCGTCGAAGGGGGCGCTGGCCCCCGACCTCGACCCGGCGCGGATCGCGCGGGCCTACGCCGAGGGAGGGGCCGCGGCGCTGTCGGTGCTGACCGACGCCGAGTACTTCGGTGGCGACCTCGACGACCTCGCCGCGGCGCGGTCGGCCGTCGACCGGCCCGTGCTGCGCAAGGATTTCGTGATCGACGAGGTGCAGGTCTACGAGACGCGGCTCGCCGCCGACGCCATGCTCCTGATCGTCGCCGCCCTCCCCGACGACGGCCGCCTGCGCGCCCTGCACGCCCTGGCCGCCGAGCTCGGCCTGGCGGTGCTGGTCGAGGCGCACCACGCCCGCGAGATCGACCGGGCCCTCGGCGCCGGGGCGCAGATCGTGGGGGTCAACGCCCGGGACCTGGGCGACTTCGCCGAGGACCTCTCCACCCCCGAGCGCCTGGCCGGCCGGCTGCCGGAGGGCGTGACGGCCGTGGCCGAGAGCGCGATCCGCTCCCCGGCCGACGCGGCGCGGATGGCCGCCGCCGGCTTCGACGCCGTGCTGGTGGGCGAGTTCCTCGTACGCTCGGCCGACCCGGCCGCTACGCTGCGCGACCTCACCGGTTCCCGCGTCGGGCCGCGAACCCGGCCGCCGGCCCCGCAACAGGAGACAAGTCCGTGACCCGCTTCCACCTGCCCGCCGAGAGCATGCCCACGGCGTGGTTCAACGCCCTGCCGTCGCTGCCCGAGCCCCTCCAGCCGCCGCTGCACCCCGCCACCCGCGAGCCGGCCGGCCCCGACGACCTGGCCCCGCTCTTCCCCATGGGGTTGATCGCCCAGGAGATGTCCACCGACGTGTGGATCGACATCCCGGGCGAGGTGATCGACATCCTGCGCCTGTGGCGCCCCACCCCGCTGGTGCGCGCCGAGCGCCTCGAGAAGGAGCTCGGCACCCCGGCCCGCATCTACTACAAGGACGAGTCCGTCTCGCCGTCGGGGTCGCACAAGACCAACACCGCGGTGGCGCAGGCCTTCTACAACCAGGCCGAGGGCACCAAGCGCCTCACCACCGAGACCGGCGCCGGCCAGTGGGGCACGGCCCTGAGCTTCGCCTGCGCGCAGTTCGACGTGGAGTGCAAGGTCTACATGGTCCGGGCCTCCTACGAGCAGAAGCCCTACCGCCGCGTGATCATGGAGACCTGGGGCGGCTCGGTGGTGCCGTCGCCCGTCGACGACCCCTCCCACCCCGGTTCGCTCGGGCTCGCGATCACCGACGCCGTGCGCGACGCCGCCGGCCGTGACGACACCCACTACTCGCTGGGCTCGGTGCTCAACCACGTGCTGCTGCACCAGACGATCATCGGCCTCGAGGCCCGCGACCAGCTCGCGCTGGCGGGCGAGGAGCGGCCCGACGTGGTGATCGCGTCGTGCGGCGGGGGCTCCAACCTCGGCGGGATCGCCCTTCCCTTCCTCGACGACCGCGACGTGCGGCTCGTCGCCGTCGAGCCGTCGAGCTGCCCCACGCTCACCGAGGGGCGCTTCGACTACGACTTCGGCGACAGCGTCGGAATGACCCCCCTCCTGCCCATGTACACCCTCGGCCACGACTTCGTGCCCCCCTCGATCCACGCCGGCGGGCTGCGCTACCACGGCGACTCGCCGATCATCTCCAACCTGGTCAAGGCGGGCCGGATGGAGGCGCTGGCGCTGCCCCAGGGGAAGACCTTCGAGGCCAGCGTGCAGTTCGCCCGGGCCGAGGGGAAGGTTCCCGCGCCCGAGACCGGGCACGCGGTGCGGGCCGCCGTCGACGAGGCCCTCGCGGCCAAGGAGACGGGGGAGGAGAAGGTGATCCTCTTCAACTTCTCCGGCCACGGCTTCCTCGACCTCTCCGCCTACGACGACTACCTCCACGACCGGCTCATCGACGCCTGATCGCTCCCGGCCGCGGCGACCGCGACGCCGGGGTCCGGTCCCGTTCCGGGCGGCCGCGTTCGGGTACGGTCGGAACCTGTGTTCGTGAAGGTCTGCGGGATCACCAACGAGGACGACGCCCTCCTCGCGGTCGCCCTGGGTGCCGACGCGCTGGGGTTCGTGTTCGCGCCGGGCAGCACCCGCCAGGTCAAGCCCGGGACCGTCCGCGACATCGTGCGCCGGCTCCCGCCCGAGGTCGTGACGGTGGGCGTGTTCCGCAACGAACGGCCCGACCGGGTCGTCGAGGTGGTCAACAAGGTCGGCCTGAGCGGCGCGCAGCTCCACGGCCGGGAGCCGCTCTCGGAGGTCCGCAGCGTCCGGTCGCGGGTCCCGTTCGTGATCCAGGCCTTCGCGGCCGGCGACGGCGCCCTGGCGGCGTCGGTGAACGGCCCCGCCGACGTCGTCCTCGTCGACTCGTCGTCGCCCGGGTCGGGGCACGTCTTCGACTGGTCGCTCACCGACGGCGTGCCCGGTGGGGTGCGCCTCCTCCTCGCCGGCGGCCTCAACGCCGACAACGTGGCCGACGCCGTCGCCCGGGTCCGGCCGTGGGGCGTCGACGTGTCGAGCGGGGTCGAGTCGGCCCCGGGCCGCAAGGACGCCCGCAAGCTGCGCCGCTTCGTCAGCGCGGCCCGCGCCGCCGCCGAGGCGCTCTCCGACGCGGACCACTTCGTGCCCACCGGCGGCACGCCCTACGACTGGGCCGACGACGACCCGCTGTTCGGTTCGTGAGCGTCCCGTGCCGCCATCCACACCGGTGACGCCGTGCGGGGCGAGGTGACCCTCGGCCCGCCCGGGCCCCCCCCGACCGGCCTGGGTCGCTTCGGCGCGTTCGGGGGGCGGTTCGTGCCCGAGACGCTCGTCCCCGCGCTGGTGGAGCTCGAGGGGGAGTTCACCCGCGCCTGGGCCGACGCCGCCTTCCGCGACGAGCTGGCCGGGCTGCTGGGCGAGTACGCGGGGCGGCCCACGCCGGTGACGGAGTGCCACCGCCTGTCGGAGCGGCTGGGCGTACGCATCCTGCTCAAGCGCGAGGATCTCACCCACACCGGCTCCCACAAGATCAACAACGTGCTCGGCCAGGCCCTGCTCACCCGGCGTATGGGCAAGGCGGAGGTGATCGCCGAGACGGGGGCCGGCCAGCACGGCGTGGCCACCGCCACGGCGTGCGCCCTCTTCGGGCTGGGCTGCCGGGTGTTCATGGGCGCCGTCGACGTGGAGCGCCAGGCGCTCAACGTGTTCCGCATGAGGCTCCTGGGCGCCGAGGTGGTGCCGGTCACGTCGGGCAGCGCCACCCTCAAGGACGCCGTGAACGAGGCCCTCCGCGCGTGGGTCGCCACGGTGGGGACCACCCACTACTGCCTCGGCTCGGTGGTCGGGCCCCACCCGTTCCCCTGGATCGTGCGCGAGCTCCAGAAGGTCGTGGGAGAGGAGGCGAGGGCGCAGTGCCGCGACCGGCTGGAGGGGCGCGACCCCGACCTCGTGGTCGCGTGCGTCGGGGGCGGGTCGAACGCGATCGGGACCTTCGCCGGCTTCCTCGACAGCCCCGCCGAACTGGTGGGGGTGGAGGCCGCCGGGCACGGCCTCGACTCCGGCCGCCACGGCGCGTCGGTGGCCCGGGGGGTGCCGGGCGTGCTGCACGGCGCGCGCTCGCTGTTCCTCCAGGACGAGCACGGCCAGATCGCCGAGGCGCACTCCGTGTCGGCGGGGCTCGACTACCCCGGCGTGGGCCCCGAGCACGCGGCCCTGGCCGCCTCCGGCCGCGCCCGCTACGAGTCGGCGACCGACCGGGAGGCCCTCGACGCCTTTTCGCTGCTTTCTCGCACCGAGGGCATCGTGCCGGCTCTCGAGTCGGCCCACGCGCTGGCCTGGGTGGCGCGCGAGGCCCGGCGGTCCATCCCCGAGGGGGCCACCGTGCTGGTGACCCTGTCGGGCCGGGGCGACAAGGACGCCGCGCAGGTCGCCGACCTGCTCGCCGCGGAGCGCGAGGGATGACCCCCCTCGAGGTCCATCTGCGGGCGCGGCGGGAGCGCGCCCCGCTGCTGGTCCCCTACGTGACCGGCGGGTTCGGAGCGGGCTGGACCGACGTCGTGCGGGCCGCGGCCGCGGCCGGCGCCGACGCGGTGGAGGTCGGCATCCCCTTCTCCGACCCGGTCATGGACGGACCCACGATCCAGGAGGCCTCCCACCGGGCGTTGGCCTCCGGGGCGACCCCGGCGTCGATCGTGGCCGAGGCCGCCCGCCTCGACGTCGACGTGCCGGTGGTCGTGATGACCTACTACAACCCGGTCCTCCATGCCGGGCACGAGCGCTTCGCCGGGAGCCTGGCCGACGCCGGGATCGCGGGCGCGATCGTCCCCGACCTGCCCCTCGACGAGCTCGACGGGTGGGGCGAAGCCGCGACGGCGGCCGGCGTGGCGCCGGTCCTGCTCGCCGCGCCGACCACGCCGCCGGAGCGGCTGGTGCGGATCGGGGCGCGGACGGAGGGCTTCCTCTACGCGGTGGCCCTCCTCGGCGTGACCGGTGAACGGCGGGACCTGGCGCCCGAGGCCCGGGGCATGGGGCGGCGGTGTCGCGAGGCCACCGACAAGCCCGTGCTGCTCGGCGTGGGCATCTCGACGCCCGAGCAGGCCGCCGAGGCCTCGAGCGCGGCCGACGGCGTGGTGGTGGGCAGCGCCCTGGTGCGGATCCTCCTCGAAGGCGGCGGTCCCGAGGCGGTCGGCGAGGCGGTGGCCGAGCTCCGTCGGGCCCTCGACCGGGCCGGCCCCTCCGGGTCCCGACCGTGACCGCCGGCGGCCCCTCCGCGCGCCCCTGCGACCTCTGCGAGGCGGCCCGGATGACCCCGTGGTTCCACGAGGACGACATCTGCTGGGTCGCGGAGTGCGAGGTCTGCGCGGTCCCCATGGTGGTGTGGCGCGAGCACGGCACCGACCCGCCGCCCGAGCAGCGTGAGCACATGCTGAGGGTCCTCGGCGAGGTCGCCGGGGCCGTGATCGGCGACCACCACGTCGACCCCGTCATGCGCAACATCCCCGACCACTTCCACGCCCACGCCCGCCGGCGCTGGCGGCTCTGAGGGTCCGGGCGACCCCGCGGCCCGGGCCGGGTGGGCGTCCGATCCCGGGGGTTGCGCCCGGTGACGACGGGGATAGCGTTGATGGTGCCTGCGGACGTATCCCGTCCCGGGGCGCCGGCGGGCCGTGGACCATGTGGTCGGTATCCGATGACGCCCTCCTGGCCGGGCTGGCAGCGGGTGACCCCGACGCCGCCGCGGCGTTCGTCGAGCGCTTCCAGCGACGCGTCTACGGCCTCGCGCTCGCGATCATCGGCGAACCCCGGGCCGCCGAGGAGGTGGCGCGGGAGGCGTTCGTCCGGGTGTGGCGTCACGCGTCCACCTACGACCCGCGCCGAGGGACGGTGCCGACCTGGGTCCTCTCGATCTGCCGCAGCGTGGCCATCGAGCACCTGGCGCTCGGGCCGGGGCGGCCGCTCGACCCCGCCGGCACGCTTCCGGCCGACGACACCGGGGGTGGGCCCGAGGAGGCGGCGACGATGGGCGACGACATCGTCCGCCTGCGCGACGCGCTCGACCACCTGCCGCCGGACGAGCGCCGGGCCCTGAGCCTGGCCGAGTTCCAGGGCCTGACCGCGGCGGAGGTGGGGGCTCGCGTCGGCGTCCCGGTCTTCACCGCGCAGAGCCGGATCCGCGCCGCGATGCTGCGGCTGCACTCGGCCCTCGCCCGCGAAGGCGGGCGGGGTGAGGGCGGGCGAGCGTGAGCAGCGCCTACACCTGCGTCGAGACCCGCGCCCGGGCGCCCGAGATGGCTCTCGACGTGCTGGGCGGCACCGAACGGGCCGAGGCGCTCGAGCACCTCGGGTCGTGCGCGGTGTGCCGCAGCTACCTGGCCGAGCTCACCGAGGTCGTCGACGCGCTGCCGGTCCTGATCGCCGAGGCCGATCCCCCGGTCGGCTTCGAGCGCCGGACGCTGGAGCGGATGGGGGCCGCCGAGCCGCGGTGGCGCCGCCGGGTCGGGCGTACGGCGGTGGCGCTGATCGCGGCGCTGGCCGTGGGGGCGGCCGCGTCGATCGTCCGCGTGGTGGGGGTCCGGCTCGCCGAGAGCGAGCCGCCCCGGGTGGCCGCGACGGTGACCGAGGCCCGACTCGTCGACCGCGACGGCTCGCCGTTGGGTTCGGTCGTGGTCCCGACCGGCTCGGAGCATGTGGTCTTCGTGGCCCTCGACGGATCGCTGCCGCGTGGCGCGTACACCCTCGACGGCCGCGACGACAGCCGCGTCTGGAGCCACGTGCACCGCTTCGACGTCGGGCGGTCGGCCGCGCACTTCGCGGCGGCGATTCCCGATTCGGCCTGGCCCCTGCGGGTGGTGAGGGTCGTCGACGCCTCGGGATCCACGGTGGCGCGCTCGGCCCTCCACCCGGTCGGCGCGGCGGCACGCGCCGGCTGACCCGAACCGCGGGTCAGGAGCCGCGTGGCCCGAGGCGCTGGTCGAGGAACTCGAGCACCCGCTCGAGCGCCTCCCGGGTGGGGTGGCCCGGCTCGTCGACCAGGTCCTCGGTGAGCACGGAGTGCGCGCGTGCGGGTATGCCGTGGGGGTTCCCGGGCTCGCTGTCGATCTCGACCGCGATGAAGCCGTCGCCGAGCTCGCGGGCCAGGGTCGCGAACCGTTCCGCCGGGACCAACCTGTCGGCGGTGAAGCGCAGGCCGAGCAGGCAGGCGCCTCCGCTCTCCACCCGTTCGCGGACCGTCGAGAGATCGGCGTCGCTCACCCCGGTCGCCTCTCGCCGGCGTGCCCCCACGGCGAAGGGCAGCGACGGCTGGCTGAGCACCGGGGCCTGCACGACGGGGTCGACCGCCATCCCGAGCGCGAACCCCCCGGTGAAGCACATGCCGACCACACCGACCCCCGGCCCGCCGGCGGCAGCGTGCTCCGCGCGGGACAGGGCCAGGAGCCATCCGATGACGGGGCTCGTCCGGTTGAGCGCCATGACGGTGAACTCGCGCGCCACGCACGCCCGGGCGAGGGACGACGCGAGGTACGGGGCGGACGGTTCGCGCCCCGGGGTCCCGAAGAGCGAGGGGAGCACCGCCCGGTAGCCGCGGTCCACGACCCGCCGGGCGAAGTCCGCGACGGCCGGGGTGATCCCCGGAACCTCGTGGATGACGATCACGGCCGGCCCGTCGCCGCCCCGGAAGACGGGACGAACCGTTCCGCCGAACTCGAACTCTCCGGCCTCGAAGTCGTCAAGGGAGTCGGCGGGCATCCCGGCGACGTTAACCCGGATCGTCGGCCGGGGCCCGGGGGTCCACCACCCGCGACGGGCTGACCTCGTCGAGGGCGTGGAACGCCGACTCCGGCAGGCGCGGGGCGAGGAGCAACGCCGCGGCCATGGCCGCCGCGCCGCACAGGGCTATGGAGCGGCCGAGGCCGCCCAGCGGGTCGGCGAGGAACCCCGACGCGAGGAGGCCGGTCACCGCGCCCGTGACGCCACAGACCAGCAGCAGCGCGTTCGACGTCCCGCGCACCTCGGTGGGGAAGAGCTCCGCGTCGAGCGTCCCCAGGGCGATGCTCGCGGGGGCGGCGCCGAGCAGCGCCACCGCGGAGAGGACCCAGAGCCAGGCGCCGTCGCTGAGGAAGAACGCGGCCTGGACGGCGGTGGCGAGGGCCGTGGCCCAGATGGCCACCGGCCGGCGGCCGCGTGACTCCACCAGGCGCCCGCCGACCACCACGCCGATCAGCCCCGGAATCCCGTTGGTCACGGCGCGGAACACCGACACGTCGAGGTTCGAGAACCCCCGGTCGTCGGAGAGGAAGCGGTTCGTGAGCTGCGCGGAGGGAGCGCTGAAGACCCCCGTGAGGAAGGCGATCCCCCCGAGGAGCGCGAAGCGCGACGCGTACGACCGGTCCCGAAGCGTGCGGAGGCGGCCGCGGCTGACCGCCTCGCCCACCACGCGGCGGTATCGCCGGGTCTCGGGGAAGGACCGGACCAGCGCCGGGAGCAGCAGCACGGTCAGTCCGCTCACCGCGAAGGAGACGCGCCAGGCCTGGGGGCCGAGGTCGGCGATGGGCAGGAGGATCACCGACAGAGCGAAGCCCGCACCGCTGGCGAGGGCGAACATCGTGGCGGCGTAGGCCCGGGCGCGCTCGGGCGCCTCCTCGACCACCGCGATGCCGGCGACCACCAGCGTCGCCTGCACGAAGGCGCGGGTGAGGAGCTGGGACCCGGTGAAGAACGCGAGGTTCGGGGCCAGGGCGGTGGCGGCGTTGGCGAGGCCTACGCCTCCGAAGCCGGCCGCGACCACCGCCCGCCGGCCGTACCGGTCGGCGAGGGCCGCGACCACCAGGGCGACGAGGACCCCCGCCCGCGTGATCGCCAGCGACGTCCCCAGCGTCGCGTCGTGGGAGCCGAAGGCGTCGGCGACGGAGTTGGCGTTCTGGCCGAACAGCGCCGAGCCGAAGGAGCAGAGCGCCCCGAGAGCGCAGGCCGACGCCAGGAGGGTGATCTGCTCGTCGTCGAAGGGGACGGGCGGTAGGAAGTACGACGACCGGAGGGGCCGGATGTCGTCGTCGGCGTCGGTCAGGACCGCCGCGCAGTGGCGGAGCACCCGGCGGCACCGCCGGCGGAGGATCGGGCCGAAGAACCAGTCGAAGTACGGCACGCGGGCCTCGACGCGGGCCGTGAGGTCCACCCGGCTCCCGGCGCCGTCGGGCCGGACCGTGGCCTCGACGCGTATCTCGCGGCCGTGGGGATAGCCCACCAGCGCCCCGCCGGGGCCCGACTCGAGCCCCAGCACCCGGGCGGCCCGGGCCGCGACGCCGGCGGGCGCGTCGTCGGCGCGAACGGTCACGGGCCCCGGCACGGGCCGCATCCTAGGAGCGGCCGGTCAGGCCCCTACGGCGTGCGCGCCGCCGTCTACGTGGATCATCTCGCCGGTGGTGGCGGGGAACCAGTCCGACAGCAGGGCCACGCAGGCCCGGGCCGCCGGTTCGGCGTCACCGGCGTCCCAGCCCAGCGGGGCCCGCTCGGCCCAGACCTGCTCCACGTCGCCGAACCCCGGGATGCCCCGGGCGGCCATGGTCCGCAGCGGTCCGGCGCACACGAGGTTGACCCGGATCCCCCCGGGCCCGAGGTACCGGGCCAGGTAGCGGGCCGTCGACTCCAGCGCCGCCTTCGCCACGCCCATCCAGTCGTACATCGGCCAGGCCTGGCTCCGGTTGTCGAAGTCGAGGGCCACGATCGACCCGCTCCGCCCCTCCATGAGCGGCCGCACGGCCATGGCCAGGGCCTTGAGAGAGTAGGCCGACGTCCGCAGCGCGACCGCGACGTCGTCCCAGGGGGTGTCGAGGAACCGGCCGCCCAGGGCCGACTCGGGCGCGAACGCCACCGCGTGGAGCACGCCGTCGAGCGGTCCTCCGACCCGGTCGGCCAGGGCGGCGAGGTCGTCGGGGTCGTTGACGTCGAGCTCGACCACGGGTGGGGTCCGGGGCAGTCGGCCCGCGATCCGGTCGGTCAGCCGCTTGGCGCGCCCGAACGAGCTGAGGACGACCTCGGCCCCGTTCTCCTGCGCCAGCCGCGCGACCGAGAACGCGATCGACGCCTCGGTGAGCACACCGGTCACCAGGATCCTCTTGCCGTGCAGCATTCTCCCACCTCCCTAGGGCGCTTCGACGCGTCCGGTCGCCCCGGGGGGAGGCCGCGCTGCGAGCCCTCTGACCGGCGGGCGGTCAGGCGACGCGGGCGACCACCACGTCGATGGTCTGGCCCACGGTGGTGACGCCCTCGAGGTCGTCCTCGGGGATCTCGATCCCGTAGTGGTCCTCGAGCGCCATGACCATCTCGACCAGGTCGAGGCTGTCGGCGTCGAGGTCCTCGGCGAGGCGGGCGTCCTCGGTGATGCTGGACGGGTCGGCCCCCAGCACCTCGGCGGCCAGGTCCCGGAGGGTGGCCAGGATCTCCTCCCGTGACATCCGTTGCTCCTAGGTCAGGCTCAGCACGAGCGAAAGGACGACGGCCGTCGCCGCGCCCACGATCGCCAGGGCGGCGGCGGTCCGGAAGGCGCCGGTGAGCTCCACCTCCAGCGTCGCGAACTGGAGGCGGGCGGCCGAGAGGACACGCGACGCGATCACCGCGGCGACGACTCCGATCGGCAGCACCAGCGAGCCGATCGGGACGATGAGGAACGAGAGCACGCCGAGGATCAGCGCGTTCGTGGGGCTGGGCAGCGGGGGTGGGATGGCACGGAGCTGCGCGGTGTTGACCGAGGACGGCTCCCAGTCGGCGTCGGGGGGGAAGGCGCCCACGTCGGTCCGCGCTTCCGACCCGGGCGAGTCGGCGGCGACCTGGGCCGGGTCCTCGCCGAGGAGCAGGCGGCTCTCCACGGTCTCGTCGAGGGGGGGTTCGGCCCGCACCTCCGGCCACGGTGCCACGACGATCACCGCGATGGCGATCAACGACGCCACGGCGATGCCGATGGCGAGGGTAGGTGCGAGGCTCAGTACGACGATCACGCCTTCGTCCGGGTCGGTGGTGGGATGGCTCTCATGGCTGCGGGGTGGGTTGGGGGCCTCGGGTCGCCGTCGGGGTGTGGTGGCCTGGGCCTGGGGGGTGTCCTGGTGCTCCACGCCGGTGGGCCCTGGGTGCCCGGAGTGGGATTCGAACCCACACGCCCTCACGGGCAGCGGATTTTGAGTCCGCCGCGTCTGCCGACTCCGCCATCCGGGCGCGGCCCGGCAGGTTACCGCCCGCGACGGGCTGATCCGGCGCGCGGGTCGCCGGGGTCACGCTTCGCGGTCGGGGGAGCGCTCAGCGGCACGTCGCCGGCGGTGCCCCCGGCGCGTCTAGCCGGCGCTGATCCCGAGGCGCTTGGCGATCACGTTGTTCATGATCTCGTCGGTGCCGGCCCCGATGCGCCACAGGCGCGCGTCACGAAAGGCGCGGCTCACGGGCGTCTCGGCCATGTATCCCATCCCGCCGTGGACCTGGAGGCAACGATCCACGAGCCGGTTGCCCATCTGGGCCACGTACTTCTTCGCCATCGAGATCTCCGCCACGGGGTACTCGCCCTGCTGGATACGCCAGACCGTGTCGTAGAGGAGGCTCCGGCCGGCTTCGAGCTCGGTGGCGGCGTCGGCGAGCTGGTGGGCGATCACCTGGTGGTCGGCGATGGGTCGCCCGAAGGTGTGCCGCTCGCGGGCGTACGCGATGGTCTGGGCCAGCACGTCGTCGGCCTGGCCGATCCCGATCGCCGCGCCCGACAGGCGCTCGTACTGGAGCTGCCACATGAGCTGGGCGAAGCCCTGCCCCGGCTCGCCGCCGATCAGGTTCCCGTGCGGTACCCGGACGTCGGTGAGGGAGAGCTCGGCGGTGTCGCTGGAGAGCATCCCCAGCTTGGCCAGCTTCCGGGAGACGGCCACACCGGGCGCGTCGGCGTCGACGACGAACAGCGAGATGCCGCGATGGGAGGATCCCCGCTCGGTCTGGGCGACGAGGGTGAGGAAGTCGGCCCGCGTGCCGTTGGTGATGAACATCTTGGCGCCGTTCACCACCCATTCGTCGCCGTCGCGGCGGGCGGTGGTGGCGACGGCGGCCACGTCGGAGCCGGCATCGGGCTCGGTGATGGCGATCGCGCCGATCTTCTCGCCGGCGATCGCCGGGCGGAGGTAGCGCTCCCGCAGGTCGTCGCTCCCGTACTCGGCCAGCGCGGGTGTGCACATGTGGGTCTGCACGCCGATGGCCATCGGTATCCCACCCGCACCGCAGCGCCCGAGCTCCTCGAGGAAGACCAGACCCGACGCCAGGTCGCCGCCCGAACCGCCCCACCTCTCCGGGTAGTGGAGGCCCAGGAACCCGAGCTCACCGCAGCGCCGGAAGACGTCGTCGGGGAACAGGCCGGTCTCCTCCCAGTCGGGGACGTGGGGCCGGATCTCGGTGTCGACGAAGCGCCGGGCGGCCAGGCGGAGCTCGTCGTGCTCGGGCGTGAAGACGGGATGCCTCATGGCGACAAGGTGCCACATCGCGGCGGTTAGGCGCCCGCCGCCGGGCGGTCCGCGCCGGATCGCCCGGCGGTCGGCATCGCTAGAATCCCGTCGATGACCCCATCGGTGCTGCAACGACGCCTCGTCGACGTCAGCGAGCGTCTCAAGAGGCTCCGCGCGGAGCTGGCCGTCGCCGAGGAGCAGCTCTCGTTCCTCGAGGAGGAGGCCGACGACGCCCGGATGCGGGCCCTGGTGTCGGAGACGCCCCTCGGCGACGTCGAGGCCCGCGACGCCCGCCGCCACGCCGACGCCGCGGCCCGCCAGCACGACGCGCTGCGCCGCACCGTCGCCGACCTGCTCCGCGAGCAGGACGACCTCCTCGACCGGATGTCGGCCGAGCTGAGTCACGGCTGACGCCGCCCGCCGCCTCCCGCCGCCCCCGCCCGCCGTACCTGGCCCGACCCCGCAGGACTGGAGCTCCATGGCCCCCGCCGACGTCGATCCCCCCCGGGTGTTCATCGCCGAGGATGAAGCTATCATCCGCCTCGATCTCCGCGAGATGCTCGAAGAGGAGGGCTACGACGTCGTGGGCGACTGCGGCCGGGGCGACGAGGCCGTCGAGCAGATCCGCGAGCTGCGGCCCGACCTCGCGATCCTCGACATCAAGATGCCTGGCCTCGACGGCCTCGCCGCCGCTCGTGCCCTCGCGGCGGAGCGCCTGTGCGCCGTGGTGGTGCTGACCGCGTTCTCCCAGCGCGACCTCATCGAGCAGGCCCGCGACGCCGGCGCGATCGGCTACCTGGTCAAGCCCGTCCAGCGCAGCGACCTGGTCCCGGCCGTGGAGGTGGCCCTCGGTCGCTACGCGGAGCTGAACGCGCTCGAGCAGGAGGTCGGCGACCTCTCCGAGCGGCTCGAGGCCCGCAAGCTGGTCGACCGGGCCAAGGGCCGCCTCATGGACGGTCACGGCATGAGCGAGCACGAGGCGTGGCGCTTCCTCCAGACGCAGGCCATGAACCGGAGGCTGCGCATCCACGAGGTCGCGCGCGAGGTCCTCGACGGCGAGGTGGTCCCGTAGCCGCTCCCGACGTGCGCGCCGTGCCGGAGGCTCCGGCGCGGAGCCCCGGTCAACCCGACGCCGGCTCACGCCGCCCGGCGTCGCTCGCGTACCAACCGGCGCTCGACGGGCTGCGGGCGTGGGCCGTGCTGGCGGTCATCGCCTATCACATGGGGTACAAGTGGGCGCCCGGCGGGTTCCTCGGGGTGGACCTGTTCTTCGTGCTCTCGGGCTTCCTGATCACCTCGCTGCTGCTGGTGGAGTGGGAGGGCTCCGGCCGGGTGACCCTGCGGCGGTTCTGGTCCCGCCGGGCGCGGCGGCTGCTGCCGGCGGTATGGCTGCTGCTGGTGGCGGCGTCGATCTACGTGTGGATCGACCTCCCGGCGTGGGAGCTGGTCCGCTTCCGCGGCGACGCCCTGGCCAGCCTGTTCTACGTCGTCAACTGGCGGTTCGTGTTCACGGGCCAGTCGTACTTCGACATCGTCACGGGGCCCTCGGTGCTGCGCCACCTGTGGTCGCTGGCGGTGGAGGAGCAGTTCTACGTCGTCTGGCCGCTGGTCGTGTTCGCCTGCCTCCGGCTGGGGCGCGGTTCGCGCCGGATCCTGGCGTGGGCCACCGGCCTGGGGGTGGTGGCCTCGGCGGTGTGGATGTGGGTCGTCTTCGATCCCGACTCG
The DNA here is from genome assembly GCA_020846855.1 of Acidimicrobiia bacterium. GTDB lineage: Bacteria > Actinomycetota > Acidimicrobiia > IMCC26256 > JADLDD01 > JADLDD01. Next base: position 34,315 of record JADLDD010000053.1, on the reverse strand, counting down.
CCGTCGCGGGCGTACTACGGGACCGATTCGCGGGCCCACACGTTGCTGGTGGGGGCGTTGCTGGCCCTGGCCCTGCGGAGGCGCGCGCCCCGCGAGGGGGGTGAGCGCCGGCTGGTCCACGGCTTGGGCGCCGTGGGGGTGGTGGTGGTCCTGGCCGCGTGGTGGAGGCTCGAGGACTCGAGCGGGTTCTTCTACCGGGGCGGGTCGCTGCTCTACGCGGTCGCGGTGGCAGCGGTCATCGCGTCGGCGGTGCAGCCCGCCGGTGCCCTGCGCCGCGGGCTGTCGCCCGCCCCCCTGCGCTGGCTCGGCCGGATCTCCTACGGCGTGTACCTGTGGCACTGGCCGGTCATCGTCGTCCTGAGCGCCGAGCGGACGGGCATCCGGAGCTTCGCGGTCCTGAACCTCCTTCGCCTCGGGGCGACCTTCGCCTTCTCCATCGCGTCGTACTACCTCGTCGAACGCCCGATACGCCTCGGCGCCCTGCGCATGCCGGCGATGCGGGCGGTGGCGCCCGCCGCGTTCACCGTCACGGCCGTGGTCGCGGTGGTCGCCACGCTCGGTGCCGGCCCGTCACCGAGCGCCCTGTTGCTCAAGGAGCGCCTGCGGAGCCCCTGGCCTTGCGACCGGTCGTCGTCGTTGTTCCGTCGTCTCGCGGAGGGGAACCTGCGCAAGTTCGGCGGCCCTCCCCGGCTCTCCGGCGACGCCCGTCCCCGCGTGCTCGTGATCGGCGACTCGCTGGCCTGCTCGCTCTCCGTGGGTCTCCGGGAGGTCGGCGAAGCCGTCGACGCCCCCGTGAGGAACGCGGCCGTCATGGGCTGCGGGGTGGTGAGCGGCGAGGTGGTGCCGGTGAACGGCCTCCCGCCGCGCGCCTGGTCGCGCCAGTGCCCCGATCTGGTGGCCCGCGTCCTCGACTCCGCGCTCTCCTCGTTCGACCCCGAGGTGGTGGTCTGGTACAGCACGTGGGAGATCGAGAGCCGCTACGTGGACGGCGAGATCTCGACCGCCGGCACACCGTCCGACGACGCCCTGCTGCGCGAGCGGATCGGGGCCCTCTACCGGCGCCTCGTGGCCCGGGGCGCCCGGCTCGTATTCCTCGCAGCGTCGTCGCCCGCGCCCGCGCCCGAGCGCCGCGTCGTGCCACCGGCGCCGGAGAAGCTCGCGGCGCTCGACCACGTCAACGACCTCTACCGCTCCTTCGCCGCGGACCATCCCTACGCCACGGTGATCGACTCCTCGGAGATCCTGTGCCGGGGCGGGCGGCCGTGCCCCCGCCGGGTCGGGCGGGTGGAACCGCGGCGCGGTGACGGCGTCCACTTCAGCGTCGAGGGGTCGGTCTGGTTCGCACGGTGGCTCATGCCGCAGCTCGTCGAGCTGGTGTCGACCCCGGTCCCCTCCGCTCCTCCGGCCACGACCGCCGGACCCTGACCCGCCGGCGCCGGGAGGTGGGCCGCTCGCGGGCCAGGTCGTACGCTCCGGAGGTGGCGAAGCTCCTCCTCCTCGACGGGCACTCCCTCGCCTACCGGGCCTTCTACGCGCTCCCCACCGACCTCGCCACCTCGGCGGGCACGGTCACCAACGCGGTGTACGGCTTCACGTCGATGCTCGTGAAGGTCCTCGGCGACGAGAAGCCCGACCACGTCGCGGTGGCCTTCGACGCGCCGGGCCCGACCTTCCGCAGCGAGCTCGACGACACCTACAAGGCCGGCCGCAAGGAGACCCCCGACCTCTTCAAGGCCCAGCTCCCGCTAATCCGCGAGGTGCTCGCCACCCTCGGGGTCCCGGTGATCGAGGAGTCCGGCGTGGAGGCCGACGACGTGATCGGCACGCTGGCCACCGCGGCCGCGGCCGAGGGCGTCGACGTGGTGGTCGTGACGGGCGACCGCGACGCCTACCAGCTCGTCGCCGATCCGCACGTGAAGGTCCTCTACAACCGCCGGGGGGTGTCCGACTACGTGCTCTACGACGAGGCCGGGATCCTCGAGCGGACGGGCGTCACCCCCACGCAGTACCCCGAGTACGCGGCCCTCCGGGGCGACACCTCCGACAACCTCCCCGGCGTGCCGGGCATCGGTGAGAAGACGGCGGCCAAGCTCGTCGGCGCGTACTCCACGCTCGAGGGCGTCTACGAGCACCTCGACGAGCTGCCGCCGCGCCAGCGGGCCAACCTGGCCGAGTGGCGCGACCAGGCGTTCCACAACCGAGCGATGAGCCTGCTGCGCCGCGACCTCGACCTGGGCGTGTCCACCGCCGACCTGCGGATCGGCACGTGGGACCGCGACGCCGTCCGCGACCTCTTCACGCGCCTCGAGTTCCGGACGCTCTATCCCCGGCTGCTCGAGGCGGTGGGCGACCCCGGTTCCGAGGAGTCGCCGGCGGCGACCCTCGACGTCGAGGTCGAGGTCGTCGCCGACCCCGAGGTCGCGGCCGGAGCGCTCCGGGCCCTGGTCGACGCCGCGGGGCCGGTGGCCGCCGACGGTCGCTGGACCGGGCGCGAGGGCCACAGCCCGCTCGACGGCCTGGCCCTCGCTGCGTCGCCCGAACGGGCCGTCTTCGTGCCCGGCGACCTCCTGGGGGAGCCCGGTGTCCGCTCGGCGCTGGCCGCCCTGGTCGGCGAGGGCGGACCGCCCGTGGTGGCGCACCGGGCCAAGGAGCTCATGCACGGCCTGGCTCCCGTAGACCTGACCGGCCTCGACCGCGACACCGCCGTCATGGCCTATCTCCTCGATCCGGGGGAGGGCCGCTACGACCTCGACGAACTCGTGCTCCGCTTCTGCGGGGTCGAGGTCACCTCGCCCGACGCCGTGGAGGGCACCCTCGACTTCGGGGGCGAGGAGGCGGCCCGGGCCTCGGGACGGCGCGCCGCCGCGCTCCTCCTGCTGGTCGACGCCCTGCGCGAGGCCCTCGAGGCGCGCGACCTCGACGAGCTCTACCGGCGCATCGAGCTCCCGCTGGTGCACGTGCTGGCCCGGATGGAGCAGGTCGGGGTCCGCATCGACGTCGAGTTCCTCGACGACCTCCGGGCCCAGCTCGCGACCGAGATCGACGACCTGACCCGTCGCGTCCACGCCCACGCCGGGGAGCCCTTCGCCCTCAACTCGGTGCCCCAGCTCCGGCGCATCCTGTTCGAGAAGCTCGGCCTCACGCCGGTCAAGAAGACCAAGACCGGCCCGTCCACCGACGCCGACTCGCTCCAGAAGCTCGCCGGCGAGCACCCGATCGTGGCCGACCTCCTGCGCTACCGGGAGGTCGAGAAGCTGCGCAGCACCTACGCCGACGCCCTCCCGCCCCTGATCGCCGCCGACGGCCGGATCCACGCCACCTTCAACCAGCTCGCCACCACCACCGGACGGATCTCCAGCGAGGCGCCCAACCTCCAGAACGTGCCGGTGCGGACGGCCGACGGCCGGGAGATGCGGCGGGCGTTCGTCGCCGACGACGGCTGCGGCCTGCTCAGCGCCGACTACTCCCAGATCGAGCTGCGGATCCTGGCCCACCTGGCCGACGACCCCGGTCTGATCGACGCGGTCGCACGCGGGGCCGACGTCCACGCCGCCACCGCGGCCCGGGTGTTCGGGGTCGAGGAGACCGAGGTCGACGCCCACCAGCGCCGCTTCGCCAAGGTCGTGAACTACGGCCTCGCCTACGGCATGGAGGCCTACGGCCTCGCCCAGCGACTCGACATCCCCACCGACGACGCCCGGGAGATCCTGGACAGCTACTTCGAGGGGTTCCCCCGGGTGCGGGAGTACATGGACCGCACCGTTCACGAGGCCCGAGACCGCGGGTACACCACCACCATCTTCGGGCGGCGGCGCCAGATCGCGGAGCTGGCCTCCGACAACTTCCGGATCCGCCAGATGGGGGAGCGGATGGCCCAGAACGCCCCCGTGCAGGGTTCGGCGGCCGACGTGTTCAAGCTGGCCATGATCGACGTCGACCGGGCCTTTGCCGAGCGAGGCCTGACGGGCCGGATGATCCTCACCGTCCACGACGAGCTGGTCTTCGAGGTCCCTCTCGCCGAGCGCGTCCTCACCGAGGAGGTGGTGCGCGCCGCGATGGTGGGCGTCGTGGAGCTGAGGGTCCCGCTCGAGGTCGGCATCGGCTTCGGCCCCAACTGGGCCGAGGCCAAGTGAGCGGGGGGGCCGGGGCGCCCCCGGAGGGCCCCTGGTTCGACGGGATCGCCGACTTCCTGGGGCCGGCCTACCTGCGCAACGCGTTCACGAAGGGGACCGAGCAGGAGGTCTCCTTCCTGGTCGAGGTGCTGGAGCTGTCGCCCGGCTCGACGGTCCTCGACGTCGGGTGCGGCCCGGGGCGCCACTCTCTCGAGCTGGCCCGCCGCGGGATCCGGGTCACGGGCGTCGACCTCTCGGAGCGCTTCCTCGACCTGGCGCGCGAGGCCGCCGCGCGTGACGGCCTCGACGCCCGGTTCGTGCGCCTCGACGTGCGCGAGCTCCCTGCACCCGGGGTCCTCGACGGGCGCTTCGACGCCGCGATCTGCCTGTGCCAGGGGGGTTTCGGCCTGCTCGGCGGCGACGACGCGCCGGTCGTGGCCGGGATCGCGGCGTGCGTCCGTCCGGGTGGGCGGGTGGCGATCACGGCCTTCCACTCGTACTTCGCCGTGCGGGGACTGGAACCGGGTGAGACCTTCGAGCCCACGACCGGGGTGCTACACGAGACGGCCGTCCTGCGCGACGAGGCCGGCCGGGAGCGGGACGCCGACCTGTGGACGACGTGCTTCACCTCCCGTGAGATGGCCCTGGTCGCCTCGGCGTCGGGGCTCGAGGTCGACGGCGTGCACGGGGTGGCGCCGGGCCGCTACGGCCGGGCCGCACCGTCCCTCGAGGATCCGGAGGTCCTGCTGCTGGCCCGCCGCCGGTGAGCGGTCACCTTTCCGCGCGCGGCCGGCGCGCGGTAGTCTCGGGGGTCGGCCCGCGACGGGTCGGCGGCCCGCGCCGTGAGCACTCGCGCCCGGGCCCGAGCCTGCGGGCCAGGCCGTGCCTCCCGCCCGCCAACAATCCCGTCCGTACCCCCTAGGAGCACCGTTGTCGGATCACGTACAGGGCGAGGCGACGACCCCGGTCGCGGAAGCGCCGGCCGCCGAAGCCCAGCCGGAGGCCCCCGCCCCCGCCCCCGCCCCCGCCACCACCGCGTCGGACCAGGAGGCGGAGGCGTCCGGCCCGGACCAGGAGGCCGGGGCCTCCTCCGAGCCCAGCGAGGCCACCGAGGCCAGCGAGGCGACCGAGCCCACCGAGGCCTCCTCCGAGCCCACCGACGGGACCGAGGCCGATGCCCCGGCCGGCGACGCCGAATCGGAGGGCATCACCGACGTCGTCCTCGACGACCTCGGCGGCCAGTCGCTCTCCGACGCCATCGATGCCACCATCGTCGAGTTCGACGAGGGCGGCCTGGTCACGGGGCACGTCGTGAAGATCGACGCCGACGAGGTGCTCCTCGACATCGGGTTCAAGTCCGAGGGGGTCATCCCGTCGCGCGAGCTGTCGATCCGCAACGACGTCGACCCCCACGAGATCGTCTCCCTCGGCGACGAGATCGAGGCCCTGGTGCTCCAGAAGGAGGACAAGGACGGCCGCCTGATCCTCTCCAAGAAGCGGGCCCAGTACGAGCGGGCCTGGGGCAAGATCGAGAAGCTCAAGGAGGAGGAGGGCGTCGTCTCCGGCCCGGTGATCGAGGTGGTCAAGGGCGGCCTGATCCTCGACATCGGCCTGCGCGGCTTCCTTCCCGCGTCGCTCGTCGACCTGAGGCGCGTGCGCGACCTCCAGCCCTTCGTCGGCCGCACGCTCGAGGCCAAGATCATCGAGCTCGACAAGAACCGCAACAACGTGGTCCTCTCCCGCCGGGCCTACCTGGAGGAGACGCAGCGCGATCAGCGCGACCGGTTCCTCGCCGAGTTGAAGCCGGGCGAGATCCGCAAGGGCGTGGTCAGCTCCGTCGTCAACTTCGGCGCCTTCGTCGACCTGGGCGGCATGGACGGCCTGGTCCACGTGTCGGAGCTGAGCTGGAAGCACGTCGACCACCCCGGGTCCGTGGTGTCGGTCGGCGACGAGGTGACGGTCCAGGTCCTCGACGTCGACCTCTCCCGGGAGCGAATCTCCCTCTCGCTCAAGGCCACCCAGCAGGATCCGTGGCAGGAGTTCGCGGGCGGCCACCAGGTCGGAGAGCTCGTCTACGGCCGGGTCACCAAGCTCGTGCCGTTCGGCGCGTTCGTGCAGGTCGGCGACGGCATCGAGGGCCTGGTCCACATCTCGGAGATGGCGGTCCACCACGTCGAGGCGCCCGAGCAGGTCGTCACCCCGGGCGAGGAGCTGTGGGTGAAGATCATCGACATCGACCTCGACCGGCGCCGGATCTCGCTCTCGATCAAGCAGGCCGCCGAGGGCGGCACCGTGGCCGCCGAGTACCAGGACCTCTACGGCGAGCACGCCTTCGACGAGCACGGGAACTACATCGGCCCCGAGTTCACCGAGGAGGTCGCCGACGGGACCGAGGCCGGAGCGGGTGAAGAGGCCGGCGCGGCGCCGGAGGGCTCCGAGTCGGGCTCACCCGACGCCGGGGCGGCCGAGGTCGAGGTCCCGGCCCCCGCCGACGACGGCTCCGGCACGGACGGTGCCGTCACGGGTTGAGGCCACGACCCGCCGCGCCGTGAGCGATCCGGGGAGTACCCCCGCCCACCGCACGCCGCGCCCCCGGGGAGCCGCCCGCCCCAAGCTCGACCATCTCGTCCGCACCGCGCGCGCCAACCTGAGGCGCCGCTTCGCGCGCCAGCCGGTGGCGTTCGTGATCAGCGGCGGCGGCTCCCAGGGCAGCTTCGAGGTCGGGGTCCTGCGGTTCCTCTACGACGAGCTGCGCGTCCGGCCGTCGATCGTCTGCGGGATCTCGGTCGGGGCGATCATCGCGGCCAAGCTCGCCGAGGGCGACGACCCGGAGACCGGCCGGCGGGCCATCGACGAGGTGGAGGCGATCTGGCGCGGCCTGCGCTCGAACGACGACCTGTGGACCGCGCAGCCCTGGCTCGAGAAGCTCCACGCCCAGGTGAGCTGGGCGTCGTCGCTTCGGAGCCGGGCGGGCGAGCAGGGGACCGCCGGGAGCCAGGCCCGCGTCGTGCTGCGCATGCTCGGCGAGGTCGTGAGGCACCCACCCGAGGCCGACGGCACGCTGGAGGCGCTGCGCCAGGCGATGCGGGCGCAGTCCCTCATGTCGTCGGATCCCGTACGCCGGATGGTGGAGGAGCACGTCGATCCCGAGCGGGTGGCGGCGTCGGGCATCCGGCTGCGCGTCGGGGCCGTGAGCCTCGAGAGCGGGGTGCTGCGGTACGTGACCGAGGCCGGCGCGCTGCACTCCCGATCCGACCGCCCGTTGGAGGCCGCTCCGGTCCCGCTGCACGACGCGGTGCTCGCGTCGGCGGCGATCCCGGTCGTCTACCCGCCCGTCCGCCTCGGCGAGGAGCACTACGTCGACGGCGGCGTACGGGAGATCCTCCCGGTGCGGATCGCGCTCGACCACATGGGGGCACGGCACATCTTCGCCGTGGTCGCCTCGGCGGGAGGCGTCGAGCACGTTGCCGACTTCGGCTCCAAGGGGCTGCTGGAGATCGCGCGGCGGGTGTCGGCCGACATCGGCCCCGACGAGACCCGGCGCAAGGAGACCGATCCCCGCGGCTGGGGCCGCCGGGTCACGCTCGTCGCCCCCGAGCTCGACGTCCACGACGCCCTCACCGTCGATCCCGAGCTCATCGCGGCGTCGATCGACTACGGATGGATGCGGGCCGCCGACCTGCTGCTCGGCCTCGGTCCCGAGGCCGAGGCCGTGAGCGCCCAGATCGCGCGGATCCGGGCCCGGATCCGCCGGGCCCAGGGCCCGGTGCCGGGGTTCCTCGACGCCCCACCCCCGGACGCGGAGCCCGACGCCGCCGATCCGGCCGTGGCGGCCGTCGTGATCGAGCGCGAGGTGGCGCGTCTCGCGGACCTGATCGACCATCGCCGCCGTGACGGCCTGCCGCTGGCCCCGGCGTTGCTCGACGGCGTCCCGGAGTCGCTGCTCCGCGTCCCCGAGGAGGTCGGCGGGCCCGAGCCGGCGGCGGGCGAGCGGATGGGCGGGGACGCAGGCGGGCCCGAGGAGCCGCCCGGGGTCGCGTGGGCTCGAGGGATGCCGTCCTGACCTGCGCCGATCGGCCCCTGATATCCTGCCTCGCGAACCGATAGAAAAGAGCCCTCGGGGTGCGGGTGGAAGTCCCGACCGGCGGTGACCGGGTCCCGACCGCTTCGCGGTCGCCCGGAAGTCCGCGAACCCCTGGCCGCCAGCCAGGGGCCGACCAGGTGCGAGTCCTGGACCGACGGTGAGAGTCCGGATGGGAGAGGGTGCAGTCGTGGCGCGACCTTGCCGGTCGCGCCCCGCTTCGCGCTCCCATTACCCGCGCCCTGGTGGGCCCAGGCGGCCGGATCGGCGTCCGGCCCGGAGGCTGACGTTGCCAGGCGACACCGGCGACCCCGGCGAGGTGGGAGAGGTGGGAGAGACCCCCGGCGGCGGGGCGGCCGCTTCGCGTGTGGCCGGCGATCCCCCCACCGACCCGATGCGCCGCGCGCTCGCCCGGGCTGCGACCGCCCGCCGGCGCAGCGCCCCGAACCCCTGGGTGGGATGCGTGATCGTCGGGCCCGACGGCGTGGTGGTGGGCGAGGGCGCCACCGCGGTCCCGGGCGGCCCGCACGCCGAGATCGAGGCCCTGCGGGAGGCGGGGGAGCGGGCCCGGGGCGCCACCGCGTACGTGACGCTCGAGCCGTGCGCGCACCGGGGGCGGACCGGGCCGTGCGCCGGGGCCCTCGTCGACGCCGGCATCGCGCGGGTGGTGAGCGCGCTGGAGGACCCCGACCCCCGGGTGGCGGGACGGGGTCACGGCTGGCTGCGCGCCGAGGGGGTCGAGGTCGACGTGGGCGTCGGCGCCGGCGAGGCCGCGGATCTCCTGGCGCCCTACCTGCACCAGCGGCGCACGGGCCGGGCCTTCGCGGTGCTCAAGACCGCGGCGAGCCTCGACGGCCGGACCGCCGCCGCCGACGGCTCGTCGCGCTGGATCACCGGCCCCGATGCCCGCGCCGACGCCCACGCCCTGAGGGCCGATTCGCAGGCCGTGGTGGTGGGTTCCGGCACCGCGCTGGCCGACCGTCCCTCGCTCACGGTCCGCGACCTCCCCGGCGGTGCCGACGATCCGGGCCCGCCGGCGCGTCCCGCGCTGCGGGTGGTGCTCGACGCCCGGGGTCGCGTCCCCGCGGAGGGCCCGCTGTCCGACACCGGGATCGCGCCCACCCTCGTGGTGACCACCGAAGCCGGCGACGCCCGCCGGCTCGACGAGTGGCGCGCGGCCGGCGCGACGGTGGAGGTGGCGCCGCCGGGCCCCGGAGGTGTGGGGGTCGACCCGGCCGAGGTGCTCGCCCTGCTGGCCCGCGACCACGGCGTCGTCCAGGCCCTGGTGGAAGGAGGAGCGCGCCTCCACGGCTCGTTGCTCACGGCCGGTCTCGCCGATCGCCTCGTCGCCTACGTAGCCCCCCTGGTGCTCGGCGAGAGGGGTCGGGCCGTGTTCGGCGTTCCGGGCCCGGATTCGATCGAGGCCGCCCGACCGCTGCGCCTGCTCTCCGTCGTGCCCCTGGGACGCGACGTGCGCCTCGACCTCGAGCCCGACAGCCGGGAGCACCCCGACGGACCCCCGCGCCCGGGGCGTGAGGAGGCGGCCTGACATGTTCACCGGCATCGTGGAGGAGCTCGGGCGGGTCCGGGCCGTCGAGCGGCGCGAGGGCGGGGCGCGGATCGTGATCGAGGCCCGGACCGTGCTCACCGACGCCGAGCTCGGCGCGTCGATAGCCGTGAACGGGTGCTGCCTGACCGTCGTCGAGCTGGGCGACGGCTGGTGGGCCGCCGACGCCGTGCCCGAGACGCTCGCCCGGACCACCACCGGCGCCCTGGCCCCCGGCGACCCCGTGAACCTCGAACGGCCCGTCCGCCTCGCCGACCGGCTCGGCGGGCACATGGTCCAGGGCCACGTCGACGGTGTGGCCACCCTGGCGGCCCGGAACCCGCAGCCGGACGGGTCCGTGCGCCTCACCTTCGAGCTCGACGCCCCGCTGGCGCGCTACGTGGTCGAGAAGGGCTCCGTCGCCGTCGACGGGATCAGCCTCACCGTCGCGTCCCGGGGCGGTGGGAGCTTCGACGTCGCCGCGATCCCCCACACGCTGGAGGTCACGACCCTGGGCCCCAAGCGGACGGGGGAGCGGGCCAACCTCGAGGTCGACGTGCTCGCCAAGTACGTCGAGAGCCTCCTGGCCTCCGCCGACGCCGCCGATCGGTCGGGTCCCACCCCGGGACCGTGAACCCGCGAGCCAGATCCTTCCCCTACGAGAGGAACCGAGCATGACGCCCGAGTCGACGCCCGAGTCACCGTTCGACCCGATCGAGGACGCAGTCGCCGCGGTGGCGCGCGGCGAGGTGGTGATCGTCGTCGACGACGCCGACCGCGAGAACGAGGGCGACCTGATCATGGCGGCCGAGAAGGTGACCCCCGAGGCGATGGGGTTCATGATCCGCCACACCAGCGGCGTGATCTGCATGCCCGTGACCGGCGACCGCCTCGACCGCCTCCGCCTGCCCCTGATGGTGAGCGACAACACCGAGTCGCAGCGCACCGCGTTCACGGTCTCGATCGACGCCCGCCACGGCGTCTCGACGGGGATCTCGGCCGCCGACCGGGCGACCACGGTGCACACCGTGCTCGACCCGGCGTCGGCCCCCGACGACCTGGCCCGCCCGGGCCACATCTTCCCGCTGCGCTACCGCGAGGGCGGCGTCCTCAAGCGGGCCGGGCACACCGAGGCCGCCGTCGACCTGGCCCGCCTGGCCGGGCTGCAGCCCGCCGGGGTGCTCGCCGAGGTCGTCAACGACGACGGCACGATGGCCCGCCTGCCGGAGCTCCAGCGGTTCGCGGTCGAGCACGGGCTGGTGCTGGTGTCGATCGCGGACCTCATCCGGCACCGACGCCACTCCGAGAAGCTGGTGCGCCGGGTCTCCGAGGCCCGGATCCCGACCCGCCACGGGGAGTTCACGGCCCACGTCTACGAGTCGGTGCTCGACGGCGTGGAGCACCTCGCGTTCGTGCGGGGTGAGGTGTCGGGCGCGTCCGACGTGCTGGTGCGGGTCCACTCCGAGTGCCTCACCGGCGACGTGTTCGGGTCGATGCGCTGCGACTGCGGCGTCCAGCTCGACGCGGCGCTCGAGAAGGTCGCGGCCGAGGACCGGGGGGTGGTCGTGTACCTGCGCGGCCACGAGGGGCGCGGCATAGGGCTCGGCCACAAGCTGCGGGCCTACAACCTCCAGGACGCCGGACGCGACACCGTCGAGGCCAACGTGGAGTTGGGCTTCCCGGTCGACTCGCGCGAGTACGGGATCGGCTCGCAGATCCTCGTCGACCTCGGGATCAGCACGATGCGCCTGATGACCAACAACCCCGCCAAGTACGGGGGCCTCGACGGGTACGGTCTCGAGATCGTCGACCGGGTCCCCCTCACCACGACCCCGAACGACCACAACATCGCCTACCTGCGCACCAAGCAGCAGAAGATGGGGCACATCCTCGACCTCGACGACCAGGGCCTGGGAGGGAGCTGATGGGCCGGTACGCCGTGAGCCCCGAGTCGGTCGACGGAACGGGGATGCGCATCGCGGTCGTGGTGTCCCGCTTCAACGAGGCGGTCACCGTGTCGCTGGCCGAGGGCGCCTGCCGCGTGCTGGAGGGGCGCGGCGTCGACCCCGACAGCATCCTGGTGGTCGAGGTGCCCGGGGCGTTCGAGCTCCCGGTCACCGCCAAGCGCCTCGCGTCGTCGGGGCAGGTCGACGCCGTGATCTGCCTCGGTGCGGTGATCCGCGGCGACACCCCGCACTTCGACTACGTGGCGGGGGAGGCCGCGGCGGGGATCAACCGGGCCGCCCTCGACACCGGCGTGCCGTGCGTGTTCGGGGTGCTCACCACCGACACCCTCGACCAGGCGCGGGACCGCATCGGGGGCGCCGCGGGCCACAAGGGCGAGGAGGCCGCGGCGACGGCGCTCGAGATGGTCAGCCTGCTCCGCGGTCTACCGTGAGCGCCCGATGTTGAGACTCGTACTCCCCAAGGGGTCGCTCGAGCGGGCCACCCTCCAGCTCTTCGACGACGCCGACCTGTCGGTGCGGCGGTCGTCCGACGTCGACTACCGGGGGGTGGTCGCCGACCCCCGCGTCACCGACGTCACGATCCTGCGGCCTCAGGAGATCCCCCGCTACGTCGCCGACGGGCTCTTCGACGTGGGCATCACGGGGCGCGACTGGATCGAGGAGACCGCCTCCGACGTCGTCACCCTCGCCGAGCTGCACTACTCGAAGGCCACCGCCCGGCCCATCCGCATGGTCCTCGCGGTGGCGGGCGATTCCCCGGTCGAGAGCATCTCCGACCTACCGTCCGGGGTGCGGGTGCACACCGAGTACCCGGAGCTGACCCGGCGGTTCTTCGACCGCCACGGCCTCGACGCCCGCATCACCCTCTCCTACGGCGCCACCGAGGCGAAGATCCCCGAGATCGCCGACGCGGTGGTCGAGATCACCGAGACGGGCCGGGCGCTGCGGGCCGCGGGCCTGCGGATCGTCGACACGATCCTGGTGTCGCACACCGAGCTCATCGCGAACCCGGCCGCCCACGAGGACCCCGCCCGGCGCAAGGCCATGGAGCAGCTCCGCACGCTCCTCACCGGGGCGCTCGAGGCGAGAGGCCGGGTCCTGGTGAAGCTGAACGTCGACGGTGCGTCGCTCGACGGCGTGATCGCCATCCTGCCCGCCCTCAAGGCGCCGACGGTGTCGGAGCTCTCGGGCCAGGACGCCTACGCGGTGGAGACCGTGGTGGCCAAGAGCGAGATCAACACGCTGATCCCCGAGCTCGTCGACGCCGGGGCCACCGGGATCATCGAACTGCCGATCTCCAAGATCGTCCACTGACCGGCGGTGGATCCGGCGTCCGGTACCCCGGTCACGCCGCCCCGCCTGCGGCGGGGGGTGGTCGTCGCCTTCGACGAGGCACGCGGGATCGGAGAGGTCGAGGCCGACGGCTCCGCCGAGCGCTTCGGCTTCCACTGCACCCGCATCGCCGGAGGGGCACGGTCGATCGCGCTCGGCGCGACGGTCGCCTTCGAGGTGGGTCCGGGCCTCCTGGGCCGGTGGGAGGCCGCCTGGTTGACCGAGCCGGGACCGCCCGTCAGCCCGGGCGCGGGCGGTCGCGGCGGGCGTGCCCGCTGAGGTGGTCGCCCTCGCCGTGGACCTCCCGGTGGCGCCCGCGGTGGGCCGCCGGTCCCCGGCGCACCGAGAGGTTCGCGGCCGAGTCGATCAGCGAGACGTGGGTGAAGGCCTGCGGGAAGTTGCCCACCAGCCGCCGGGCGACCGGGTCGTACTCCTCGGAGAGCAGGCCCACGTCGTTGCGCAGGTCGAGCAGGCGCTCGAACCGGTCGACGGCCTCGCGGCGCCGGCCCATCAGCGCCAGGTTGTCGACCAGCCAGAACGAGCACGGGAGGAACGCGCCCTCGCCGGCGGGCAGCCCGTCGACGTCGGTGGCGGTCGACGGGTCGTAGCGCAGCACGAAGCCGTCGTGGACGAGGCGGGTCGAGATCACGTCGACCGTGCTCACCACCCGGGGGTCGTCGGCGGGCAGGAAGCCCACCAGCGGGATCATCAGCACCGCCGCGTCGAGGCGGCGTGAACCGTAGGCCTGCGTGAAGGACCCCACCTCGGCGTCGTAGCCCTCGCCGCAGACCTGCCGGTGGATCTCGTCGCGGGTGGCCTTCCACCGCTCCACCGGTCCGTCGAGGTGGAGCTCCTCGACGCTGCGCACGGCCCGGTCGAACGCCACCCAGGCCATGACCTTCGAGTGGGTGAAGTGCTGGCGTTCGCCGCGCACCTCCCAGATGCCCTCGTCGGGGTTCTGCCAGGTGCCCTCGAGGAAGTCGAGGAGGGCCTTCTGGAACGGCCACGCATCCCACTCCGGTTCGGGGGCGGCCACGCGTCGGGTCTGGTGGAGCGAGTCGATCACCTCTCCGTACACGTCGAGCTGGAACTGGCGGTGCGCCGCGTTCCCGACGCGGACCGGTGAGGATCCGCGGTAGCCCGCCAGCCAGGGGAGGACCGTCTCCTCGAGGCGCCGCTCCCCGCGCACGCCGTACATGATCTGCAGCTCCGACGGCATTCCCGCCGCGGCGCGCAGCAGCCAGTCGCGCCACGCGGTGGCCTCGGCCTCGTAGCCCGCGGCGAGCAGCGAGTAGAGCGTGAACGTCGCGTCGCGCAGCCAGCAGTACCGGTAGTCCCAGTTGCGGGCCCCGCCGACCTGCTCGGGGAGGCTGGTCGTGGGTGCGGCGACGATCCCTCCGGTCGGGGCGTAGGTCAGGGCCTTCAGGGTGATCAGCGAGCGCACCACCTCGTCGCGCCACTCGCCCTCGTAGGTCGAGGCCCGCACCCAGCGGCGCCACCATCGCGTGGTGGACCGCAGGGCCCGCTCCGCGTCGACGGGGTCGGGAGCGGGGCGGTGCGACGGGTGCCACCCGAGCACGAACGGGACCCGGTCGCCCGGTCCCACCACGAAGTCGGCGATGGTGGTGAGGCCGGCGCCCCGGGTGGTGACGGGGGTGCGGAGGTAGACGGCGTCGGGGCCGGCGACGGCGCTGAGAGCGCCGTCGATGCGGCGCAGCCACGGGATCGTCGAGCCGTAGTCGAAGCGCAGGGCCAGATCCATGCGCATGGGGACCCGGCCCTCCACCCCCTCCACGATCCGGACCAGGTCGGCGGTCCGACCGCGGGGCGGCATGAAGTCGAGGAGGCGGACCACGCCGTCGTCGGCGTGGAAGGTGCTCTCGAGCACCAGCGTGTCGGGCAGGTAGCGACGGGTGGTGCGCCGAAGACCCCCCACGGGAGCGACCGACCAGCGCCCGTTGCCGTGGTCGCCGAGCAGGCCGGCGAACACCGCCGGGGAGTCGAACCGCGGGAGGCACAACCAGTCGATGGACCCGTCGGCGCCGACCAGGGCCGCCGTCTCGGTGTCGCCGATGAGCGCGTAGTCCTCGATCGCCAGGGTCACCGGCCCATTCTCGCGGGGTCAGGACGCCGGCTGGTCCGCGCCTCCCGGCGAGCTGACCTCCACGTACGCGAGCCGCAGCTGGGCGAGCGCCTCACCGAGCGGTGCGGCGGCGGCACCGAGCCGGTCGCCCAGGCCGTCGACGAGCGCCGCCATGGCGTCGATCGCGAGCGCGGCAGCGCCGAGGGAGCCGGGTCGCTCCCGAGCCGCGCCGAGGTGCAGCACCGCCACCTCGTGGAGCCGTGCCGCGTGGTCGGCGACGATGTCGGCGACCGGCATCTCGATCAGGCGCCGGAGCATCTCCTGGATCTGCTCGTCGGTGAAGCCGGGGTCCGGCCCGGCCCCGCCGGATGACGGACCCGCCGGCGGGCCCTCTCCGGGTGCCGGGCCGCGATCCGGTGCCACGGCGCCGGAGCCGGCACCCGCCTCAGGGGGTTCGTGCTCGCCGTATGGGGTCCAGATGCTGCTCACGCTGCTATCCTCACACGAAACCGAACTGGGAAGCGGGCACCTCCGTGCCCCACCCGGTCGCCGCCCGGCCGGTCCGGGTCGTCCCACGCCGGTGAGAGCGGTGTCGGGGAGGCGCACCGGGTCGTCTCCTCCGGCCGTCGCCGCGGTCCGTGGGCGGGCTTCCCGTGCCCGTCGCCCGCCCTGCGGGTCACCACACGAGGTGATGCCGAGATCGCTGCCAACGACGCCAGGATCAACGACCGTATCCGAGCCCGGGAGGTGCTGCTCGTCGCCGCCGACGGCGAGCAGCTCGGGGTCAGGCCCCTACCGGAGGCGCTGACCATCGCCCGGGAACAGGAGCTCGACCTGGTCGAGGTGGCTCCCAACGCCAACCCCCCGGTCTGCCGGATCATGGACTTCGGCAAGTACCGCTACGAGCAGGACCAGCGTCGCAAGGAGTCGCGCCGCAAGACCAGCAACGTCGTCATCAAGGAGATGAAGTTCCGGCCCAAGATCGACGGGCACGACTACACGACCAAGATGAAGCACGTCGAGCGCTTCCTCGCCGAGGGCTCGAAGGTGAAGCTGACGATCATGTTCCGGGGTCGCGAGATGGCGCACCCGGAGCTGGGCCGCCGGATCCTCGAGAGGGTGGCGGAGCAGGTCAGCGAGGTCGCGATGGTCGAGTCGGCGCCCCGCCAGGACGGTCGCAACATGACGATGGTCCTGAACCCGATCCGCAAGCCGACCGCCAAGTCCAAGCCCAAGGCCCCGCCCGCCGCCGACGACGGCGCGCGGAGCTCCACAGGAGTCGCGTGATGCCGAAGATGAAGACCCACCGGGGCGCCGCCAAGCGCTTCAAGGTCACGGGTACGGGGCGGATCATGCGCCGCAAGGCGTTCCGGGCCCACCTCCTCGAGCACAAGGCGACCCGGCGCACGCGCCGCCTCGGCCGCCCGGCCGAGGTGACCGGCGGCGACCGCCAGCACGTCCAGCGCCTGCTCGGCCGCTGAGCCCGAGCAGCCCTCACACGCGGCGCCGCCCGGCGCCCGCGCCCAAGGAGCACGAATAGATGGCCCGGGTCACGAGGTCCGTCCAGAGCAAGAAGCACCGCCGCGCCGTACTCGAGGCCGCGCAGGGGCACCGCGGCGCGCGGAGTCGCCACCTCCGCAAGGCCAACGAGTCGGTGATGCACGCCCGGCAGTACGCGTTCCGTGACCGCCGGGCCCGCAAGGGCCAGTTCCGGCGCCTGTGGATCGTGCGGATCAACGCGGCCTGCCGGGTCAACGACATCAGCTACTCGCGGTTCATCGCCGGCCTGCGGCTCGCGGGTGTCGAGGTCGACCGCAAGATCCTCGCCGACCTCGCGGTCCGCGACGCCGCGGCCTTCGGCGCGCTCGTCACCACGGCCCGCGAGGCTCTCGACGCGGCGTGAGCGGGCCGCCGGCCCCCGGGGCCGGCCGCCGCCCGCTCGGTGCCCGTAGTCCCGGGCTCACTCGGCTCCGGGCGCTGCTGCGCGACCCTCGCCGCCGACGCGCCGAAGGTGTGGTCGTCCTCGAGGGCGCCCGGCTGATCGAGGGGGCTCTCGAGCGTGGCGCCCGGATGCGGGCCCTCTACGTGGCGGCGGGCAGGCCGGCGGCCACCGGCACGGCCCCGCTGGAGGCCCGGGCGGCGGCGCAGGGCGCGGAGGTCTTCGAGGTCGCGACCGGCGCCTTGGAGCGGGTGGCCACCACGGTCACGCCGCAGCCCGTCCTCGCCCTCTTCGACGGGCCCGACGCAGGTCCGCCGGACCCGTGGCCGCCGCCCACTTCACCGGTCCCGGGACCGCTCCTGGTGCTCGCGGGCGTGTCCGATCCGGGGAACCTCGGCACCCTGGTCCGCAGCGCCGAGGCCGCCGGCGTGACCACCGTCGTGAGGGGTGCCGGCACCGCCGATCCCTCGAACCCGAAGAGCCTGAGGGCGTCGGCGGGAGCGGTGTTCGGTGTGACGATCGTCGATGCCCCCGACACGCCGGGCACGCTCGACGCCCTGCGGCGTGCCGGGTGGACCACGATCGGCACGGTGCCCTCGGGCGGTCGCGCCGTCGAGGCCGTCGCGCTGACGGGCGCGGTCGCTCTCGTGGTGGGGAGCGAGGCGCACGGGCTCGGTCCGGCCGTGACCGATCGCCTCGACGAGCGGGTGTCCATCCCCATGGAGGCGGGGGAGTCGTTGAACGCGGCGGTGGCGGGGAGCATCGTGCTATTCGAGGCCGCCCGGCAGCGCCGGGCCGGGGCGTCCGGCGGGAATCGTCGATCGTCCGCCGGTGGCGACCCCTAGAATCCGCGGGCCCATGGACAACTCCCCGGAGCTCGACGCGCTGCTCGCCCGGCTCGACACGGGCGCGTCCCGCGACCGGATCTCGGCCGCCGCCGACGTCGCCGAGCTGGAGGTCGTCGAGCGGGACCTGCTCGGGCGTCGGTCGGGCGCGCGCGAGGTGAGGGAGGCGATCAAGGGCCTCGACCCCTCCGAGCGCCCCGTGGCCGGCCGGGCCCTGTCGTCCTACGAGGCCGGCGTCCGCGAGATGCTCGCGGAGCGGGCCACCGCTCTGGCCGCGGCCGCGGCCGCGGCGGGCGAGGCGGACGCGGCCGAACGCCTCGACCTGACGCTGGGCGGGCACGGCCTGAACCGGGGTCACCACCATCTGGTGACCCAGGTCCAGCGCGAGCTCGAGGACATCTTCGTCGCCATGGGGTACGCGGTGGCGGAGGGCCCCGAGGTCGAGGACGACTGGCACAACTTCGAGGCGCTCAACTTCCCGCCCGGGCACCCGGCCCGCGCCATGCAGGACACGCTCTACGTGAAGCTCGGCCGCCCGGAGCAGGTGATGCTGCGTACCCACACGTCCCCGGTCCAGATCCGGGTGATGCAGTCGCAGCCCCCGCCCATCTACTGCGTGATGCCGGGCCGCACGTACCGCAACGAGACCCTCGACGCCCGTCACTCGCCGGTCTTCCACCAGATCGAGGGCCTCGCCGTCGACCGGGGGATCACCTTCGGCGACCTGGCCGGCACGATCGAGGCGTTCACCTCCGCGTACTTCCGCACGACGGTCCCCACCCGCCTGCTCCCGTCGTTCTTCCCGTTCACCGAGCCGTCGGCCGAGTTCGCCGTCGGCTGCGTGTTCTGCGAGGGGTCGGGGTGCCGCGTCTGCTCGCAGACGGGTTGGATCGAGCTGGGCGGCTGCGGGATGGTCGACCCGAACGTCTTCGCCGCCGTGGGGATCGACCCCGAGGAGTACTCGGGGTTCGCTTTCGGGTTCGGCCTGGAGCGCATGCCGATGCTGCGCTACGGCGTGAACCCCATCAAGACCTTCTTCGACGGCGACATCCGCTTCCTCTCCCAGTACTAGAGGCCCCGTGCGCGTACCCCTGAGCTGGATCCGCGACTTCACCCCGATCGAGGCCGAGCCGGCCGAAGTCGCCCGGGCGCTCGACCATCTCGGCCTCGAGGTGGAGGCCGTCGACGAGCCCGGCCGGGAGATCGGCGGGGTCGTCGTGGCCCGGGTCGTCGACGTCGTGCCCCACCCCGACGCCGACAAGCTGCGCCTCGTCGACGTCGACTACGGCGTGGGCTCCACCCGTGTCGTGTGCGGCGCGCCCAACGTGGTGCCCGGCATGCTGGCGCCGTACGCCCCGTCGGGCGCCCGCCTCCCGGGCGGCGTCACCCTCGAGGCCCGCCGGATCCGCGGGGTCACCTCCGACGGGATGCTCTGCTCGGCCCGGGAGCTCGCTCTCGGCGACGACCACGCCGGCATCCTCGACCTGCGCGGCCACGGGGAGGCGTCGCCGGCCGAGGGCGCCGGCGACGACCCCGAGCCCGGCACCGACGTCGTGGAGGTCCTCGGCCTCGACGACACCGTCTTCGACCTGTCGATCACCCCGAACCGACCCGACGCCATGTCGGTGGTCGGCGTGGCCCGTGACCTCGCCGCCCACTTCGGTCTGCCCCTCGATGTCCCCGCGGCCCGGCCCGACCCGGCCGGCGCCCCCACGGCCACCACGATCTCGGTCGTGGTCGAGGCCCCCGAGCGGGCGCCCCGGTTCACGGCCCGGCGCCTCGACGTCTCGATCGGTCCGGCGCCGCGCTGGATGGCGCGCCGCCTGGCCCTGGCCGGGATGCGACCGATCTCCAACGTGGTCGACGTGACCAACTACGTGCTGCTCGAGCGGGGCCAGCCGCTCCACGCCTTCGACCTCGCGCACCTGGCGGGGCGGGGCCTGGTGGTCCGCCGGGCGGCGCCCGGCGAGCGCATCACGACCCTCGACGGCGTCGAGCGCCGGCTAGAGGCCGACGACCTGCTGGTCTGCGACGCCGAGCGCGTGCCGCAGGCGATCGCCGGGATCATGGGTGGAGCCGACGCCGAGGTGCGCGACACCACCACCGAGATCCTGCTGGAGGCCGCGTACTTCGAGCCGGAGGGGATCTCCCGCACCTCCAAGCGGCTCGGGCTGCGCTCGGAGTCGAGCGCCCGCTTCGAGCGGGGCGTCGATCCCGGCGGGGTCCTGGACGCGAGCGGCCGGGCCGCCCAGCTCATGCAGGAGGTGGCGGGCGCGACCGTGGCGCCCGACCCGATCGACTCCTACCCCGCACCCGTCGACCGGCCCCGGGTGACGGTGCGGACCGACCGCGTGAACGCACTGCTCGGCACCGACCTCCCCGCCGACCGGATCCCCGAGCTGCTGGCGCCGCTCGAGATCGAGGTGGAGCCCGACGCCTCGGGCCCGCCGGGCCGGTTCGTGGCCCGGCCCCCGACCTTCCGGCCCGACCTCGAGCGCGAGATCGACATCGTCGAGGAGGTGGCCCGCCGGATCGGCCTCGACAGCATCCCCCGGACCCTCCCCCCGGCCACCCGGTCCGGTACCGGGCTCTCGCCCCGCCAGCGCGATCGCCGTACGGTCGTCGACGCCCTGGTCGGGGCCGGCCTGGCGGAGGCGGTCACGATCTCGCTCGTCTCGTCGGAGGCGGTGCGGGCCGCCGGCTATGCGGGCGGGGTGGTCGAGGCGGCCAACCCCCTGCGGGCCGAGGAGTCGGTGCTGCGGCCGCTCGTCGGTCCCGGGCTGCTCCAGGCTGCGGCCCGCAACGCCGCCCACGGTCTCCCCGACCTCGCCCTCTTCGAGGCCGGTCACGTCTTCCGCCCGCCGACCCCGGCCACGGAGCCGCTGCCCGACGAGCGCGACCACGTGGCGGTCGTCGTCGCCGGTACCCGCCGCCGGGCCCCGGTCGAGCCCGACCGTCCCGTCGACGTCTACGACGCCGTCGACTGCCTGCGTGTGGTGACCGACGCGCTCGGCCTCGCCGACGTGCGGCTCGAACCCGAGGGAGCCCCGGGCTTCCACTCCGGGCGCACCGCGGCCGTCGTCGTCGACGGCGCGGTGGCGGGGCACGTGGGGGAGTACGCGGCCGCCACGCTCGCGGCGTTCGAGATGACCGGACCGGCGGTGGGCTTCGAGCTCGACCTCGACGCGCTCCTGGCGGGGGCGCGGCGGGACCGGTCGTTCCGCCCGCTCTCGCGCTTCCCGGCGTCGGCGATCGACCTGGCTTTCGTGCTCGACGACGCCGTGGCCGCGGCCGCGATCGTGGGCGCCCTGACCGAGGTGGCCGGCGACCTGGCCGAGGACGTGAGGTGCTTCGACGAGTTCCGCTCCGACGCGCTCGGGCCGGGGCGCCGGAGCCTCGCCTTCGCCCTGCGCCTGCGGGCCGCCGACCGGACCCTCACCGACGCCGAGGTGGGCGACGTGCGGGCCGCGTGCATCAGGGAGGTGGAACGGCGCTTCGGGGCCGAGCTGCGTGGGTGACCGGCTCCACCAAGTGGGCGGCGGGTCGGGTGAAGCGGTCGACCAACGCCCAGGTGCAGAAGCCGAAGAGGGTCCACCCACTTCCGCTTGACGGTGATCCCGGTCCGGGAACCGGGCGCAGTGCGATCCCCGGCTCCACCCCGTGTCGGATGAGGAAGCCGGCGGCCAGGGCGGTGATGGCCACCACCAGGTCGCGGACCGAGAGGCCGTTGGCCATCTCGCGGCCGTACCGGTCGAGGATCCACCCGACGATCCCGGTGAAGTCGTCGACCGCCTGCTCGTGGGCCGTCGCGGCGACGGCACTGAGCTCGGGGTCGCTGAGGGTCGAGCCGTACAGACCGAGCACGATGCCGATGTTGGTGCCGTCGCCGGAGAGAGCCCGGTACAGGGTCGCGGCGGTCACCCGGATCAGATCCTCGATGGGCGCGTCGGCGGCCAGGACCTGCGCCGCCTCGCCGGCGACGGCGGTCGGGTAGTCGGTCAGGAGTGCCCGGAAGGCCTCGGCCACGAGGTCGCGGTGGAAGCGGTCCTGGCCTCCGAGGCCGTCGCGGGTGCGGCTGCCGCCCCAGATGCGGTAGGCGATGGCGAGGCTGACCTCCGCCCGTTCGGTGACCTCGGTGAGGCGGATGTGACCGACCCCGGGGCGTAGGCCTCGTTCCTGGAGCTCGGCGAGGCCGGCCTCGATGATCCGGCGCCGCATGTCGTCGCTCCAGCCGCGACCCCGGAACCGGGGGCCGTCCGCGCTGCGTTCGGGCTCCGCGCTCCTACCGGTTGACACGCCCTTCCCCTGCGGGTAGAAGATGTCTCTACAACAGCCTCAGGCTACCCGCTCCGACAGATCCGGGTCGTGGGCGTGGCATCACAGGCGTACGGCGGCGATGGACAGGGCTATCCGGGGATCGGGCAACCGGATTCGGGTCGACGTACCTCGGCGGATGCCGGCCCCGATCGGCGTTGCGCCGGCATGCACCCGTCTGTATGCTATGCAGCGTGACGAGTAACGGGTCGAGGACGGCCGCCGTGGTGGGCGCGTCGGGCTACGCCGGCGCCGAGCTGATGAGGCTCCTGAGCGGCCACCCGGCACTTCGCGTCGTCCACGCCACCGCCGACTCCAACGCCGGTGCGCCGGTCGGGCGCCTCTACCCGTCTCTCGGGGCCGCCTACCCCGACCTGGTGCTGGCCGCGTTCGATCCCGAGGCGGTGGCCGGGGCCGACGTGGTGTTCCTCGCGCTGCCGCACGGCGAGTCGCAGCGGATCGCCCCCGGGATCCTGGGGCGGGTGGGCCATGTTGTCGACCTGGGCGCCGACTTCCGCCTCCCGGCCGACACCTACGCCCGCTGGTACGGAGCCGAGCACGGGGCCCCCGAGCTCCTCGACTCGTTCGCGTTCGGGATCCCCGAGCTGTTCGCGGCCGAGATCGAGGCGGCGGAGCACGTCGCCTCCCCGGGCTGCTACCCGACCGCGGCGGCCCTGGCCCTGGCCCCGCTGGTGGCCGACGGCATGGTCGAGGGCTCGGGGCTGACGGTCGACGCGATGTCGGGCATCTCCGGGCGCGGTCGGGGCCTCTCGGCCGCCAGCCTGTTCTCGGAGGCCGCCGACGACGTCACCGCCTACGGGCTGCTCGACCATCGCCACACCGGCGAGATCGAGTTCGCGCTGGCCCAGGTGGCCCGGAAACGGACCGCGACCGGGGTATCGCCGCCGGAGGTGCTGTTCACGCCCCACCTCGTCCCGGCGGTGCGCGGCATCTTCGCGACCTGCCACGCCCGTCCCGCGGTCGACGGCCTCTCCACCGCATCGCTCCTCGACCACTACCGGCGGTTCTACGAGGGCTGCCGCTTCGTCGAGGTCCTCGACGAAGCCCCCCACACCAAGGCCACCTCCGGCTCCAACGTGGCCCACGTCACCGTTCGCGTCGACGAGCGCACGGGGCGCGTGCTCGCCCTCGCGGCGCTCGACAACCTGGGCAAGGGTGCGGCGGGTCAGGCCGTCCAGAACGCGAACCTCCTGCTCGGCCTGCCCGAGGACGCCGGCCTCGGCTCCGTGGGGCTCTGGCCGTGAGCGTCACCGCCGCCGAGGGCTTCCAGGCCGCCGGGCTGGCCTGCGGTATCAAGCCCGACGGCCGGCCCGACCTGGCGCTCGTCGCCACCGCCGACCGGCGGTCCGTGAGCGCGGCCGGGGTCTTCACCTCGAACCGCGTCGCCGCGGCCCCGGTCCAGGTGAGCCGCCGTCACCTCGACGACGGCCGGGCGGCCGCCGTCGTGCTGAGCTCGGGCAACGCCAACGCCGCGACCGGCGAGCCGGGCCGCGTCGCGGCGCGCCGGATGTGCGAGCTGACCGCCACGGGTCTGGGGTGCGAGCCGGCCGACGTCCTGGTCTGCTCCACGGGGCTCATCGGCGTGCCGCTCCCGACGGGCCCCCTCGAGGCCGGCATCCCGGCGCTCACCGACGCGCTGACCACCGAGGGGCGGGAGGAGGGCGCCCGGGCCGCCGCCGAGGCCATCATGACCACCGACACCGTCGCCAAGGAGGCGACCGCGGCGGTCGCGGGCTCGGGGGCCACGGTGGGCGGCATGGCCAAGGGAGCCGCGATGCTCGCCCCGGCCATGGCCACGATGCTGTCCGTGGTGACCACCGACGCCGCCGTCGAGGCAGGGGCGCTGCGGGAGGCCCTGGCTGTCGCGGTGGAGTCGTCGTTCAACCAGCTCTGCATCGACGGCGCCCAGAGCACCAACGACACCGTCATCGTCCTCGCAGGAGGCGCGGCGGGGGGCCGGCCGATCGGGGTCGGCGGCACGGCGTTCCACGCCTTCGTCGACGCCCTGGGCACGGTGTGCGCCTCCCTCGCCGAGCAGATGGCCCTCGACGCCGAGGGCGCGACCAAGCTGGCCCGGATCGTCGTCCGGGGCGCCCGCAGCCCGGCCGACGCCCGCCGGGCCGCCCGGGCCGTCGCCCTGAGCCAGCTCGTCCAGTGCTCGCTCAACGGCGAGGACCCCTACTGGGGCCGGGTCCTCGCCGAGCTCGGGGCCAGTGGCGCCGAGCTCGACCCCGAGGGCGTCGACATCGCCTACAACGGCGTGGTCGTGTGCCGCGACGGCATGGCGGCGCCCCACGACGCGGCGGCGGTGGCCGCGGCCATGCGGCGACGGGAGATCGAGATCCGCTGCGACCTCCACCGGGGCGACCACGATTCGGTGGTCACCACCACCGACCTCTCGTACGGCTACATCGACGAGAACCGGACCACGTCGTGAGCACCGCCGACGCCGGCCGGGCCGAGATCCTGGCCGAGGCGCTGCCCTACATCCGCGAGTTCTGGGGCCGGACGGTCGTGGTGAAGTACGGCGGCCACGCCATGGTCGAGCCGGAGCTGGCCGACCTCTTCGCCCAGGACGTCGTGCTGATGCACCTGGTCGGGATGCGCCCGGTGGTGGTGCACGGCGGCGGTCCGCAGATCTCGGACCTGATGCGCCGCCTCGGCAAGGAACCGGCCTTCGTCGACGGTCTGCGGGTCACCGATGCCGAGACGGTCGACATCGT
The DNA here is from genome assembly GCA_020846855.1 of Acidimicrobiia bacterium. Classification (GTDB taxonomy): domain Bacteria; phylum Actinomycetota; class Acidimicrobiia; order IMCC26256; family JADLDD01; genus JADLDD01. Next base: position 9,352 of record JADLDD010000053.1, on the reverse strand, counting down.
CCGCATGGCGCTGGTGGGCAAGGTCAACCGCGACGTCGTCACCAACCTGAACCGGCACGGGTCGTACGCGGTGGGCGTCTCCGGCGAGGACGCCCGGCTCCTCCGGGTCGGTCCCGCCGACGAGCGGCTCGGCTTCGTCGGCGACGTGGAGAAGGTCGAGCCCGGCTTGCTGGAGCGCATGCTGCGCGAGGACCTGATCCCGGTGCTGGCGACCGTCGGTGTCGACGAGCACGGCCAGGCGTACAACGTCAACGCCGACGTCGTGGCGGCCGCGGTCGCGGCGTCGCTCCGGGCCGAGAAGCTGATCTACCTCACCGACGTAGCGGGCGTCTACCGCGACTACCCCGACGCCTCGTCGGTCGTCTCGCGCACCGACGTCGCCGGGCTCGAGGCGCTGATCGAGGCCGGCGCCGTGGCCGACGGCATGATCCCCAAGCTCGAGTCGTGCGTCCGGGCCCTGCGCGGCGGAGTGGGCCGGGCCCACATCCTCGACGGCCGGGTACCTCATGTGCTGCTCCTGGAGCTCTTCACCCGGGCCGGGGTGGGCACGATGGTGACGCCGTGACCGTCCGGCCGGCGGCGTCGCCGGTTCCGCTGGAGGAGCTCCGGGCGCTCGACGAGCGCTACGTGATCGGCACCTACCGCCGCCAGCCGGTGGCCTTCGTGCGCGGCGAGGGCTCGACCCTGTTCGACACCGAGGGACGCGCGTACCTCGACTTCGTGGGCGGTCTCGCGGTGGCGTCGCTCGGCCATTCGCACCCGGCCGTCGCCGACGCGATCGCGCACCAGGCGCGCACCCTCGTCCACGTCTCCAACCTCTACCTGAACGAGCTCCAGCCCCGGCTGGCGGCCGAGCTCGACGCGCTCGTCGGTGGCGCCGCCGGAGCCCACGGCCGGGTCTTCTTCGCCAACTCGGGGGCCGAGGCCAACGAGTGCGCGATCAAACTCGCCCGGCGCTTCGGGCAGGCCCACGGCGGGCCCGGCCGGTACCACGTGGTTTCGGCGTACGGGTCCTTCCACGGCCGCACCCTCGCCGCGCTCGCCGCCACCGGCCAGCCGGAGAAGCAGGAGGTGTTCGCGCCGCTGCCCTCGGGGTTCCGGCACGTCGCCTACGGCGACCTCGGGGCCCTCGCCGCGGCCATCGACGAACGCGTCTGCGCCGTCCTGCTCGAGCCGGTGCAGGGCGAGGCGGGGGTGGTCACGCCTCCGCCCGGCTACCTGGAGGCGGTCCGTGCCCTCTGCGACGAGCGCGAGGTGCTCCTCGTCGTCGACGAGGTGCAGACCGGCCTCGGCCGCACGGGGCGGTGGTTCGGGTTCGAGCACGGAGGCGAGGTCAGGCCCGACGTCGTCACCCTGGCCAAGGCCCTCGGCAACGGGATGCCGATCGGGGCGTGCTGGGCCCGCGACGAGGTGGCGGCCGCGTTCGCGCCCGGCGACCACGGGTCCACCTTCGGGGGCCAGCCGCTCGCGGCGTCGGCGGCCCTGGCCACCCTCGGGGTGATGCGCTCGGAGTCCGTCGACCGGCGGGCGGCCGAGGCCGGCGCCCGCCTCGCCCGGGCCCTCGACGCCGTGGCCGGTGTCGCCTCGGTCCGGGGCGCCGGCCTGCTCCTCGCCGCCGAGCTCGCCGGCGGCCTCGACGCCGGCGCGATCGCGACCGCGGCGCTCGCGACCGGCCTGGTGGTGAACGCGGTGACGCCGAGCGCGCTCCGTCTCGCCCCGCCCCTTCTCGTGACCGACGACGAGATCGACCGGGCGGTGGAGATCCTGCGGGGCGTCCTCGCCGAGGCCCGATCGGAGGTGCCCCTGTGACCCCTGCGCGGTTCCTGGAGGTCGACGACCTCTCGCCCGGGCTCCTGGCCCGGGTCCTCGACCTGGCGTCGGCATGGAAGGCCGACCCCGCTCTCGTCCCCGCCGCCCTGGAGGGGCGCGGCGCGGCGCTGCTGTTCGAGAAGCCGTCGGCCCGGACCCGGGTCTCCACCGAGATGGCCGTGCACACCCTCGGTGGCCACCCGGTGACCCTCCGGGCGGAGGAGGTGGGGATCGACGGGCGGGAGTCGGCCGAGGACGTCGCCCGGACCCTCGGCTGCTTCACCGCGGTGATCGCCGCCCGGGTCTTCGACCACGCGGTGCTGGAGCGGATGGCCGGTGCGGCCCCCGTGCCGGTGGTCAACCTGCTCTCGGACCGGGCCCACCCCTGCCAGGCCCTCGCCGACCTGCTGACCCTGCGCGAGCGGCTCGGGAGCCTCGAGGGCCGCCGGGTCACCTACGTCGGCGACGGCAACAACGTGGCGGCCTCCCTGGCCTTCGCCGCCGCCCTGAGCGGTCTGGAGCTCACGGTGTCGTCGCCCACGGGCTACGAGCTCGACGCCGAGGTCCTGGCGCGCGCCCGGAACCTGGGCGGGAGCGTCGAGCTCACCGGCGACCCGTACGAGGCCGTGAAGGGCGCCGACGCCGTCTACACCGACGTGTGGGTGTCGATGGGCGACGAGGACGAAGCCGGGCCCCGCCGGCGGGCCTTCGCCACCCACCGGGTCGACCGCGATCTGATGGACGCGTCGGGCGGCGCGGTGTTCATGCACTGCCTTCCCGCGCACCGCGGGGAGGAGGTCACCGACGACGTCCTCGACGGCCCGTCGTCGGTCGTGTGGCAGCAGGCCGCCAACCGGATGCACGCGGTGCGCGCCCTGCTGGCCGTGCTCGTGACGGAGGAGGCCTGACCATGGGCGCGCTCGGCAAGCCCCAGCGCCAGCACCGGATCAGCCGCCTGCTCGAGGAGCAGCCGATCTCCAACCAGGCCCAGCTCGTGGAGCTCCTCGCCGCCGACGGCGTGATCTCCACCCAGGCCACGGTCAGCCGTGATCTCGAGGAGCTCGGCGCCGTGAAGGTGAGGCTGCCGGGCGGCATCTTCGCCTACGCCGTCCCCGAGCACGCCAAGGACCGGGGCGGCTCCGACGACCACCTCCGCCGGGTGATGGGCGAGTTCGTGGTCGAGGTGGCGCACAGCGCCAACCTGGTCGTGCTGCGGACGTCGCCGGGATCGGCCCACGTGGTGGCGTCGGCCATCGACCGGGCCGGGGTCGCCGACGTGCTGGGGACGGTGGCGGGCGACGACACGATCGTGACGGTCTGCTCGGAGCAGGTCGGAGGCGCGGCGGTGGCGGCGAAGATGGCCGGCCTCGCGGGCCTCGGATCCACCCTGGAGGGATGAGGATGGCGAAGAAGGTCGTGCTGGCGTACTCGGGGGGCCTCGACACCTCCGTGGCGGTGCGCTGGATCCGCGAGGAGTGGGGGGCCGAGGTGGTGGCCCTCGCCGTCGACGTCGGCCAGGCACCGTCGGCCGACGGCGGCGACTGGGAGCGCATCCGGCAGCGGGCGCTGGCCGCCGGGGCCGTCGAGGCCGAGGTCGTCGACGCCCGCGACGAGCTCGCGGCCGGCTACTTCGGTCCGGCGCTGCGGGCCAACGCCCTCTACGAGGGGAAGTACCCACTGGTCTCGGCGCTGTCGCGCCCCGTGATCGCCCGCCACCTCGTCCTCGCGGCGCGGCGTCACGGCGCCGACGCCGTCGCCCACGGCTGCACGGGCAAGGGCAACGACCAGGTCCGCTTCGAGGTCGGGGTCCGCACGCTGGCCCCCGACCTCGACGTCCTGGCGCCGGTGCGGGTGTGGGGTCTCACCCGCGACGACTGCATCGACTACGCGGCCCGCCACGACATCCCCATCACCGTCACCCGCGAGAAGCCCTACTCGATCGACGAGAACCTCGTGGGCCGGGCCATCGAGTGCGGCGCGATGGAGGATCCCTGGGTGGCACCGCCCGACGACGTATACGAGCTGACCCGTGACGTGGCCGACGCCCCGACCGAGCGGCGCGAGATCGTCGTCGCCTTCGAGCGGGGCACGCCCGTGGCGCTCGACGGGCGGGCGATGGGCCCGGCCGAGCTGGTCGCCGCCGTCGGGGCCGCGGCGGGGGAGTACGGCTTCGGCCGGATCGACATGGTCGAGAACCGCCGCGTCGGCATCAAGAGTCGGGAGACGTACGAGTGCCCGGGCTCGCTGGCCCTGATCGTGGCCCACCAGGACCTCGAGGCGATCACCGTGGAGCGCGACGTGATGCGCGAGAAGGCCCGTCTCGAGGGCCGCTACGCCGAGCTGGTCTACGACGGCCTCTGGTTCTCGCCGCTGCGCGAGGCGCTCGACGCCTTCGTCGAATCGACGCAACGCCACGTGACCGGTGAGGTCCGGCTCCGCCTCGAGCCCGGGCGCTGCGCTCCCGTGGGGCGCCGGGCCGAGGCTCCCCTGTACGACTACGCGCTGGCCACCTACGAGGCCGAGGACGCCTTCCGGCACCAGGACGCCGAGGGGTTCGTGAGGCTCTGGGGGCTCTCCACCGAGACGTGGTCGCGGCGCCAGCAGCCGTTCGGTGCGCAGGCCGGAGAGGGTTCGTGAGCCCGACGCGCACGGGAGACGACCCCGGAGACCCCACGACGCCCGGCGAGGGTTCCCCGCCGGAAGGTCGGCCGCTGTGGCACGGCCGGTTCGAGGGCGGTCCCGCGCCCGAGCTGCTGGAGTTCAGCGTCAGCCTGCCCTACGACCGGCGGCTGGCCGGTGTCGACATCGCCGGGTCGCGGGCGCACGTGGCGATGCTGGCCTCGGTGGGGATCATCACGGCCGAGGAGCACGCGATCCTCGGCACCGCGCTCGATCGCGTCGAGCGGGAGCTGGAGGAGGGCACCTTCGAGTTCGTCCCCACCGACGAGGACATCCACACCGCGGTCGAGCGCCGGGTCACCGACCTGGCCGGCGATGCCGGCGCCAAGCTCCACACGGGCCGGAGTCGCAACGACCAGATCGCCCTCGACCTGCGCCTCTGGCTCCGGTCGGCGGGGCGCCGGGCCGGCGCCGCGATCCACGACCTCCAGGCCGTCCTCCTCGACCGGGCCCGCGAGGCCGGCGACGTGTACCTGCCCGGCTACACGCACCTCCAGCGCGCCCAGCCCGTCCTGCTGGCCCACCACCTCCTCGCCCACTTCTGGGCGCTGTCGCGCGACGCCGGGCGTTGGCGCGACCTGCTCCGGCGGGCCGACGTCTCGCCGCTGGGAGCCGGCGCCCTGGCCGGCTCCAGCCTCCCGCTCGACCCGGCCGCGACGGCCGAGGCGCTCGGCTTCTCCCGGTGCTTCCAGAACTCCCTGGACGCGGTCAGCGACCGCGACTTCGTGGCCGAGGCGCTCTTCGCCGCCGCGCTGACCCAGGTCCACCTCTCGCGCCTCGGGGAGGAGATCGTGTTGTGGACCTCCGACGAGTTCGGGTTCATGCACCTCGACGACGCGTGGTCGACCGGCTCCTCGATGCTCCCCCAGAAGTAGAACCCCGACGTCGCGGAGCTGGCCCGCGGCCGAGCCGGGCGCCTCATCGGCGACCTCGCCGGCTTCCTGGCCACGCTCAAGGGCCTGCCCCTCTCGTACAACCGCGACCTCCAGGAGGACAAGGAGCCTCTCTTCGACGCGCTCGACACCAGCACCGCCTCGTGCCGGGCGCTCGCCGGCCTCATCGCCACGGCGACGATCGACGAGGCGCGCATGGCCGCGGCCGCCGACGGCTCGGCCGCGGCCGCGACCGACCTGGCCGAGTACCTGGTCCGAGGCGGCCTGCCGTTCAGGGAGGCCCACGCACTCGTGGGCTCGCTGGTACGCCAGTCGATCGAGCGCCGGGTGCCCCTGGCCGAGCTGGTGACGACCGAGCCACGCCTCGGCGACGACGCCCTGGCCCTGCTGGAGGCGGGCCAGTCGGTGAGGATGCGGTCCACCCCCGGTGGTGCGGGGCCGGATCCCGTGTCCCGCCAGCTCCGGGCCGCGGCCGATCGGCTCGAGGTCCAGAGCGCGTGGTTCGCGGACTGAGGGGCCGAACGCTCCCCCGATCGTTCTACGCCCGCGACTCCCGCGATCTCGCCCCCGTCCTGCTCGGCAAGGTCCTGGTGCACCACGACCCGGTCGCCGGGCCGGTCGCGGCCCGGATCGTGGAGGTCGAGGCCTACTGCGGCTCCGAGGACCCCGGCAGCCACGCCTTCCGGGGCCCCACCCCTCGCAACGCCACCATGTTCGGCCCGCCTGGTCGCCTCTACGTGTACTTCACCTACGGCATGCACTGGTGCGCCAACGTGGTGGCCCGCTCCGCGAAGCGGGGCGACGCCTCCGCGGTGCTGCTCCGCGCGGGTGCGCCCGTCCTGGGCATCGAGACGATGCGGGCGCGACGACCGCGGGCCCGGGTCGACCGGTTCCTGTGCGCGGGCCCGGCCCGCCTGACCGAGGCGCTGGGTCTCGACGGCGCCTTCGACGGCGCCGACCTGGTCCGGGGCGAGGTGAGGCTGCTCGACGACGGCGTGGCGCCACCGGCGGACCCGGTGGTCACGACCCGGGTGGGTCTGCGGCCGGGCCGGGGCGACCGGAGCCCGTGGCGGTGGTACGTGCGGGACGACCCGAACGTCAGCCGCCGGGCTCCCGGGCACCGGCCGCCGACGAGCCACGAGGGTGACGAATAAATCTGGTGGCCGTAGGGAAAATGCGTCTAGGATCCGCCGGTGATGCATCGCTCCACGAGCGACCCCCCGGAGCACGGGTCCCAGAAGCGTGACGTCGTGGTCATCCTGGCCCGGGCGCTGCGCGAGCTGGGCGAGGCGGGCCGACCCGTCGCCGCCAGCCGACTCGCCGGCGAGGCGTGGTGGGCGCTGCGCGACTCCGACGAGCGGGGGGCCCAGCGCATCAACGGCGTCATGCACTACCTCGCCGGGCTCCCCGAGGAGCCCGGTCCCTCCGACGACGAAAGGACCGATCCCATGGCCGATCCCGAACTCGACGTGCGCAACGAGGTCCCGATGCGCCGCCACGACCTGATCCTGGGCCGCTACGGCGACCTGGGCGCCGGCGAGGGCTTCGTGCTGGTCAACGACCACGACCCGAAGCCGCTCTACTACCAGTTCGCGGCCGAGTACCCCGACAAGTTCACGTGGGACTACCTGGAGTCCGGGCCCGAGGTCTGGAAGGTCCGCATCGGGAAGCCCTGATCGCGGCTCCGCGGCGCCGGGCGGCGGGGAGGGTCGCCCGGAGCCGGTTGGTAAGTTTCGCCGCATGACGTCTCCCGACGGTGCCGGGGCGGAGCTCGACGACTTGATGTGGGTGCTCACCGCGTCGGCCGTCGACGTGATCACCCCCGCCGACCTGCGGCGCAAGCTCTCCCTCGGGCGGCCCCTGCGGGTCAAGCTCGGCATCGACCCCACCGCCTCCGACATCCACCTCGGCTTCGCCGTGGTCCTGCGGACCCTGCGCCGGTTCCAGGACGCCGGCCACGTCGCGGTGCTGATCCTCGGCGACTTCACGGCCCGCGTCGGCGACCCGTCGGGACGGTCCGCCACCCGCCCGCCGCTCTCCGCCGAGCAGGTGGACGCGCACGCCGCCACCTACGTCGAGCAGGTCGCGCGGATCCTGCGCCCCGACCGGCTCGAGGTGCGCCGGAACTCGGAGTGGCTCGGGGAGATGGGCATCGCCGACGTCCTGCGCCTCACGGCCCGCGCCACCGTGGCCCAGATGCTCGAGCGCAACGACTTCGCGAACCGCTACCGGGAGGGGCGTCCCATCTCCGTCACCGAGCTGCTGTACCCGTTGCTGCAGGGCTGGGACTCCGTGGTGGTCGAGGCCGACGTGGAGCTCGGGGGCACCGACCAGCTCTTCAACAACCTCGTCGGCCGCGAGCTCCAGGCGCAGGAGGGCCAGGACCCCCAGGTCGTGTTGACCACCCCGCTCCTCGAGGGCACCGACGGCGTCCAGAAGATGTCGAAGTCGCTCGGCAACTACATCGGCATCGCCGAGGCGCCCGCCGAGCAGTTCGGCAAGCTGATGCGGATCCCCGACGCGCTGATGCCGCGGTACCTCGCCCTGACCACCGCTTGGCACCCCGACCGGGTCGAGGAGGTGGAAGCCGATCTGATGTCGGGCCGCCGCTCGGCGGTCGAGACCAAGCGCCTGCTCGCCCGCACCGTCGTGGACCTCTACCACGGTGAGGGAGCCGGCGCCGAGGCCGAGGCCGGGTTCGACCGCGTCTTCCGGTCGCACGAGGTTCCGTCCGAGGTCGAGACGTTCGACGTCCCCGCCTCGGAGGTGGCCGGAGGTCGCATCCGCTGGGCCCGCCTCGTGCACCTGGCCTTCCCGGGCGCCGTGCCCTCGAACAAGGAGGGCCGCCGGAAGATCGAGCAGGGGGGCGTGCGCCTCGACGGCGTGAAGCTCGACGATCCCGACGCCGAGGCCGAGGTGGCGGGCCTCGAGGGCCGGATCCTCCAGATGGGCCGGCGCCACTGGGCGCGCCTCGTGGTGCCGAGCGGCGGCCCGGAGTGACCGGCGACACCCACGCGCGTCACCCACACGCGTCGTGGGGTCGGGTCGCGCCCCTGCTACGGTTGTGTGCCCGGCCACCGGTGAGCTTGACCACGCAACTTGACCATGCAACACGGCCGGGTGTACGATCCATGGTCCGCCCGACGGGATACCGTCGGCGGAGCGACACCGCTCCCGAGGTCCGCGCCGTTCAGGCCGGCACCCGGATGACGTGTCCAGCCCGGCTCGGCGCCAAAGCCGCGCCACGCCCGGGCGAGCGCTCCTTGAAAACGGAACACGATGCCAAAAGCCAGTGCGGGCGACCGCGCCGTGCCTCGAGCGCGGCACGAGTCGTTCACGTCAAGAACAGCCACGGGCTCCCACGGGAGCCCGTGCAGTTGCCGGAAGGGTCAGTGGCCCGCCCGGCAGCTCTCAACGGATCGAAGGCCGACCACCGGTCCTGCCGGTGCGACGCCGAAGGTCTCGAGGGAGAGTTTGATCCTGGCTCAGGACGAACGCTGGCGGCGCGCTTAACACATGCAAGTCGAACGTGAAGCCCGGGCTTGCCCGGGTGGAAAGTGGCGAACGGGTGAGTAACACGTGAGGAACCTGCCCCGAAGACCGGGATAACCCGAGGAAACTCGGGCTAATACCGGATGCCCTCGCCGGATCGCATGGTCCGGCGAGGAAATGGATTCCGCTTCGGGATGGCCTCGCGGCCTATCAGCTTGTTGGCGGGGTAACGGCCCACCAAGGCGACGACGGGTAGCTGGTCTGAGAGGATGTCCAGCCACACTGGGACTGAGACACGGCCCAGACTCCTACGGGAGGCAGCAGTGGGGAATCTTGCGCAATGGGCGAAAGCCTGACGCAGCGACGCCGCGTGCGGGACGAAGGCCTTCGGGTCGTAAACCGCTTTCAGCAGGGACGATAGTGACGGTACCTGCAGAAGAAGCCCCGGCCAACTACGTGCCAGCAGCCGCGGTAATACG
>JADLDD010000052.1 GCA_020846855.1 Acidimicrobiia bacterium | reverse complement strand
TGGAAGCAGCTCTTCGACACCGACGCCTGCACGGTCTGCGGCCGGTGCACGTCGGTGTGCCCGGCCCACGCCACCGGCAAGCCCCTCGACCCGCGCGAGATCGTGCTCAAGACGGGCGAGGTCATGGCCGCCACCGGAACCCCGCTGGTCTCGCCCCCGGTCGGCACCGACGCCGAGATCAGCGTGGGCGCCGACTCGCTCTTCGAACGCATCACGGCCGAGGAGCTGTGGTCCTGCACGAGCTGCCGGGCCTGCGACGAGATCTGCCCCGTCAACATCGAGATCCTCGACAAGATCCTCGACATGCGGCGCTACCTGTCGCTGATGGAGAGCAACTTCCCGGTCGAGCTGGGCAACACCTACCGCTCGATGGAGAACTCCTCCAACCCCTACGGGATGAACCAAGGGGAGCGGGCCGACTGGGCCAAGGACCTCGAAGGGATCCCGATCATCGACGGCGCCGGGCCGTTCGACCACGAGTACCTCTACTTCGTGGGATGCGCCGGCAGCTTCGACGACCGCAACAAGAAGACGAGCCGTGCCTTCGCCAAGCTCATGCAGCGGGCCGGCGTCGACTTCGCCATCCTCGGGCCGGGCGAGCTGTGCAACGGCGACCCCGCCCGGCGGTCGGGCAACGAGTACATCTTCCAGATGCTCGCCATGCAGAACATCGAGACGCTCAACGGGCTGGGCGTGAAGAAGATCGTCACGCAGTGCCCCCACTGCTTCAACACGCTCAAGAACGAGTACCCGCAGCTCGACGGCCACTACGAGGTGATCCACCACTCGGTGTTCCTCGACCAGCTCATCGAGTCGGGGCAGCTCTCGCTCGACGGTGCGTCGCTGCGCGAGAAGGTGACCTACCACGACGCCTGCTACCTCGGCCGCCACAACGACGTGTACCTCCCGCCCCGCAAGGTCGTGGGGTCGCTGGGCGGCATCGACCTCGTCGAGATGCCGCGCAACGGCACCCGGTCCTTCTGCTGCGGAGCCGGTGGGGCCCGAATGTGGATGGAGGAGCACGTCGGCAAGAAGGTGAACATCGAGCGGGTGGAAGAGGCGCTGGCCACCGGCGCGACGCGGATCGCGCTGGCCTGCCCGTTCTGCTACGTGATGTTCGACGACGGCGTGAAGGAGAAGCAGCGCGACGAGGACGTGAAGGTCCAGGACATCGCGGAGATCCTCCTCGAGGCGGTGGAGGAGTCGGAGCGCACCCCGGCGGGAGCGCGGCCGGAACCCACGGCCTGACCGGCGGCACACGGGTCAGGCCCGAGCCGGGGCTCCACACGCACCATCACCGTCAGGCGTCGATCGCTACGTACTTGGTCTGGAGGTAGGCGTCGATGCCCTCGGCGCCGCCCTCACGGCCCAGGCCCGACTGCTTCACGCCGCCGAACGGCGCGGCGGCGTTCGAGACCATCCCGCGGTTGATGCCGACCATGCCGCTCTCCAACACCTCGGCGACGCGCAACGCCCGGGCCAGGTCGCGGGTGAAGAGGTAGGAGACCAGGCCGTACTCGGTGGCGTTGGCCAGGGCTACGGCCTCGTCCTCGGTGGCGAACGTCGTGATCGGGGCCACCGGACCGAAGATCTCCTCGTCGAGGACGGCCGCGCCGGCGGGCACGCCGGCCAGCACCGTCGGCGCGAAGAAGTAGCCCGGTCCGTCGACGCGGTGGCCCCCGGTGAGGGCGCTCGCCCCTCGGGCCGCGGCGTCGGCGACCAGGCGCTCGACCTTGGCGCGGCCCGGGGCGTCGATGAGGGGGCCCACCTCCACGCCGGCGTCGGTCCCGCGACCGACCCTCATCGCGCCGAGCCGCTCGGCCAGGCGCCTACCGAACTCGCCGGCCCGCGCCTCGTGCACGAGGAACCGGTTGGCCGACGTACAGGCCTCACCCGTGTTGCGCATCTTCGCCACCACGGCGCCCTCGACGGCGGCCTCGAGGTCGGCGTCGGCGAAGACCAGGAACGGGGCGTTGCCGCCGAGCTCCATGGAGACGTGGACGAGGTTGCCCGCCACCCGCTCCGAGAGCATCCGACCGACGGCCGTGGACCCGGTGAAGCTCAGCTTGCGCAGCCGGGGGTCGTCGAGGACGGGCTGGGTGAGCGCGGCGGGGTCGGAGCCCGTGACCACGTTCAGGACCCCGCGAGGGAGCCCGGCCTCCGTGAGGATCGCGGCGAGGGCCAACGCCGAGAGGGGCGTCTGCTCCGCCGGCTTGAGCACCATGGTGCAGCCCGCGGCGATCGCCGGCCCGATCTTGCGGGCCGCCATGGCCATGGGGAAGTTCCACGGGGTGATCAGCAGGGCGGGCCCTACGGGCTGGCGCATGGTGAGGAGCCGGGAACCGCCGGCGGGCGCGACCGACCAGGAGCCGCGGATCCGGACCGCCTCCTCGGAGAACCAGCGGAGGAAGTCGGCGCCGTAGGCGATCTCGGCCCGCGACTCGGCGACGGGCTTGCCCATCTCGAGGGTCATGAGCAGCGCCAGGTCGTCGGCCCGTTCGGTGACGGCCTCGAACGCCCGCCGCAGGATCTCCCCGCGCTCACGGGGCGGGGTGGTCGCCCAGGCGGGCTGGGCCGCCACCGCGGCGTCGAGCGCGGCACGAGCCTCGCCCGCCCCGGCGTCGGCGACCCGGGCGAGCTCTTCACCGGTGGACGGATCCTCCACCGCGAGCTCCGCGGACCCGGCCGCCGGGCCCCACTCCCCTCCGACGAGGACGCCCCGCGGCACGGCCTCGAGGACGCGACGTTCATCGCTCGTGGTGGCCATGTACCCATGTTCGCGCCCGGACCGGCGACGCCTGACACCTCCTATCGCCTCGTCCCACGGCCCGGCGCGGAGCGCGCGTTAGCGTCCAGAGCGTGGTCAGCGATGAGCCGGTCGGTGGTCGCGTGCGCCGACTGCTCGGATCGCGCGCGACCAGCGACCTCCTGGCGGTCGTCGTGGCGTGGAACTTCGCCGTCGCCCAGCCGATCCTCGACCTGCTCGGGCGGAACAGCGCGTTCTTCGTCGCGCACGGCACGGAACCCGTCGACGTGGTCACCTTCGCCGTCGGCCTGTGCGTGGTGCTGCCGTTGTTGCTCGGCGGCGCCCTGGGGCTGGTCGCGCGCCTGTCGGGGCCGGTCGGTCGCGCCCTGCACACCGCCGTGCTCGCGGTCCTGGTCGGCCTGGTGCCCTATCAGGTGCTCAAGCGCCTGGGCGCGACCTCCGTCGGCCTCTGGGCGGCGTTCGCCGTCGCCGCCGGCCTGGGGGCCGCGATCGCCTACCGCCGGAGCGACACCGCCCGCGCCGTGGTTCGGTGGCTCTCGCCCGCCCCGCTCGTGTTCCTCGGTGTGTTCCTCCTGGCATCGCCGGCCCGGGGGATCGTGTGGCCGTCCCGTGCGGCAGCACCCGGAGGCTCGGTGGGCAACCCGGTCCCGGTGGTGATGGTGGTCTTCGACGGCTTCCCGGCCGTGTCCCTTCTTGCTTCCGACGGACGCCTCGACCCGGTGTCGTACCCGAACTTCGCCCGGCTGGCCGCCACCTCGACGTGGTACCGCAACACCACCACGATCAGCGACAAGACCGTCACCTCGGTGCCGGCCATCCTCGACGGCCGGTTCCCCGACCCGTCGGCCCTACCCACGGTTGCCGACCATCCCGACAACCTCTTCGCGCTCCTCGCGTCCGACTACCGCATCGAGGCCTACGAGTCGATGACGTCGTTGTGCCCCTCCGAAGCGTGCGGATCGATCGGCGGGGGCCTGTCGTTCTGGGCCCGGGCCCGGGCCCTGTGGGACGACACCCGCGTGGTGGCCGGACACGTCGTCCTGCCGCCGGGGCTCGCGGACGGCCTGCCGCCCATCGACCGCTCCTGGGGCGACTTCGGGACGGCCGGCCAGCCGGCCGAGCCGTCGCCGGCCGGCGGCGACTGGTCGACGCGCGTCATGCGGGCCGCCCGCCACGCGTCCTCGCCGGGCGCGGCCGTCCGAAAGCGCATGGCCACCACGGATCCGGCCGGGGCGGTCCGATCGTTCGCCGCCGGGTTCGGGCGCCACACGGCCCGGCCGGCCCTGCACTTCCTCCACCTCCAACTCCCGCACACGCCGTGGCGGTTCCTCCCCGACGGGCGGACCTACGACGACGACGGGCCGTACCCGGAGCCCCGCGACGGGGAGTGGTGGCCGGCCCGGACCCTCGCCGACCAGGGACGGGTCCGCCATCTCCTCCAAGCCGGGTACGCCGACCGCCTCCTCGGGGAGGTCCTCGACGGGCTCGATCGCACCGGGTTGTCCGAACGGGCCCTCGTGATCGTGACCGCCGACCACGGCGCGGCCTTCGAGGTGCGGTACCCGCGACGAACCACCCGGGCACCGACCGCCGGCGACATCGCCTGGGTACCGCTCTTCGTGAAGGAACCGCACCAGACGAGCGGCCGGGTCGACGACCGCCCGGCTGCCACACTCGACATCGCGCCCACCGTCGCCGCGGTCCTCGACGTACGGCTCCGCGCGCCGGCCGGGCGGTCGCTGACGATGGCGGCGGAACCCGGACGACGACGCCTGATCGTCCTCCCCGACCTGAGCCGCCTGCCGCTCTCCCCGGAGGGAACCGAGCTCGCCGGCGCGCTCCGCCGGAAGGGCGCCGCGGTCGGCACCGACCCGACCGACCCCCACCGGCTCTTCCGCCTCGGCCCGGCCGGCGTCCTGGTGGGCACGCGCGTGCCGTCGGTGTCCCGCACCTCATCCACCCCTGGCCTGCGGGCGCGGCTCAACGAGCGGGAACGATTCGACGCCCTCGATCCGGACGCGCCGCGCCTGCCGGTGGTGGTCGGCGGCACGGTGAGCGGCCCGGGAGGCGGCGACCGGACCCTGGTGGTGGCGGTCAACCGGGTGGTGGCCGGCACCGCCCTGGTCTACGCCCGGGACGGGGAGCGGGCGTCGTTCACCGCGCTGCTGGATCCGTCGACCTTCCGGCGCGGCGCGAACCGGATCGAGCTGTACGCCGTGGACGGCCCTCCGCACGCCCGCTCGTTCGCACGGATCCCGCTCTCCTGATCCGGCCTCGCCGGTGCACCGCCCAGGCCCGGCGCGGCCCCAGGCGCCGCGGCATGCACAGGCGCGGTCCGCTGGAAATCACTGGCTCGGGCCCTCCGGGGTGCCAGGATCTTGGCGCCGTGCACCGGTCGTCGACCGGGCGGGCCCGGCATCCAACTGAGACCACCTGGGGGCTGACATGAACGGTATGGATCTCCGGAAGCTCGTGGCCGAGTGCCTGGGCACCGCACTCCTGGTCTTCTTCGCGGTGGGGGTCGCCACCCTCTCGTTCGGGTTCAAGGCCGCCGGATCGAGCACGTCGGCCGGGATCGTCGCCACCGCCCTCGCGTTCGGCCTGGTGCTGATGGCCCTCGTGTACACGATCGGGTCCGTCTCGGGCGCGCACGTGAACCCGGCGGTGACCATCGGCTTCGTCGCCTCGGGCCGCATGAAGTTCGAGGAGGCGGTCGGCTACTGGATCGCCCAGGTGTTGGGCGGGATCCTCGGCGCCCTGACGCTCTTCGTGACGCTCAGCCAGGCTCCCGCCTACAAGCGGAGCACCCATGGGCTCGGGGTCGACGGCTTCGACCACCTCTCGATGATCGGCCTGGAGGTGGGCGGCGCGTTCCTGGCCGAGGTCGTCCTCACGTTCCTGTTCGTACTGGTGGTACTGGCCGCCACCAGCCGGCTCGGCAACGCCAGCCTCGCGGGCGTGGCCATCGGCGTGGCCCTCACGACCGTCCACCTGGTGGGCATCCCGCTGACCGGTACGTCGGTGAACCCGGCCCGCAGCTTCGGGCCGGCGCTGTTCGTGGGCGGCGACGCGCTGCGTCAGGTCTGGCTGTTCGTGGTGGCGCCCATGGTGGGCGGGGTCTTCGCGGCGGTGGTGTACCGCTACCTCGCCGCCGAACCCCCCGCCGTCGAGGCCGCCGAGACCGACATCGCCGAGGCCTGACCGACACGAACCCGGCCGGCGGGCCGGGTCAGCGGGCGTCGCGGAAGTTCAGGTAGTAGCGGCTGGGGGTCGGGCCCCGCTGGCCGTGGTACTTCGAGCCGGCCTCGGCGCTGCCGTAGGGGAACTCGGCCGGAGTGGTCATCCGCATGAACGAGATCTGCCCGATCTTCATCCCCGGGTAGATCGCGATCGGCAGGTTGGCCACGTTCGAGAGCTCGAGGGTGAGGTGGCCGTCCCAGCCGGCGTCGACGAACCCCGCCGTGGAGTGGATCAGCAACCCGAGCCGCCCGAGCGAGCTCTTGCCCTCGAGGCGGGCCACCAGGTCGTCGGGAAGCTTGACCCGCTCCAGCGTGGAGCCGAGCACGAACTCGCCGGGATGGAGGATGAAGGCCCGGGGCTCCACCACCTCGACCAGCTCGGTGAGGTCCTCCTGGCTCTCCTTCGGGTCGATGAACGGCGTGGTGTCGTTGCGGAACACGCGGAAGAAGCCGTCGACGTGCACGTCGACGGACGACGGCTGCACGGCCCGGTCGTCGAAGGGATCGATGACGATCCGGCCCGCCTTCAACTCCTCGCGCAGCGACCGGTCGGAGAGGATCACGGCCGGGGAGCCTAACCGGGCCGACCCGCTCGGCCTCAGCCCCGTTCGACCGCCCGCCCGCATGCCTGCCCCAGGTCGGGATGCGTGACCGGCTCCACCGGAACGGACCGGCGGATGGTGGCCAGAGCCACCAGCCCCCCGACCGCGGCCAGGATCGCCGACGCGAGCATCGCGGCGCGGTAGCCCTCGTCGAGCGAGGCGCCCAGAGCTCCCCCGCCCAGGCCCGTCAGGCCCGGGAGCACCGCCACCGCCAGGAGTCCCGCGATCCGGGCCACCGCGTTGTTGATGGCGGAGGCGAGGCCGGTCAGGCGCTCCTCGGCCGCCGCGAGCACCGCGGTGGTCAGCGGCGCCACGGTGATGGTGAGGCCGGCGCCGAACACCAACGCACCGGGCAGCACCACGGTCACGTAGGTGTGCACGGGGCGC
>JADLDD010000051.1 GCA_020846855.1 Acidimicrobiia bacterium | reverse complement strand
CGAGCACCTGGTGGTGAAGGTCGCCGCCGACGGCACGTTCTCGGTCGCCGGGGACTCCGTGACCGCGTCGGGCCTCGGACGGCTGGTGGAGGGCGGCGACGGCGGCGACACGTACAACTACTCACCGCCGGCCGCCGACCGGATCGTCGACCGGCCGACCGCCGTGCGGGTCGAGATGTTGGACGGCGGGCCGGTACGCGCCCGGGTCCGGATCGAGGCCGACTACCTCTGGCCCACGCACGCCGAGGGCGACGAGCGCTCCTGCTCGGCGCGGGCCGAGAGCACCACCGCGGTGACCGTGCGGACGGTCCTCGAGCTGCGGGCCGGGGAGCGCTTCTGTCGCGTGCGGACCGAGTGGGACAACACCTGCCGCGACCACCGCGTCCGCGTCCACCTGCCGCTCCCCGCGCCGGCGGCGTCGTCCCACGCCGAGTGCGCGTTCACGGTCGTCGAGCGGGGCCTCGACGCCGAGGGCGGCCCGCACGAGGCCGGGCTGCCCACGTTCGTGTCGCGCCGCTTCGTCGACGCCGGTGACGACTCCTGCGGCCTCGCCGTCCTCCACGACGGCCTCCTCGAGTACGAGCTCGTCGACGACGGGCGCGAGCTGGCCCTCACGGTCCTGCGGGCCACCGGCTACCTGTCGCGCTCCGAGCCGTCGCTGCGCCCCAACCCGGCCGGGCCGCTCGACCCGCTCCACGGTTCGCAGATGTTCGGGCCGGTGGTGGCCGAGTACGCGCTGCTCCCCCACCGCGGCGACTGGACCGCGGCGGGGCTCCACGAGGCGGCCGACGAGCTGCTCGTGCCCTTGGAGCGGGCCTGGGGCGGCGGGCGCGACGACGCGTCACGCCCCACCCACGGCGGTGCGCTCCGGGTCGACGGGGTGCCCGTCTCCGCGGTGCACCGCGACCCGACCGGGTACCTCGTGGTGCGGGTGTTCAACCCGTTCCCCGAGGAGCGCGAGGTCGTGATCGGGACCCCGGCGGGACCGGCCACGGGCTGGGTCGTCGACCTGCGCGGCGGGCCCATCGAGCCCTACGCGGGCGCTCGGGAGCTGCGACCGCACGAGATCCTCACCGTCCGGATCTGACCGTCCCGGCGACCGGACCACCCCCGCGGTCGCGCCGAGGGGTCGGGGGCACGTCCCCTACGGGTCGCCGGGGTCGCCGGGGTCGCCGGGGGGGGCGGGGTCGCCGGGGGGGGCGGAGTGGTCGGGGTGGTGCCCGAGGAGGGCGTCGCCGGTCGTCGCCCGGGTCGACCAGCCGGGGTCCAGCGCCGGCGCGCGGAGGAGCGGCCCCGGTCCGGGCCGCCGCCGTGACGTGTCGACCTCCCACATCAGGAGCGGGTGGCCCCCGTGCCAGCGCAACGCGTACGACACCCGGCCGGCCCGGGTGGGCGCGTGGTGCACCTCGAGAGGCGCCCCGATCCAGGCCGACGGCAACGCCGGCAGCAGCGCCACGGCCGGTTCGCGGCGGGAGCCGCCGCGACCGTCGTCGACGAGCACGTCGTGCAGCGCCCGCAGGAACGCCACCGGGCCGGCGTCCCAGGTGGCCGCCGGCGACGCCGACGCCACGGCCGCGGCCAGGGCGGCCTCGGGAGCCGCGGGTACCGGCGGGCGCCGGCGGGCGGCGCGGCGGGCCCGGAGTCCGAGTCGGGCCCAGACCTCGGCGGCCTCGGCGTCGAGGCCCCAGTCCTCGAGGACGGCCATCGCCGCGGCGTCGGCCGGCGGGTCGAGGAGCACGGCGGCCCGGGCCGCGGTGAGCAGTTCGTCGGTGCGGTCGTCGGGCAACGTGGCCCGCATGCCCCGGTCGAGGAGGGTCGACCAGCCCCGGGCCGCGTCGGCCGCGGTGGCCAGGCCGGCGAGCGCGCGGCCGGGTACCGCGTCGCCGAGCGGCACCTCGGCCCCGGCCGTGGTGAGGAGGCTCCGGAAGGTGGTGCGGTGCGCCACCGGGAACACCAACGCCACCTCCAGCCTCCCGTCGGGGTCGGAGACCCGCCCGCCGGGCCCGCCGAACGCGTCGGCGAAGGCCTCGCCGGCCAACACCGTCGCCCGGCAGGAACCGGTACCCGCGCGGCCCGTCGCCCACCGCATCGGCGGCCGGGGGACCAGCAGGCGATGGGAGCCGTCGACCTCCACCCGCGGGCCGTCGGCGGCCACCCACGAGAGCGCTCCGCCGGGACCTGGCGGGCGGTGCACGGCGGAGCCACCACCACCCGGAGGGGATCCCCCGGGGTCCGCCGGCCGGAGCACCAAGGCCAGCGCGAAGGGCGCCGCCGACGCGTTCTCGACCTCCACCACGATCCCGTCGGGATCGCCGCCGACGCCATAGGCGCGGGCGACGGCGTCGCCGCCGGGGACCCGCATGGCGGTCTCCACCACCGGCACGCCCCCCACGCGCCGCTGCCGCACCGCGGCCTCCTCGCGGGGGATGCGCCACCGGTCGTCGGCGCCCACCCACCACTCGAGGCGCCACGAGGCGCCGGCCGGCCCCACCGATCCCGACCCGTCGACGTCGGCGCGGGCGGTGCCGCCGACCGCACCGACGCGCACCGCGGCGCCGGCGTGGCGCCGGGCCGGCCCGGCGAGCGAGCCGAGCGGGTTCACCGTGGCCATGGACCGATTCTCGCTCGTGGCGCCGCGCCGCCCGTCATCCGGACGGGCGCATCTCCGCCTTGGCCTCCCGCAGCATCAGGGCGGGGACGATGTCGGCCGGGCGCCGGCCCTCGTAGAGCACCGCGCCCACCTGCTCGCTTATCGGCATCTCGACGCCGTGGCGCCGGGCGAGCTCGAGCACGGCCTCGGTGCTCTTCACGCCCTCGGCGACCATGTGCATCTCCTCGACGATGTCGTCGAGGGCGCGCCCCTGGCCCAGGGCCACGCCCACGGTCCGGTTGCGGCTCTTGTCGCTGGTGCAGGTGGCGACGAGGTCGCCCATCCCGGCCAGGCCCGAGAACGTCTGCGGATCGCCGCCGAGGGCTCGGCCCAGCCGGCCCAGCTCCACGAGACCCCGGGTGATCAGCGCGGCCTTGGTGTTGTCGCCGTACCCCAGGCCGTGGGCGATGCCGGCCGCCAGGGCGATCACGTTCTTGAGCGCACCCGCGATCTCGCAGCCCACGACGTCGGGGTTGGTGTAGACGCGGAACGTGGGCGTCATGAAGGTCCGCTGGAGGCGCCCCGCCCACTCGGGATCGCGCACCGCCACGACCGTCGCGGTGGGCTGGCCCTCGGCCACCTCACGGGCGAGGTTCGGGCCGGTGAGCACCCCGATCCGCCCCGGATCGTGTCCGGGGAGCAACTCGCCCACGATCTCGGTCATCCGCCGGATCGAGCCCTGCTCGACCCCCTTGGTGAGGCTGACGACGGCGGCTTCGGCGCCCACGGAGGCCGCGGCGTCGGCGAGGACGGCCCGGAACCCGTGGGACGGGACCGCCATCACCACCACGTCGGCCCCACGGCAGGCGTCCTCGAGCGAGCTCGTGGCCTCGAGGCCGTCGGGCAGTGGGACGCCCGGGAGGTAGGCGGCGTTCTCGCGGCTCTCGCCGATCGCCTCAGCCAGCCGCGGCTCGCGCGCCCACAGGACGGTCGACGTGTTGCGCGCCGCGAGGCCGGCCACCGTCGTGCCCCACGAACCGGCGCCTACGACGGCGACGCGGGTCACGCCGGCCGGGGGCGTCCGGCCGCGGCGCGGCAGCTACGGAGCCGGGCCGTCTCCGGAGGCCGGTACCACCAGTCCTCGCCCGACGCCGGGCGCTGCGGGTAGAGCTCGCGGGCTCTGCCCACGCAGCGGCAGACCGCCGCCATGATCCGGTCGGTGGCCTCCCTGACGTCGTCGGTGGGGGCGACCCGGACCGGCGGGCCGACCACGGCCGTCTCGGCCACTCCCCAGCGCCACCTGGGCTTGCGACCCTTGAACATGATCCGGTGGGCGCCCCACATCCCGACGGGCAGGACCGGCACCCCGCTCTCCTGCGCGAGGCGGGCCGTGCCCGTCTTGCCGACCATCGGCTCCAGGTCGAGCGAGATCGTGCCCTCCGGGAAGATCACCACGCACTCGCCGCGCCCCAGGGCCTCGACGGCGGCGGAGAGCGAGTCGGCGGCCCGGTCGTCGCCGCGGACGACGGGGATCTGCCCGAGCGCGCGCAGCATCGACGCGAGCGGCTCCTTGTCGAAGAGCTCCGCCTTGGCGAGGAAGCGCGCCTGGCGCTTCCGCCGGTCGACGACGTACCCGATCATCAGGGGGTCGAGGTACGACACGTGGTTCGAGGCGAGGATGACCGGACCGCGGGGTGGGATCAGGTGGGTCCCCTCCACCGTCCAGCGCATGCCGTGGATCACCGGGGCGGCGAGAACGTTCCGCGCCAGGGAATAGGCGAGGTCCATGACCGGTAGCATAGGCAGCCCCATGCGGGACTCATTCCTGATCGCGCAGCTTTCCGACCTCCACTGCGGCTCCCCGTTCTTCGACCCCGACCTGCTCCGCGGCGCGGTCAACGAGATCGTGGCGCTGGACCCCGACGTGGTGGTGGTCGGCGGCGACCTGACGGCCGAGGGCTACGCCAACGAGTTCCGGACCGCGGCCCGGTTCCTGGCCCCGTTGTTCGAGGCCGGCCGGCCCGTCGCCGTGATCCCCGGCAACCACGACTCCAAGAACGTCGGCTACCTCCACTTCCGCGACACGTTCGGGGCCGGCGACGTGGCGGGCAAGGGCGACCGGGTCCTGACCCTCCGGCCCGAACCCCGCAACGGCGCCCCCCGGGCGGTCACCCTCGTCGCCGTCGACTCCACCAAGCCCGACCTGGCCGAGGGGGAGGTGGGCCGCGAGCGCTACGACTGGATCACCCGGCAGTTCGAACCCCCCGCCGACCTCCGGATCCTGGTCCTGCACCACCACCTGGTACCCGTCCCGGGCACCGGCCGGGAGCGCAACACGGTCTGGGACGCCGGCGACCTGCTGGCGCTGCTGCCCGAGATGGGCGTCGACCTGGTGCTCTCGGGCCACAAGCACGTCCCGTTCGTGTGGCTCCTCAACGGGGTGCTGGTCGTCAACTCGGGCACCGTGTCGTCGTACCGCCTACGCGGGTACGTACGCCCCTCCTACAACGTGGTCAGCGTGACCGACCGCCGCGTCGAGGTGCACTGCCGATTCCCGGGCGCGGGCGAGCGCCTGATCGCCACCCTCGACCGCGTCGCGGGCCGACTCGAATCGAGCGAGGAGCTGGCCGGGATGTTCACGAAGTCAACCTGGCGCGGGTGAGAGCCGAACCGGAGAGGTCGCCGTGATCGTACGAACCTTCTACTCCGCCGTGGACCCCGACGACAGCGACGAGGTCTTCCGGATCTTCCTCGAAGACGTAAAACCGGCCTACGAGGAGGCGCCCGGGTGCCGGGGGGTGGAGCTCCTCGTGGGCACGCACGCGAACGTCGGGGGGATGATCGAGGGCGTGCTGGTGTCGCACTGGGACACGCCCGAGACGCTCAAGGCGGCGCTCGCCTCACGCTCGTTGTCGGAGGCCATGGTCCGCGTGCGGAACCTCCTGCGCGTGGAGCCCGTGGTCGGCACGTACCGCGTGGTGGCGGAGGACCCGGCCCGGTGATCCCCACCCCCGCCGGGGGCACGGGCGTGGTGCTGCCGGTCCGGTCGTTCGCCCACGGCAAGGCCCGCCTGGCCGGCCGGCTCGAGGCCTCGACCCGCCGGGAGCTGTCGGAGCGGATGGCCGAGCGGGTCCGGGTCGCGGCCGAGGGCCGTCCGGTGGTGGTCGTGACCGACGATCCCGAGGTGGCGGCCTGGGCCCGCGACCGGGGTGCGGGCCTGATCGCCGATCCCGGCGACCTCGACGGCGCCGCCCGCGCCGGGCTCTCCTGGTGTCGCGGCCGGGGGCTGACCAGGGGCGTCGTCGCCCACGCCGACCTGCCCCTCGCCCGCTCCCTGTCGGCCGTCGACCACGACGGTCGCTGCCCGGTGGCCGTACTCGTACCCTGCCACCGCGACGACGGCACCACCGTGGTGTCGGTGCCGATCGGAGCGGACTTCGGGTTCTCCTACGGGCCGGGGTCTTTCCGGCGGCACTGCGCCGCGGCGCGCCGGGCCGGCCTAGCCGTGCGGGTGGTGCGCGACGCCTCGCTCGCCTTCGACGTCGACGTCGACGCCGACCTCGACCGGCTCCTCCGCGTCGCCGCACCCGCGTGACCGGCGACGGCGCTCCGGTGCCCCGGCGGGCCCTGGCCGTGGGCGCGCACCCCGACGACATCGAGTTCGGGTGCGGGGCCACCCTCGCCCGCTGGGCCCGCGACGGCTGCGACGTGCAGCTCCTGGTGCTGACCGACGGCTCCAAGGGCACGTGGGACGCCGACGCGGATCCGGGCGACCTCGCGACCCGGCGCCGTGCCGAACAGGAGCGGGCGGCGGCCGCGCTGGGAGCGTCGGCCGTACACCACCTGGGCCGGGTCGACGGCGAGCTGGTCGACGGGCGCTCCGAACGGTCCGAGGTGTGCCGGTGGGTCCGGACGGTGCGCCCCGAGGTCGTGCTGGGACACGACCCGTGGAAGCGCTACCGGCTCCACCCCGACCACCGCCGGGCCGGCTTCCTGACCCTCGACGCGGTGGTCGCCGCCCGCGACCCCCACTTCTTCGCCGACCAGGCCGTCGGCGCGCACCGGCCGGGATCGGTGTTCCTGTTCGAGGCCGAGGAGGAGGACCACGTCGAACCGGCCGACGAGGAGTCGCTCGCGGCGAAGGTCGCGGCCCTGCTCGAGCACCGGAGCCAGTGGAGATCGACGATGTCGATCGACGAGGGCGCCCCGGCCGACGAACGGCGGCGCCAGATCGAGGCCTTCGAGGGCTCGATCCGGTCGCGGATGGAGCGCCCCGGACCCGACGGGCGGGTGCGCCTCGTCGAGTCGTTCAAACGCCTCGACGATCTCTGACGCACCCGCCCCCGGATCGTCAGGAGCGGCGGGTCGACTTCCTCGCCGCCGGCTTGCGGGCCGTGGTCTTCCTCGCGCCGGCCTTCTTCGCACCAGCCTTGCGGGCCGGAGCCTTCTTCTTCGCCGCGGTCTTCCTCGCGCCGGTCTTCTTGGCGCCGGCCTTGCGGGCCGGAGCCTTGCGGGCCGGAGCCTTCTTCTTCGCCGCGGTCTTCTTGGCACCGGCCTTGCGGGCCGTGGTCTTGCGCGCGCCGGCCTTCTTCGCGCCGGCCTTACGGGCCGGAGCCTTGCGGGCCGTGGCCTTCTTCTTCGCCGCGGTCTTCTTGGCGCCGGCCTTACGGGCCGGAGCCTTGCGGGCCGTGGCCTTCTTCTTCGCCGCGGTCTTCTTGGCGCCGACCTTGCGGGCCGTGGTCTTCCTCGCCGCGGTCTTCTTCGCCGCGGTCTTCTTCGCCGCGGTCTTCCTCGCCGGGGCCTTCCTGGCCGTGGCCTTCCTCGCGGTCGTCTTCTTCGCGGCCGCCTTCTTCGTCGACTTCCTGGGAGGCACGGTCACCGTCCTTTGCCGGGAGAGATGGAGCGACCGGCGTAGCCGGCCGCACGTCGGGTCACTGCACGTGCGCCTTGAACTGCGAACCGGCCGAGAACTTCACACCCTTCGACGCCGGGATGTGCACCGGTGCGCCGGTCTGCGGGTTGCGACCCTCCCTCGCCTTGCGGTCGGTACGCGACCACGCGCCGAACCCGGGGATGGTCACCTTCTCGTCGCGAGCGACGGCGTCCTTGACGACGTCGATCAGTTGGTTGAGGACCGTCTCGACGTCCTTCTTCGACAGGCCGGACGCGCCGCTCACCTGCTCGATCAGTTCACCCTTGTTCATGAGACCTCCGCTGAACCGCTTGTGTGACGGGGGAATCTGAACGCGTCACGGAGCGCGAGTCAAGCATTTCGGACGCTCGCGGCACGCGGCGCGCGCGGGGAGGTGCAAGGCTCGCGTCGTGGAGATGACACCCGCGGAGCGCGACGAGCCGTCGACACCACTGCCCGACGGCGACTACGACGCGTTCATCGTGTGGGCCGAGAGGCGCGACGACGCGCTCGTGTTCGAGTTGACGCTCACGACCGGCGCCGACAAGGGCGCGCTCTTCAGCGTCGCGGCCGCGATCGAGACCGACGCCGACCCCATCGTGCTGGTGGGGTTGCCCTGCACCCTGAGCGTGCGCGACTCGAGGCCTCGCGTACGCCTCTGAGGCCGCGCCGCCCGGCACGCGGCGCCGGACGTCTCGACGCGGGCAACCGCCGAGCGGTCGAGGCCGGTTCGGTCGGCCGGTAGACCAGTGGGATCGGTAGCCCCGAGCAGATTCGAACTGCCGTTTCCGCCTTGAGAGGGCGGCGTCCTAGGCCACTAGACGACGGGGCCGTGCCGGTCCTCGGTCGAGGACCGTGACCGACGGGAGGCCGGGCCACCCGCCGCTCGGCTCGGGGGGGAGGACTCGAACCCCCAATAACAGGACCAGAACCTGCTGTGTTGCCGATTACACCACCCCCGAACGGGCATCACATCTTAGACGGTCGGCCTTCGAGGTCAGGTCTCGAGCCGGGCCCGCGCGTCGGCCAGGCGGCCGAGGGTCCGGTCCCGGCCCAGGAGCACGATCGAGTCGAACAGGGGCAGGCCGGCGTGACGGCCCTCCACGGCCGCGTACACGGCCGGGAGTGCCTTGCGGGGCTTCACGCCCAACTCCGCGAGGACGGGGCGCAGGTCGACCCCCTCCGCCGTCCACTCGCACCCGGCCAGGTGCCCGGCCACCGCGTCGAGGACCTCACTCGCGCGCTCCGTGGAGGCGAGCCGGGACCAGGAATCCGCCGCGACCTCGAACGCCTCGTCGGGCTCGAAGAGGAAGTCGGCCTGCTCGACGAGCGCGGCCAGCGTCGACGCCCGCTCCTGCCCGATCCGGACCACGTCACGCAGGAGCTCCGCGTCGACGCCGTCGCCGTAGCGCTCGCGCGCGCGCGGCTCGAGTCGCGCCAGGAGGTCGTCGGGTGGGAGGCGCCGGATCCACTCCCCGTTCATCCACTCGAGCTTGGCGTGGTCGAACGCGGCCGCCGAGTGCGTGACGCGGTCGAGGTCGAAGGCCGCCGCGATCTCGCCGGCGGCCATGACCTCGCGATCGTCGTCGGGTGCCCACCCCTGGAGGGCCAGGTAGTTGAGCATCGCCTCGGGCAGGTAACCGCCGGCCCGGAAGTCCTCGAGCGCCACCGCGCCGTGCCGCTTGGAGAGCTTGGCGCGGTCCGAACCCACCATGAGCGGCAGGTGGGCGTACCGCGGCGGAGGCCCGTCGCCCAACGCGTCGCGCAGGGCCAGGACGCGATGCGTGGAGTCGAGGAGGTCCTCGCCGCGGATGACGTGGGTGATCCCCATCTCGGAGTCGTCGACGGCGTTGGCCAGGAAGAAGACCGGGCTGCCGTCGGAGCGCCGGATCACGAAGTCGGCGACCGTCGACCACTCGACGGCCACCTCGCCGCGGACCAGGTCGGTGAAGCGGCTGGTGCCGTGGTCGGGGGTGCGGAACCGCAACGACCGGGGACGGCCCTCGGCGGCGAGCACCTCGCGCCGGGCCGGGGTGAGGTCGCGGCAGCGCCCGTCGTAGCCCGGCGTACGGTGCGCGTCGCGCGCCGCCTCGTTGCGGGCCTGCACCTCCTCGGGGGTGCAGAAGCACTCGTAGGCCCGACCCGACGCGAGCAGCCGCTCGGCGGCCGCGGCGTAGCGGTCGAGACGCTCGCCCTGGAGGTACGGACCTTCGTCCCAGTCGAGGCCGAGCCAGCGCAGCGACTCCTGGATCCCCTCGATCCACTCGGGGCGGGACCGTGCCGCGTCGGTGTCCTCGATGCGCAGTACGAACACCCCGCCGTGGTGGCGGGCGAAGAGCCAGTTGAACAGCGCGGTCCGGGCGCTGCCGACGTGCAGCGAACCGGTGGGGGCCGGCGCGAAGCGGACCCTGACCGGACCGGGCGTGGCCGGGTCGTCCACCCGATCAGCGCTTGGGGGCCTTGGCGCGCCGCGACCGCTTCCGCTTGGGAGGTGCCTCCACCGGCGCGCCGCCGGGGAGCGGCGGGAGGGCGGGCAGCGTCCCGGGCGCGACCGTGAGCTCCGAGTCGTCGACCTCCTCGCCACCGACGCGCCGTAGCGCCGCCTGCACCACGGCACCGTGCTTGAGCGACTCCGACGGCGGGTGGGCGAGGATCTCGAGCGGTACCGCGTCGACCAGCGCCCGGCGGGTGGCGTAGTCGTGGGAGACCCCGTGGACCAGGAACGCGCGCAGCTCGGCGAACTCGGGGGTCACGTCGCCGAGGTAGCCGAGCAGGCCGAGCGCGATCTCCACGTCGAGGGCGATGGGCGCCCGGCCGAACAGGGCCGCCCGCCGCATGCCGATCGCGGCCGACACCGCCAGCGCGTCGTCGGCGTGCTCCCCCACGTGCAGGTGGAGGCGGTCGCGCGAGCGCTCCGCCATCGTGAGGGCGTAGCCGATGTCGGGACCGGGTGCGCCCAGGAGGGGGCCGGTCGGCTGGGCGGCGTCGAGATCGCCGGGGCGGCCCCGCCGCCACCGGGGTGGCGCGGGCAGCTTCGAGCCCGGGGCGACGTTCTGCTTCTGGCGGGGTACGTCGTCGAGGCTCGGCGCCACGAACGGGTCAATCGTCATGGGCCGATTCTCCCTCACGGAGCTCGGATCGCAGCAACCCGTACACCAGCGAGTCGAGCAGGGCCGCCCAGCTCGCCTCGATGATGTTCTCGCTGACGCCGATGGTGGTCCACGACGCGTCGCCGTCCGTGGTGTCGATGAGGACCCGGGTGACGGCACCGGTTCCCTTCTGGGTGTCGAGGACCCGGACCTTGAAGTCGGTCAGGTGCACGTGCTCGAGCTGCGGGTAGAACCGGCCGATGCCGGCGCGCAGCGCCCGGTCGAGGGCGTTGACCGGGCCGTTGCCCTCGGCCACCGTCACGAAGCGCTCCTCGCCCACATGGACCTTGACCGTGGCCTCGGTGGTGATCCCCATGGGTGTCCGCTCGGCGAGCAGGTCGTCGGCGATCACCCGGAAGCTCTCGACGGTGAACCACTCCTGGCGCCACCCGGTGGCCCTCCGCATGAGCAGCTCGAGGGAGGCGTCGGCGACCTCGAAGTGGTAACCCTCGTGCTCGAGCTGCTTGAGGGTGTCGACGACGTGGCTCACCGTGGGACCGTCGAGGTCGAGCCCCAGCTCCTCGGCCTTGAGCATCACCGTCGACCGGCCGGCCATCTCCGACACCACGAACCGGGTTCCGTTGCCCACCACGTCGGGGGTCACGTGCTCGTAGGCGTCGGGGCGCCGGGCGATGGCGCTCACGTGCAGCCCGGCCTTGTGGGCGAAGGCCGAGGGCCCCACGTACGGGGCCTGGGGGTTGAGGGTCATGTTGACCAGCTCGGCCACGTGGTGGGCCACCGGCGTGAGACGGTCGAGGCGGTCCTCGGGGATGGTGCGGTACCCCATCTTCAGGGTGAGGTTCGGGATGATCGTGATGAGGTTGCAGTTGCCGGTGCGCTCGCCGTAGCCGTTGATCGTGCCCTGCACCTGGGTGGCCCCGCCGATCACGCCGGCGAGGGCGTTGGCGACGCCGCAGCCGGTGTCGTCGTGCAGGTGCACGCCCACCGGTGCCTCGCCGCCGAAGTAGCCGACGACCTCGCGCACCGTACGCTCCACGTCGTTCGGGAGGGATCCGCCGTTGGTGTCGCAGAGGACGAGGCGGTCGGCCCCGGCCTGGACCGCCGCCTCGAGGACCCGGAGGCTGAACTCCGGGTTGTGGCGGTAGCCGTCGAAGAAGTGCTCGGCGTCGAAGAGCACCTCGAGGCCCTGGGCCTTCAGGTACCCGATCGAGTCGGCGACCATCGCCACGCCCTCGTCGAGGGTGGTGCGCAGTGCCTCCGTCACGTGGTAGTCCCAGCACTTGCCCACGATGCACACCGCCGGTGCCCCGGACTCGACCAGGTGGCGCAGGGTGTCGTCGGAGTCGACCTTGCCCCGCGGGCGACGGGTGGAGCCGAACGCCACCAGGCGGCTGGTGGAGAGGTGAAGCTCGGAGGGGATCCGGCGGTAGAGCTCGTCGTCCTTCGGGTTGGCGCCCGGCCAGCCGGCCTCGATGTAGTGGACCCCCAGCCAGTCGAGCTGCTCGGCGATGCGGAGCTTGTCGTCGACGGTGAGCGAGATCCCCTCGAGCTGGCTCCCGTCGCGCAGCGTGGTGTCGTAGATCTGGATCTCCCCGGCCGCGGTCGCGGCGGGGCCGGACACGCCGTCAGTCGACATGCTCGACCCAGTCCTTGTACCGGGCGATCTGGCCCCGCACAGCGCGGCCGTACTCGGCGGCGATGGCGGTGGTGCGGGGGCCGGGGCACGGGATGGCCCGGTCGTCGACCGAGTTGACGGCGCAGACCTCGGCCGCGGTGCCGCACACGAACATCTCCTCGGCGACGTAGAGGTCGCTGCGCGTCAGGTCGCCGACCCTCACCTCGTGGCCGAGGTCGCGGGCGATCGTCATCACGGAGTCCTGGGTGATGCCCTCGAGGGCGCCCGCCGACAGCGGCGGCGTGATCAGCACGCCCCCGCGCGCCGCGAAGATGTTCTCGCCGGTGCACTCGCTCACGAGCCCCGAGTCGTTCAGCATGATCGCCTCGTCGTACCCCGCCTTGAGCGCTTCGACCTTCGCCAGCGACGAGTTCACGTAGTTGCCGGTGGTCTTGGAGGCGGGGGGCATGGTGTTGTGGTCGTGACGGGCCCACGAGCTGACCTTCATCCGCACGCCCTTGGTGACGCCGTCGTCGCCGAGGTAGGCGCCCCACGTCCAGCAGGCGATGGCCACGTTCACCGAGCACGGGATGGTGTTGAGGCCCATCTCGCCGTAGCCGTAGAACGCGATGGGCCGCACGTAGGCCGACGGGAGCCCGCTGGCGCGCACCGTCTCCTTGCACGCCTCGACGATCTCGTCGACGGTGAAGGGGATCTCCATCATGAGGATCCGGGCCGAGTTGAAGAGCCGCACCACGTGGTCGGTGAGGCGGAAGATCGCCGGGCCGGCGTCGGTCTCGTACGCGCGGATCCCCTCGAAGACGCCGGTGCCGTAGTGCAGGGTGTGGGTCAGGACGTGGACGCGCGCCTCCTCCCAGGGCACGAGCTCCCCGTCCATCCAGATCTTCTCGGTGGCCTCGAACGGCATGTCAGACCCTTTCCGCGATCGCCCGGCCGACCTCGGCCGTGGTGCCCGTCACGTCGTCCGACGATACGACCGCCTTGCGGATCCGGTCGCCGGCGTCGGCCTCGCCCAGGAACTCCAGCATCATGGCGGCCGAGATCACCGCGGCCCGGGGATCGGCCCGCCCGGTGCCCGCGATGTCGGGCGCCGAGCCGTGGACCGGCTCGAAGAGCGACGGGCCGGTGCGGGCCGGGTTGAGGTTCCCCGACGCGGCGCGCCCGATGCCGCCCGCGACGGCGCCGGCAAGGTCGGTGAGGATGTCGCCGAAGAGGTTGTCGGTGACCACCACGTCGTAGCGGTCGGGCGCCTGCACCAGGTGGATGCAGGCGGCGTCGACGTGGTCGTAGGCCGTGGTCACCGACGGGAAGTCGGTGGCGACGTCGGCGAACGTGCGCTGCCACAGGTCGCCGGAGAACGTCAGCACGTTGGTCTTGTGGACCAGGGCCAGGTGCCGGCGGGGCCGCGTGGCGGCGAGCTCGAACGCGTAGCGGACGCAGCGCTCCACGCCGAAGCGGGTGTTCACCGAACCCTGGGTGGCGATCTCGTGGGGGGTGCCGTGGCGCAGGAACCCGCCCTCACCCGCGTAGGAGCCCTCGGTGTTCTCGCGCACCACCACGAGGTCGACGCCGTCGTTGAACCGGCCCGGACCCGAGCCGAACGGGCGGAGGTTCACGTAGAGGTCGAGTTCGAAGCGCAGCCGCAGGAGCAGGCCGCGCTCGAGCACCCCGGGCGGGACGTCGGGGGTGCCGACCGCACCGAGCAGCACGGCGTCGAGGCCACGGATCTCCTCGAGCACGGAGTCGGGGAGCACCTCGCCGGTGCGCAGGTAGCGCTCCCCGCCGAGGTCGAAGGGCACCTCCTCGATCGCGATGCCGGCCGCCCGGACGGCGTCGAGCGCCACGGGCACGACCTCGTGGCCGATCCCGTCGCCGGGGATCACCCCGATGCGGTACTCCTGGCTTCGGCTCATCTGCGGTTCTCCGATGTGGCGGGTCCGGGTGGCGGGTCCGGGAAATGAAAAGCCGCCCACCTCGGTGGACGGCAAGGGGGCGGGCACCGGCGCGCGGCACCCGCTACGGAATGGCGATTACGCGGTGGGGCACGAGGGTGACGACGTGGTCCATGGGCCCTTCAATCTAGCAGGCGCCCGGGCCGGGAGCATCGGGCGCGCCACGCCTCGCGCCTCCGGTGCGGGCGAGCCGGGGCGCGGGTCGCGAGTTGTTAGCCTCGAATCCATGGAGCAGGCGGCGCAACTGACCCCCCAGGCGCACCAGCGGCTGGTCGACGAGCTCGAGCACCGCTCCGGCGCGCACCGGCGGGAGATCTCCGAGAAGATCGAGAGGGCCCGCGAGCACGGCGACATCAGCGAGAACGCCGACTACGACGCCGCCAAGAACGAGCAGGGCCTCAACGAGGCCCGGATCCGCCACCTCGAGCAGATCCTCAAGACGGCCCAGATCGTCGAGGCCGCGGTCGGCGACACCGTCGCCACCGGGATGCTCGTCGAGATCCGCCTGGGTCCGGGTGCCGACCCCACCACCTACCTGGTCGGCTCCATCGAGGAGCGCCACGCCGACTTCGACGTCCTCTCCACCTCGGCACCCCTCGGTCAGGCGATCCTCGGCCGGTCGGCCGGCGACACCGTCAGCTACACCACCCCCAAGGGCAAGGCCGTCGAGGTCGAGATCGTCGGCGTCCGGCCCCTCTGAGGAGCACCCCGCCGAGGAGCCCGAGTCCCTCGGCGCTCCCGCCCCGGCGGCCCCGTCCCGCCGGCACCTAGTCTCCGCGCATGGCCTCCGAGTCGTCCCGCCACATCGTCAAGCGCCACCCGTGCCCGGCGTGGTGGACCGACGCCAAGCTGGGGATCTTCATCCACTGGACGCCCTCGTCGGTGGCCGGATGGGCCCCCACCGACCGGACCCTCGTCGACATCCTCACGTCGACCGCGCCCGACGCGTTCGCGGAGATGCCCTACACGGAGTGGTACCAGAACTCCCTGCGCTTCCCCGACAGCTCCGTCAGTCGCCACCATCGCGACGTCTGGGGGAACCGGCCCTACGAGGAGTTCGCCGACGGGTTCCGGGCCGGACTCGACCAGTGGGACCCCGACGGCTGGGCGCGGCGATTCGCCACCGCCGGCGCCCGCTACGTGGTGCTGGTCGCCAAGCACCACGACGGCTTCTGCCTGTGGCCGAGCGAGGTGGCGAACCCGAACCGCGACGGGTGGCACACCGGGCGCGACGTGGTCGGCGAGCTCGGCGAGGCGGTGCGCGGCGCCGGGCTGCGCTTCGGCGTCTACTACTCGGGCGGCCTCGACTGGACCTTCGACGACCGCCCGCTCGGCAACTTCGCCGACACCGCGGTGGCCGTCCCCCGCGGGGCGTACCCCGCCTACGCCGAGGCGCAGGTGCGCGAGCTCGTCACCCGGTACCGGCCCGACGTCCTGTGGAACGACATCGCGTGGCCCCAGCCCCAGCGCGAGCTGTGGGACCTCCTCGCCTGGTACTACGCCACCGTCCCCGACGGCGTGGTCAACGACCGCTTCCTGGCCTGGTCGCCCGCGTTCGCGGCGTTGCGCTTGGGGCCCGTGCGCCGCGCCGTGGTCGGCCTCGGCGCCCGAGCCGCCCGCCGGCAGGACGGCCTCGTACCCCCCACGCCGGCCCACTACGACTTCCGCACCTCCGAGTACTCGTCGTTCGCCGAGGTGCAGCGAAGGCCGTGGGAGTGCGTACGCGGCATCGACCGGAGCTTCGGCTACAACCGGGCGTCGGACCCCGGGAAGTTCATCGGCCACGACGAGCTGGTCGGCCTCCTCGTCGACGTCACGGCCAAGGGAGGGAACCTCCTCCTCAACGTGGGGCCGCGCGGCGAGGACGCCGCCATACCCGAGGAACAGGCGCGCCGGCTCGACTGGCTGGCCCGCTGGATGGGCGCCCACGGCGAGGCGGTCGCGGCGACGCGGCCCTGGGTGAGGGCGTCGGCCACCACGCGCGGCGGCACGGAGGTGCGCTTCACCGCCCGCGACGACACGATCTGGTGCGTGCTGCACCGCACCCCGGACGGCCGCGACGGGACCGACCCCGGGGCCTCCGTGATCACGATCCCGGGCGTCCGCCCGCGGGGGGACCGGTCGACGGCCCGGGTGGGCGGGGTCCCGGTGCCGTTCACAGCCACCACCGGCGGCGTGGAGCTCCGCCTGACCGATCTCCGGGAGCGGACGCCCGGCGACGGCGCGGACGGCGCGTGGTCGGTGGTCGCCCTCGAGGGCTTCGACGCGTCGGACGCCCGGGCCGCGTAGCGGTCTAGGAGTTGGAGCTCGCCGGTACCGGCTCCGACGCCTCCTGGAGCAGGTAACCCCGGGCGCGGACCGTACGGATCTCCAGGTCGAGCGGCGCGATCCGGCGCCGCAGGCGGAGCACGTGCACGTCGAGCGCGTTGCGGGTGGGGATGCCGGTGGGCCAGGCCGCCCCGGCCAGCGAGTCGCGCCCCACGACCTTCCCGTAGTCGCCGACCATCATCCCGGCCAGCGACTGCTCGACGGGCGACAGGGCGACCCACCGCCCCCGGAACCTCAGCAGGCCCGCGTCGTCGATCTCGGGCACCGCGCTGGTCCGCTCGGACCGGTCCTCGAGCGCCGCCACCCGGGCTCGTACGTCGCGGTCGGCGGCCGGCAGGCGGATCCAGTCCTCGAGAGCGTGGGGGAGGTGCGGCGGAGGCTCGTCGGGCCCCACCAGCAGGAGGCGGGGGATCCGCGAGGACCTCAGGGCTTCGAGTCGTTCGCCCTCTTCGGGCCAGCGCAGGAGCACGACGTCCATTTGTCCATTCTACGAGCGCCTCGTGGCCGCCTTGTTTCAGTTCCGTGAACTGGTCCACGCGTCTCGCTGTGGGTGGTCGCGGCCGGCGGGGCCCGCCACGGAGCGCTACCCATCGGCGAGGAGGCCCGTGAGTTCGGCCGCGGCCGCCACGACCGCGCCGGCGAGGCGTTCGCCGGGGCGGCGCCCCAACCGGTCGACGGGCCCGCTGACGCTCAGCGCGGCGACGACGGCTCCCGACCGGTCGTGGACGGGCGCGCTCACGCTGGCCACGCCCGGTTCGCGCTCCCCCACCGTCGCCGCCCAGCCCGTCCGGCGCACCGCGGCCAGCTCACCCGCCGAGAACGCGGTACCGGACGCGTCGGCCGCCCCCGTCGCCCCCGTCGCACCCGGCGCGCGCTTCGCACCGGTCTCGCTCCAGGCGACGAGGACCTTGGCGCCCGAGCCCGCGTCCATGGACAGGACGGCTCCGAGCGGGACGGTGTCGCGCAGACCGGCGGCCCGCTCCGCCACCGCGACGCACACGCGGCCGTCGCCGTCGCGCACGTAGACCTGCGCGGACTCGCCCGTCGCGTCGCGCAGCCGGCGGAGAACCGGACCGGCGGCGTCGACGAGCGCCTCGGCGCCGGGTACCGACCGGGCACCCCACGCGAGGAGGCGGACCCCGGGGCGGAAGCGGCCCCGGGCATCGCGCGCGACGAGGCCGTGGGCCTCGAGCGCCACCGCGAGCCGGTGGGCGGTGGGCCGGGCCAGGCCGGTGGCGGCCACCAGGTCGGCCAGCGTGCTCGGCCCACGCTCGGCGAGAGCGGCGAGGATCGCAACCGACTTGTCGACGACCCCGACCCCGCTTATGATGTCGTCCATAGTCCGGACTCTAACATCTCATATCCTGAGATTTCTGTCCGAGATCCGTGTCCTGAGATCCACGTCCTGGGACAGGCGTTCCGAGACGGGCGTCGGGCCGCTTCCGGTGCGCCCGACCGGCAAGAGGAGGAGAGCGATGGCCGCCACGCTGAGCGAGAAGGTCTGGGACCGCCACGTCGTGCACCGCGCCGACGGTGAGCCCGACCTGCTCTACATCGACCTCCACCTGGTGCACGAGGTCACCTCGCCGCAGGCGTTCGACGGTCTGCGCCTCAACGGCCGCGGCGTTCGGCGGCCCGACCTCACCGTGGCGACCATGGACCACAACGTGCCCACCACCGACCTCGACCGCCCGGTGGCCGATCCGATCTCGGCCCGCCAGATGGAGGTCCTGGCCCGCAACTGCGCCGAGTACGGGATCCGCCTCTACCCGATGGGTGATCCCGGCCAGGGCATCGTCCACGTCATCGGGCCCGAGCAGGGCCTCACCCAGCCGGGGATGACGATCGTCTGCGGCGACAGCCACACGTCCACCCACGGGGCCTTCGGGGCGCTCGCGTTCGGCATCGGCACCAGCGAGGTCGAGCACGTCCTGGCCACCCAGACCCTCCCGCAACGCCACCCGGGGACGATGGCGGTGACCGTGGAGGGCGACCTGCCCGAGGGCGTGACCGCCAAGGACGTCGTCCTCTCGATCATCGCCCGGATCGGCACGGGGGGCGGGATCGGCTCGGTCGTCGAGTACCGCGGGTCGGCTATCCGCGCCCTGTCGATGGAGGGCCGGATGACGGTCTGCAACATGTCGATCGAGGCCGGGGCGCGCGCCGGGATGATCGCCCCCGACGACACCACCTTCGCCTACCTCGAGGGGCGGGCCGCCTCCCCGACCGGTGCGGCTTGGGAGCGGGCGCTCGACGCCTGGCGCAGCCTGGGCACCGACGACGGCGCCGCCTTCGACAAGGAGGTCGTCATCGACGCCGCCGCGCTCCGGCCCAGCGTGAGCTGGGGGACCAACCCGGGCCAGACCACCACCCTCGACGCCTCGGTGCCCGACCCGTCGTCGTTCGGCGACCCCGCCGAGCGCGCCGCCGCCGAGCGGGCCCTGGTCTACATGGACCTGGCGCCGGGAACCCCGATGCGCGACATAGCGATCGACACCGTGTTCATCGGTTCGTGCACCAACGCCCGCCTCGAGGACCTGCGCGCCGCGGCCGGGGTGCTGCGGGGTCGCCGGGTGGCCGAGGGGCTGCGCGCCCTGGTCGTGCCCGGGTCGTTCGCGGTGAAGGCCGCCGCCGAGGCCGAGGGCCTCGACGCCGTGTTCCGCGCCGCCGGCTTCGAGTGGCGCGAGCCCGGCTGCTCGATGTGCCTGGCCATGAACCCCGACAAGCTGGCGCCCGGCGAGCGGGCGGCCAGCACCAGCAACCGCAACTTCGAGGGCCGCCAGGGCAAGGGCGGCCGGACCCACCTGGTGTCGCCGATCGTGGCCGCGGCCACGGCCGTCCGCGGTCGCCTCGCGGCCCCGGCCGACCTGTGACCCGGCCCGGAGCCGCCCGGCCGGCGACCACGACCCGCGGCACCACGACGCGCCGACCCGCCCACCACCCAGACCACCACCGCCCAGGAGGAGAACGCCGATGAAGCCGGTACGCGAGATCGTCGCCCGGGCCGTCCCCCTCGACCGCTCCGACGTCGACACCGACCAGATCATCCCCAGCGACTGGCTCAAGCGCGTGGAGCGGACGGGCTTCGGGGAGGGCCTGTTCTCGGAGTGGCGGGAGGACCCCGACTTCGTGCTCAACCAGGAGCGCTTCCGCGGGGCGGCGATCCTGGTGGCCGGCCCCAACTTCGGGACGGGCTCGTCGCGGGAGCACGCGCCATGGGCGCTCCAGGACTACGGCTTCGAGGCGGTCATCTCCCCCCGCTTCGCCGACATCTTCCGCAACAACTGCCTCAAGATCGGCCTCGTCCCGGTGACCCTCCCCGGCGAGGTGGTCGAGCGCATCATGCGGGCCGTCGCCGACGACCCCACCCTCGAGCTGGTCGTCGACGTGGCCGACCGGAGGGTGATGCTGCCGGCCCTCGACCTCGACGAGCCGTTCGAGCTCGACGACCACACGCAGCACCGCCTCCTCCACGGCCTCGACGACATCGGGCTCACCGAGGCCCACGAGGCCGAGATCGGGGCCTACGAGGCGCGCCGGGACGCCTGGATGCCCCGGATAGCCTCGACCGCGTGACCGACCGGCGCCGGCGACAGGCCGCGGTCGCGGCCCTGATCCTGCTGGCGGCGGTGGCCGTGGCCGAGCAGGCGCACGCCGTCTACGGCGTCACCCGCCACTACGTGACGGGCGACCAGGCGATCATGTGGGTCGCGGCGCGCGACTGGGGACGGTTCGCGTTCCACCAGCCCACCTTCTACGGCCAGTCCTACTGGACCAACTTCGAGGGCATCCCCATCGAGGCGCTGCGCCGCCTCGGCCTGCCGCTGACGACCGCGGCCCCGTTCGCCTACGCGGCCCTCAACCTCGGCTGCTGGCTCGTGCTCGGCGCCGCGGCCTGGCGACGGGGTCGGTACCACCTCGCCGCGCTCGCCTTCGCCGCCCCGACTCTCCTCACCTCGTTCCTGTCGGTGTACAACTCCTACGTCGGGAGCACGGGACGCCTGGCGGCGGCCGCGGGCGTGGCCGGGCTGCTGATCGATCCCGAATCCCGCCCGGCGCGCGGCGTCGCGTGGGCGCTGCTGATCACGGGCTCGGTCCTCGACGGCTCGTCCCTCGTGTTCACGGTGCCGGTGGCGGCGTGGGTGCTCATCCGGCGGCTCCGGCTCGGAACCCGCCCCTGGCGCCCGGAGGGCGTCGGCGCCGAGACGGCCACCGTGGCGGTGGCCGCGATCCCCGCCCTGACGTGGGTCGTCGGGCTGCGGGCCTTCTTCGCCGCCAACCCCGACTACGCGATGACCGACCTGTCCTTCCGCCCGCACCGGGCCGTCCTGCGCCAGAGCCTGGAGCGGCCGGAGCAGTTCTTCCACATGTTCGCCCCGGAGCTGTGGCGGGCGTGGTGGCTTCCGCTGCTGGCGCTCGGTGCACTCGTGGTGGCGCTGGTCGCGAGCCGCCGCTGGGAGCGGGCGGTTCCCGCCCTGCTCGTGGTCGTCCTCGTCCTGGCCGTGATGTCGACGACCCGGGCCGGCCTCGTCCGCGACGTCTTCGTGCTGCCCCGGGCGCGGCTGCTCGGTGGCCTCCCCTACGCGCTCTGGTTCCTGCTCGGCCTGGCGACCGGCCTCGACGACGCGCCACCCCGTCGGAGCGATCGAGGCGTCACGGGGCTCCAGTTCGCCGCGATCGCGGCGATCGCCGGCCTGGCGCTCACGACCGCCGCGGTGCGACTGGCCAACTTCGACGGGCGCGTGGCGGCGGCCACGACCTACGGGACGCACACGAAGAGGTGGAACCCGCCGCCTCCGAACCGCCATCTGGTCGACGACTGCCGCGCCGACGCCACCCTGGCCCGATCGGCGGGCACCGGCCTGGTCGTGTACCTCCACGACCACGCCTCGGCCTACGGCTGCGCGGCCCTCGACGTAGGGGTCGACACGCTCACGCCGGGATGGGAGCGCCGGACCTGGCGCCTGACCGACGAAGCCGCCCGGACCCGCCGGGGAGTCGTCCTGGTGGGGGTCGACCCCGATCTCTGCGCCGAGGCCGACGGGAAGGTGTCGACCTGCCGGACCCTCGAGCAGCGCACGCTCACGGGCCGGCCCGAGACGACCGCGGTCGTGACCTTCCCCCGCCGGTCGGCGATCGGTCTCCTACGGGACCTCAACGTGTCGGTCCGGGGCTTCGGACCCGGTTGCCACCTGATCGGCGGTCCGCTCCACCACGTGCCGACGTGCCGTGCCGGCGCGTGACGCCGAGCCCGGGCCGATCAGGCCGCGGCCTGCTCGCGGCGCAACTCCTCCACCGCCTCGGCGAACGCGATCGCCAGGTGTCGCGTCTCCGCCCGGTCGAACAGGTAGGCCAGGAACTCGTGGTAGCTCATCTCGCTCTCCGTGCCTCGCACGTGCCTCATATCCCCCTGCCCTATCGGCACCGCGGCGGCGCGACTGAAGTCCTCGACCGGCCATCGCCCCATCCGCCCGGGGGCGGCGATCACGGGCCCGACTCGACGTCGCGGGCCTCGGGCTGCTCACGCAGGCGGACGATCTTGTTCACCGCGTTGAGGTAGGCCCGCGCCGACGCCTCCACCACGTCGGTGGCCACCCCCCGGCCCGAGGCGCGCAGGCCGCCGGACTCGAGCTGCACCACGACGTCGCCGAGGGCGTCGCGGCCGCCGGTCACCGAGGAGACGTTGAAGTCGACGAGGGTGCCGCTCACCCCGGTGGCGTCCGCGATCGAGGCGATGGCGGCGTCGATCATCCCGTTGCCCTGCGCCTCGCCTTCCACCTTGACGTCGCCGTCGGCGAGGACCACCCGGGCCGAGGGCGTGACCGCGGTGCCGCCGTGCACGTCGATGCTGACCATGGAGTAGCGGTGCACGGCCCCGGCGCCGAGCTCCTCGGCCACGATCGCCTCGAGGTCGGCATCGGTGATCTCCACCTTGCGGTCGGCCAGCTCCTTGAAGCGGACGAAGGCCTGGTTGAGGGCGTCGCCCTGGAGCGACAGGCCCATCTTCTCGAGGGAGTCGGCGAAGGCGTGGCGGCCGGAGTGCTTGCCCAGCACGATCTGGGCCGCCTCCTGGCCGACGCTGGCGGCGTCGATGATCTCGTAGGTCTCGCGGTCGGAGAGCACGCCGTGCTGGTGGATGCCGCTCTCGTGGGCGAAGGCGTTGCGACCCACGACGGCCTTGTTGTACTGGACCGGGTAGCCGGTCAGGCGCGACACGAGGCGCGAGGTCCGGGCCAGCTCCTCGGTGCGTACGCCCGTCTCGAGGCCGGCGAAGTAGTCGCCGCGGGTGCGGATGGCCATCACGATCTCTTCGAGGGCCGCGTTGCCGGCCCGCTCACCGATCCCGTTGACGGCGCACTCGACCTGGCGGGCCCCGTTGGCCACGCCCGCCAGCGAGTTGGCCACCGCCAGGCCGAGGTCGTCGTGGCAGTGGGTCGACACGATGTAGTCGCCCTTGACGTGGTCGATGAGGTACCGGATCAGGCGGCCGTACTCCTCGGGTACGCCGTAGCCGACGGTGTCGGGGATGTTGAGCACGGTGGCCCCGGCGTCGACGGCGATCTGGAGCACCTCCACGAGGAAGTCGGGGTCGGAGCGGCTGCCGTCCTCGGGCGAGAACTCGATGTCGGTGGTGTAGCCGCGGGCCCGCGCCACGCTGGCCGCGGCCTCGGCCTTGACCTGCTCCGGGCTCATCCGCAGCTTCTTCTCCATGTGGATCTTGGAGGTGGCGAGGAAGATGTGGATGCGGGGCCGCTCCGCGTGGCGCACGGCCTCCCAGGCCCGGTCGATGTCGCCGAACGCGGTGCGGGCCAGGCCGGCGACCACCGGACCGCGGACGGCCCGGGCGATGGCCTCCACGGCCTCGAAGTCGCCGTCGCTGGCGATCGGGAACCCGGCCTCGATCACGTCGACGCCGAGCCGGGCGAGCTGCTCGGCGATCTCCAGCTTCTCCCCCACGTCGAGCGCGATCCCCGGCGACTGCTCGCCGTCGCGCAGCGTCGTGTCGAAGATCATCACCCGGTCGTTTGCGTCGCCCATCGGAGGTTCCTCTCTGTGCTCGGGCCTCGTGACCGTCCCGTGGCGGTATCCGGCCAACAAAAAACCCTCCCGGCCCGGAGGCTGAGAGGGCGTGCGGCGTGCACCCGGGGGCGCGCGCCGCTAGGAAAGAAGCAGGGTACGGGCGTGTTCGGCGAAGACCATCACCCGTGATGATGCCACCGGAGGTACCCCCGCGTCAACGCGGCGCCGGGCGACCGTGCCAGAATGCCCGCCGTGCCGGACACCCGCCGCTGCCGCTGCCGACGCCGTTGCCGGCGCGTCCGCCGCGGGCTGCTGATCGTGCTGACCGCCGGTGGCGCCTATCTCCTGGCCCGGTGGCTGCAGGCCCGCTCGCCGCGGACGGGGCTCGTGTGGGAGTCGCCCGACCCCGATCCGATCCCGGGACCGCGCGACCGCGATGACGGGCCCACCCCGGTCGCGGAGCGGTCGATCACGGAGCCGGCGGGAGCGCCGACGGCGACCCCGGCCGCCCCCGACCCGGACGGCAACCCCGCGAGCTGGGTCGAGCCGGTCGACGGCGGGTGCCCGCCTTCGCACCCGGTCAAGGCCAAGCTCTCGAGCGGCATCTACCACGTTCCCGGCGGCCTCAGCTACGACCGCACCCGTCCCGACCGCTGCTACCGCGACGCGGCGGCCGCCGAGGCCGACGGG
>JADLDD010000050.1 GCA_020846855.1 Acidimicrobiia bacterium | reverse complement strand
CGTCGGCCTGACCGGTGGGGTACATCGGGTCGGGCGCGGCCACCCCCGCGAAGCGGTTGTCGAGCCACTCGAGGGTGTCGGCCTCGGAGGGCCAGAGCACCCCGGCGTGGCTCTGGTCCGGGTAGACCCAGCGCTCCAGCCCCTGCCCCACGCTGCAGAGCTGGCCGGCCAGCATCTCGCTCGAGACGGTGGGGATCTGCTCATCGGCCCCGCCGTGCACGATCAGCAGTGGCGCCGACGCCCCCGACTTGAACCCGCCCGGGTCCTGGGCCCTGACCAGCGGCCCCCAGATCGGGTTGGAGACCGGGTTGTAGGTGCCGTCGGCCTGCTGGACCATCAGCGAGTTCACCTCGATCCCGCTCGCCTGCTCGTAGAGGTAGTCGCCGCAGCCCTCGTCGACCAGGCCGATCTTGGCGATGCCGGCCGCGTTGAGCACCTCGGGGAGCGGCGCCTCGACGTCGCCGTAGGCGGCGTTGATCCCCGCCGCCACCATGATGAGGTAGAAGCGGTACGGGCTGGTCACGAGGAACTGGTAGATGAGGTCGAACTGCGAGGGCGGTGCCGCCGCCACCACCCCGGTGAGGTTCAGCTCCGGCGCCCACGACTCGGCGATGTGGAGGGAGAACATCGACGCGTGCCCACCCTGCGAGATGCCCCACACCGCGTAGTCGGGGCTGACGGTGCTCTCGCCCAGCAGGGCGCGGGCGGCGCGGACGCTGTCGATCACGCCCCGGGCCTCGCTCTCCCCGACGATGTACGGGTGGCGGCCGGGGGTGCCGAGACCCTCGTAGTCGGTGGCGGTCACCACGTAGCCGCGGTCGAGCAGCTCGTTGGCGGCCCAGACGCTCAGCGGACCGTCGAGCGAGGGCGCGCACTCGTCGGCGATGCCGGTGGTGCCGTGCGCCCACGCCACGACCGGGTACCCGCCGGGGGGCGGCGGCGTGCTCGGGACGAGGATCAGGCCCGTCACCGGGGTCTCGTCGCCCTGGATCGACTCGGACTTGTACATCACCAGGCGGGCGGTCCCGTGCAGGCCGGCCGAGGTGGCATCCTCCTCGCGGACGATGGTGCCCGGCGGGCCCGGCGGCAGGATCTCCGGCGGCGTGTAGAACGGCGGCATCGCCGCCGCCTCGAGCCCCGGACCGGGTTCGGGCGCCGCCGACGCCGCCACCGGGAGCAGCGTGCCGCCGGCGAGCACCAGGGCGGCCACCGCCGCGGCGAGGAACCGCCGCCCCCCACGGCGACCCGGCCGGCCTCCCGATCCGCGTCGCCTCAGCGTCGCCACCATGCTCCGGGCCTCCCATCGGTCGTACGCGAACGGGTCGATACTAGATGCCGGTTCACGTTCGGTGCCCGGTCCCGCGCGCAGCGCGGGTGGTCCGCGAGCCCGACCCGCCTCGTAGCGGCCGGGCGCCGGCCGGTCAGGCCGGGGCGCCTCCGACCTTCAGGCGGGCGAGGTCGGCGAGTACCTCGCCGGCGTGGGCGGGGATGTCGGAGACCTCGTAGCTGCGCCGGATCACGCCCGACGGGTCGATCAGGTAGCTGAGCCGGCGGGCGTAGTGGACCTTCTCGGTACCGGGATCGCGCGTCTCGTAGGCCACGCCCACCTGCTCCGCCTCGTCGGAGAGGAGCCGGAACGGGAACGAGAACTTGTCGCGGAAGGCCCGGTTCGCCTCGGGCGGGTCGAAGGAGATCCCGAGGACGACGCAGCCGGCGGCCTCGTAGTCGGGAGCCTGGTCACGCAGGCTCTTGCCCTCGACCGTTCACCCGGGGGTGTCGGCCATCGGGTACCACCACAGCAGCGCCCACGACCCCGACACGTCGGAGAGGCGGACGGGCCGGCCGTCGTGATCCACGACGCCCTCCAGTTCGGGGGCCGGTGTTCCCTCGGCGAGCACGGCCCCGACGCTACCCGCTCGGCCGCGGGCGTGCTCCCGATCGTTCCCCGGAGCCCACTCCGGAACCGCCGCCCTCGTCTCGGTACCCCCGGGGGCGGGTAGATTCTCCAGTGCCTGCTGTAACAATCTCGGAGCCTCGATGTGCGACCACTGCGGATGCCGTGAGTTCGGACGCCTGGGCGAGCTGCACCGTGACCACCAGCGGATCCTGGAGCTCGCCTGGACCGTCGCCGAGGGCCACCCGTCCGGCGGCGAGGAGTGGGAGGCGGCACGCGCCGAGCTCGTTCCGCTGCTGCGGCTGCACGCCGAGAAAGAGGAGACGGGCCTGTACCCGCTGCTCACCGCGGCGGGCGACCTCGAATCCGACCAGCTCGACAGCCTCGAGGAGCAGCACCGCGACGTCCACGTGGTCATTGGGAACGCCGCCTTCGACCGGCGGGAGTACTACACGCTGGCCGCCCACATCGACGAGGAGGAGTACGAGCTCTTCCCGGCCGCGATGTACGCGTTCGACGACGACGACTGGGACGCGCTCGACCGGGCCCACCACGCGGCCTTCCACCGCTTCGGCGCCCCCCACGAGCACGGACCGGCCGGGTCGGACCAGGGCGCCAGGACGTGATCGACCGCTCGTCGCCTTATCAGGGGAGCTGGTTCGCCAGCGCGCCCAGCGCCGAGCGCCAGTGCTCCTGCTGCTGGTGGAAAAGGGACCCGCCGTGGCTGATGCAGGCCACGCCGGCGGCGGCTAGGTCCGCGAGAGGCGTGCCACCCGGCCACCGCAGGACGTTCACGGGGACGGCCGCCGCCTCCACCATGCGGGCGATGGCGGCCAGGTCGGTGAGGAGGATCGGGAATACGCACGCGGCGCCGGCGTCGCGGTAGCGCCGGGCCCGTTCGAGCGCGTCGGCCAGCCGGTCGTCCTCGGAGCCGGGATGGAGCCAGGAG
Organism: Acidimicrobiia bacterium; assembly: GCA_020846855.1. Classification (GTDB taxonomy): domain Bacteria; phylum Actinomycetota; class Acidimicrobiia; order IMCC26256; family JADLDD01; genus JADLDD01. The sequence continues at coordinate 8,541 of JADLDD010000050.1, read as the reverse complement.
TCGATGCGCGCGTTCACCACCACCGGAACCCCGGCGGCGCCGGCGGCGGCCGACACCGCGGCGATCCGGGCCGCCTGCTCGGGCGCCGGAACCCGTCCGCCGTGGGCGTGGTCGGTGTCCTCGAGGTTGCAGCCGACGGCACCGGCGCCCAGCAGCCGCTCGACCAGCTCCGGCGCGTCGAGGCCGTAGCCGGCCTCGACGTCGGCCGTGACCGGCACGTCGACCGCTCGGGCGATCCGGCCCACGGCCGCGAACATCTCGGCGGGTGGGGTCTGCTCGTGGTCGGCGTAGCCGAGGGTCTCGGCGACCGCGGCGCTGCTGGTGGCCACGGCGGGAAAGCCCGCGGCCATGACCTCGCGGGCGCTCGCGGCGTCCCATACGTTCGGGAGCACCAGCGGGCGGCCGGGCACGTGCCGCGCGAGCAAGGCTTCGGCCCGGCCCCGCAGTCCACCATCACCCGACGCAGCGGTCATCGCGGTTCACCTCCCCGGTGGGCGGTCGCCCACCGGGGTCAGTATCCACCCGACGAGACCCCCCGCGGCACTCCCGACCGCGGCGTAGGCTGCACCAAGGAGGTGGCCATGCAGGGCGATGCCGCGATAGTCGAGCTCCTCAACGAGGTCCTGACGGCCGAGTTGACGGCCGTCAACCAGTACTTCGTCGACGCCAAGATGCTCGACAACTGGGGGATCGAACGCCTCTCCGAGCACTTCCACCGGACGGCGATCGGCGAGATGAAGGACGCCGACCGGCTCATCGAGCGCATCCTCTACCTCGACGGCACCCCGAACATGCAGCGCCTGGGCGCCGTGAAGGTGGGCGAGACCCCCCAGGAGAAGCTCCGCCTCGCGCTCGACCTGGAGCGCGAGGCGATCGAGCGCCTGAACGGCGGCATCGCCCTGTGCGTGGAGAAGGGCGACCACGGCACCAAGGACCTCCTCGAGGACATCCTCGGAGGCGAGGAGGAGCACGCCGACTGGCTGGAGACCCAGCACGAGGCGATCGCGCGGGTCGGCCTGGAGCTGTACCTCGCCGAACAGCTCCACGGCTGACCCCCCCCACGGCACGGGCCCGGGACGCCGGGGTCGCCGGTGATCCCGAGCCACCCCTCCCGGAGCTCAGACCGGTACCGCGAGCTCCCGGACGACCTCCTCGGCGAAGATCGCCTCCAGCGCCGGGGTGAGGTGCGCCCCGTCGAGCGGCGCCTCGGCGGTGGGGTGGACGCTGTGGACGAAGGTCACCTCGGTGGCGGCGTCGTGGTGGAGCCGCACGAGCGCGTCGGAGTCGGTCCGTGCCTCGAGGACGTCGCGGCAGCGCCGCGGCGTGAGCGTCGTCGTGAAGCCGTGGATCGTGTTCTCACCGACGGCCACCCGGTACACGCCACCCGGCAGCACGGCGTCGCCGGACCGCACCCCCACGAGCACCACCGGTTCGGCACCGGGCGGAAGGCCCACCAGGCCCAACCGGTGACCCTGCTTGGCCTGCTCGTGGGCACCCGCCACCGCACGCCGGAACGCGCACGGGCTGACGACGGGCCGCTCCCCCTCGACGGTCCGGTCCCCCTCGAAGGCGTGCGCCACCTCGAGGACGGTCTCGGAGCCGTGGCGGACGCGCACGCGGAGCGTGGGCAGGACGTGGGCCAGGGTGGCCGCCGTCCGGAGCGCGACTAGGGCGGCGGGGCTCACGCGGTCCCCTCCCCCGGGCCGCCGCCGGGAGCCGGCACGACCCCGGGCATCACCATCGGCACCGGCTCGTAGCGCGCGGATCGACACGCCGGGCACGACCACGGGCCCCCGATCACGGCGAGCCGCCCGAACGCGGCGGAGAGGTCGTCGCGGCCGCACGCCCGGCACCGCCGGGTCCACATCCTCGCCGCCGGGACGGCTTCCACCCCACCTCTACCGGTCATGTCCCTCCTCGCCTGGGTCGCCTGGGTCGCCTGCGTCCCTGCACCGGACCGGGCTCCGTCCGCCACCCACGGGCGCCGGTGCCGGACCCAACCCGAGTATTTAGGTTAGGCTAACCTTATCTCCGTTTACAACTCGGGCCTTCCCCGATGTCCGCGCCCTCCCGGTGGGTGGTCCGGCGGTCCGACCGCGCGACGATCGCGACATGGGCGACGTGGTCGAGACCGAGGACGGCACCGGAGCGGGCAACCGTGGTCAGGGCGCCGGCGGGCCCCGGTTCTGGGACGAGCGCTACCGGTCCACCCCCGCCTGCGATCTGTCGTGGTACCAGCCGGTGACGACCACGTCGCTCGCGCTGATCGAAGCGCTCGGCGTCGGCACCTACGAGGGCGTCGTCGACGTGGGCGGCGGGGCGTCGACCCTGGTCGACGGCCTCCACGCCCGCGGGTACACCGACCTGACCGTGCTCGACGTGTCGGCCGCGGCGCTGTCGGTGGCGCGGGCGCGGCTGCCGGGCGCGCCGGTGCGCTGGATCGCCACCGACGTGACGGCGTGGACCCCGGACCGGCGGTGGGCCCTGTGGCACGACCGGGCCGCGTTCCACTTCCTCACCACGCCGCGATACCGGGAGGGCTACCTCGCCGCCCTCGACGCCGCCCTCGCCCCCGGCGCGGCCCTGATCGTGGCCACGTTCGCGCCCGACGGGCCGGACCGCTGCTCCGGACTGCCCGTCGAGCGCTACGACGCCGACCGGCTCGTGTCGACCATCGCCTCACGCGTCCCCGTAGACGTGGTGGCGGAGCGGCGCGAGCTGCACTCGACCCCGCGTGGCGACACCCAGGCCTTCACCTGGATCGCCGGCCGCCGGACCGGCTGACCACCGGCCTCCGTCCGACCGCCCTGGCTCGGCCCGTCAGGCGCAGGCCTCGGCCCCGGCGCGCTCGACCACGAACGCGACGCTCGCCGGAGGCAGGGTCACCGGGCCGCGGGCGCTGCGGCCCCGCAGCGCGGGCAACGTCCCGTCGGCGGCCGCGGTGAGCCGGCGGCCGTTGAGCTCGATCGCCTCACCGTCGAGCGACTCGCCGGTCAGCAGGTACACCGTCGCGGCATCCGAGGCGGTCGCGACCGTCCGCTCCTCGGTGGCCGAGGAGTTGACCACGGCGTAGGTGACGCTCCCGCCCTTCGCGCCCGGCGTGCACTGCGCGTACACGCCGAGGCCGCTCGTCGCGCCGCCGGTCCCCGCGCCCGGCGGCGCCTCGACGGCGAGCACCTCGGGCCCCATCAGCCGGTGCCACAGGACGGCGGCCCAGTAGTCGGGCCGGGGCCGGAAGCCGTCCTCGTCGAGGAGTCCGTAGTCGCTGGCGGCGAGGGTGTTGTGGAACACCACGTCGCCGTCGCCGTCGGCGAGGCGCCCGAGGGTGTCGATGTAGCGGATCACGTCGCGGTACTGCGCCGCCCACCGGTCGCCGCCGCAGGCGGCCTGGGCCGTCTCGGTCACCCACATCGGCGCCCCGGGCATGTACCGGTCGCGCACCTTCCGGTAGTAGCGCTGGTCGGTCTCGACCCGGGACAGGTAGTCCCCCGTCAGCGCGATCTCGGGACCCTCCTTCGAGCCGCAGCGGGCCGACACCTTCGGGTAGAAGTGGTAGCTGAAGACGTCGAACCCGCCGTCGACGGCCTCGAGGATGTCGGTCGAGCGGATCGGCGGCTCCGCGACTATCGGTGTGACGTCGTCGGCGGAGCCCGGGCCGGCGAGCTTCAGGTCGGGCATCACCTCGGCGACCATCGCCTTCAACCGCTTGAAGTCGCGGCCGTATTGCGCCGCGTCGTAGCCCGCGGGGGCGCCGATGTTGAACCCCGGTTCGTTGTAGAACTCGGCGGCGACCACCGGGACGTCGTGGTCCACGCTGTACCGGAGGAGGGCCCGGGCCTGGTCGTCGAGCCAGACGCCCCGGGCGTCGCGCACGCCGACGTCGGACGCGAACGAGGTCACCACCAGACCGTCGACGGCCCGGGCGAACTCGCCCACACCCGCCCACTGGTCGGTGGTCAGCACCCCGCCGAACCCCCCGGGCGGCACGCCGCCCGCCGTGCCGTCGGCGTCGAAGTAGGTTCGGTTGGCCCACGTCCCACTCACCCGGATGTAGGCGGGACCGAGGCCCCGGGCCAGGTTGCGCAGTCGTTCCGAGGCCAGGTCGATGGGGGGCCGGATCACCTTGCCGGGACCGGCGTCGTAGGGCTGCCAGAACTGGCCGCCGGTGACCTCGACCATCTCGATGTTGTACGACTGGTAACGCTCGTCGAGGGTCGCCACCACCCGGTCGCCGTCGACGGCCAGCACGCGGTCGACGCCGGGGGGCGCCGGATCGGGCTCCCCCGAGGTGTCGTCGCCCCCGGAGCACGCGGCCAGGCCGATCGCGAGGCCGGCGAGGACCGCGAGCAGGGCGTGGGCCCGGCGGTGGGTGCGGGTGCGGGTGCGGGCCCGGGACCGTCGTCGGATCATCGCCCCAACGTAGCGACCCGCCCGGACGGGGAGCAGGGAGCGCCGACGGCCGTGTCGTCCCGCACCGGTACGGAGCTTCGGACCCGGGTCAGCGGCCGGGGCAGGTCGGCGCGCCCTGCGCCCGCCGGCGCCGGGCGGCCGGGTACTCGCCGGCGATTCGCGACCGGGGCACGTCGTCGAGCGCGAGGGCGACGTCGCCGAAGGCCATCGTCTGGGCCCGCATCCGGTCGAAGTCGATCGCCGCCTCGCCGAACGACGGCGCCCACAACGACCACGGCCCGCTGATGCCGGCGATGGTGGGGATCAGCCGGCCGTGGAACACCGTGCCCAACCCGCCCTGGGAGCAGATCTGCGGCACCTGGTCCTCCACCGGTGCGCCGACCCCCTGGAGCACCGCGGTGCGGGTCAGGCCCCGCCGCTCGACGGCGGCGATCGACGCCTTCACCAGCACCGGGCTCTCGACCGGGGCCGACCACGCGAAGGTCTCCCCCTCGCCCGTCGCCTCCACCCGCCCGCCCGGACCGGTGGGCAGCAGCTCGCGTGTGCCCAGGTGCTCGGGGACCATCACGAACGCGACCGTGCCGTCGTCGTAGTCGCGGTCGAGCCGGTCGGCGTACCGGATCACGCCGTCCTGGTTGAGGCCGAGGTGGTTGCTGGTCAGCGCGAACTGCACGGTCCGGGCCCGGCAGCGCCGGGGCAGGCCGGCCAGGTAGCGGGCCAGGGCGATCGACGCGACCGTCCCGTTCTCCTGGACCCAGGTGACGCTGTCGGTGTTGGTGTTGACGACGATGCGCTCGGCGGTCCGCCCCGGGAGGGTGGCGATGAGGTTGCGGGTCGGGGCCCGGTCCCACTCGGCCCGCACCCGGATGCGAGCGGTGGCGCCGGCCCGGGCCGCGGCGCGCAGCGCGGGCAGCCGGTCGGCGCCCACGTACACGCCGGGCAGCGCGAAGCGGGTCCCGGTGTGGGGGTCCCAGTAGCCCTCCATCTGGTCGGTGGGGGCGTCCCACACCATCACGATCCCGGCCGCCCCGGCGGCACCCGCCTCGGCGAGCATGCCGTCGAGGTCGCGCAGGTACGGCCGGTCGTAGTCGCCCTGCCGGGGCAGGTCGGCGGTCACGTGGTGGCCGATGGCGTCGAAGGCGGCGTAGGGCAACGAGGTGTGCGGGATCTCCCGGACCACGACCCTGCCCGCCGCGTTCGCGGCGGTGACCGGTCGACCGGCGGGCAGGTAGACGAGCGGGCCCTCGGCGCCGCCGGCCGGGGTCGGGAGGGTGAACGGGACCGCGCCCGCGACGGGGACCTCGGTGGTCCGGCCGTCCTGCTCGAGGGCGAGGGCTCCCGCGGCGGCGAGGTCGCGGCCGGGCGTGGCCCCCTTGGCCGGCGGGGTCGGCTGCCAGCGGTCGATGGTGAAGCGCTCCCAGGAGATCCGCATCCCGGGGACGGCGCGAAGCTCGCGGGCCAGCCAGTCGAGCGACCTCTCGTGCTCGACGCTCCCCGGCGAGCGCAGGCCGAACCGGTTGAACGCGCCCAGCAGCCGGCGCAGCTCCGACGCCGGGGCGAACCGGCCGGCCTCGACCGCGGCCGGGCAGCGTCGCCCGTCGTCGGTGGTGGTGGTGCTCGCGCCGGCCGGCGGGCCTGCCTCGCCGTCACCGGAGGACGACGAGCAGCCCCCGGCCGCCAGCACGAGGAGCAGCACGAGCAGCACCGCGGCCGGCACCACCCGGGTGCGGGTAACGGGTCGCCGGGCCGGCCGCGGCCGTGGTGGTGACGGTGGCCGGGTCCCCATCCGGCCAGGCTGCCACACCCGCCCCCGACCACGGCCCGGAGGTGTCGCGCCCCGGCCGCGACGACCGCTACCGGCCGGTCCAGCGCGGGGGCCGCCGTTCGAAGAACGCGGTGATCCCCTCCCGCACGTCGTCCGAGGCGATCAGGAGGGCGTGGGTCTCGTCGGAGAGCCGCCAGAGCGCCGCCTCGTCGCCGGCGATCGCGGCGTTCGCCACCTCCAGCGCCCCCCGCACCCCGAGCGGCGCGTTCTCGCAGATCGCCTCGGCGAGCTCGACGGCGGCGGCCAGCACCCGGCCGTCGTCGACCACCCGGTTCACGAAGCCGAGCCTCTCGGCCCGCTCGGCGTCGAGGTCGGACGCGGTGAGCAGCATCTCGCGAGCGACGTTCGGCGGCAGAAGGCGCGTGACGCGGAACGCGCCGCCGAAGTCGGGCATCAGGCCGCGCTTGACCTCGGGGAGCCCGAAGCGGGCCGAGCGCCCGGCCACGACGAGGTCGCAGCAGAGCACGAGCTCGAGCCCGCCACCGAGCGCGAAGCCCTCGACGGCGGCGACGAGGGGCTTGGTGCGCCGGCGGTGGACGAGGCCGACGGTGCCGCCCCGCTCGGTCGGCTCGCCGGGCCCGGCGGCGAGGTCGGCGCCCGCCGAGAAGAACCTCGGGCCCCCGGTGAGGACCGCGCACCACTGGTCGGGGTCGTCCTCGAAGTCGTTCATCGCCCGGTCGAGCCCGGCCGTCACCGAGGGGTCGAGCGCGTTGCGCTTGGCCTCGCGCGAGATGGTGACGATCGTGACGCGGCCCTTCCGCTCGACGGTGACGACCGGCTGCTCGCTCATCGGGACCCCGTTCCCGTCGACCTGTGGTGACGCGCTCCGCCGGTGCCCGGCGACGACGGTCCCGCAGCCTAGGCACCGGGCCACCGGGCGGCGTCGGTAGCCTCGCCGGATGCCCCGCCCGTACTCCCCGCTCCAGGCCCGCCTCGGCGACGTGTTCATGAGGTGCATGTCGCGCGCCAACACCGCGCTGTACCGCGCCACCGGCGGCCGCGTCGGCGGGAGGTTCAGGCACGGCGCCCCGGTGTGCCTCGTCACCGTGACCGGGAGGAAGTCGGGGCGGCCTCGCACCGTCCCGCTCCTCTACCTGCGTGACGGCGACGACATCGTGATCGTGGCGTCGAAGGGGGGCATGCCCCGCCATCCGCTCTGGTACCTCAACCTCCTCGCCGAGCCGCGCGCGACGGTGGAGGTGGGCCGGGAGCGCACCGAGGTCGTCTGCCGGACCGCCGACCCCGACGAGCGGGCGCGGCTGTGGCCGAAGCTCACCGAGATGTACCGCGACTACGACTCCTACCAGGCCCGCACCGACCGCGAGATCCCCGTGGTGATCTGCTCGCCCGTCGCGAACGCCGGCTGAACGACCACGCTCCCCCACCTCGCGCGCGTCGCGGACCACCGCGCCCGCGGGCGCGCGACTCAGGGACGGAGACCCGACGCGGCGCCGAGGGCGAGCCAGAAGCCCTCGTGCGTGGGAGGCAGGTCGAACGAGGTGAGCATCTCGTTGGTCAGCAGGACGCCCGAGACCTCCCGGGCCGGATCGTTCGACCAGGAGCTGCCCAGACCCCCCGTCCAGCCGTAGCTGCCGGCCGGGGCGGTGGCCGTGGCCCGGACCTGGACCCCCACGCCGAGGCCCCAGCCCTGCGCGCCCCAGGGGTCGGGCCCGCAGGCGATCTGCTCCGGGGTCAGCTGGTTGGTGGTCATCTCCTCGACCAGCTCCGCCGCCAGCAGCCGCCGGCCGCCGTGCACCCCGTCGGCGAGCAGCATCCTCCCGAAGGCCAGGTAGTCGCCCGCCGTCGACACGAGCCCGCCGCCGCCGCTCGGGAACGCCGGCGGGGTGGACCACTGGCCGTCGGTGTCGTCCTGGAGGTTGCGCCCCTCCGCCTCGGGGAACGGCCCGTAGTAGGGCCCGAAGCGGTCGCGGGACGCCGCGGGGACCGAGAAGCCGGTGTCGACCATTCCGAGCGGCCCGAAGATCCGCTCGGCCAGGAACCGGTCGAGCGGGCAACCCGCCGTCCGGGCCACGATCACGCCCAGGATCTCGGAGCCGATGTGGTACTGCCAGCGTTCACCGGGCTGGCGCTGGAGCGGCAGCGTGGCGAGGCGGCGGATCCACTCGTCGGGCGGAGGAGGAACCTGCGGCGCGATCGGCCAGGCGCCCAGCTCCAGCGTGGCGTATCCGATCACGACGGGATCCAGTTCGGCGGCGGAGAGGTCGACGCCCCACCCGAGCCGGAAGGTCAGGACGTCGTGAAGCGTGATCGGCCGCACGGCGGGGACGGTGTCGTCGATCGACGTG
>JADLDD010000049.1 GCA_020846855.1 Acidimicrobiia bacterium | reverse complement strand
CGGGTCGGGGGAGCACGTCCGGCCGGGTGGTGGGGGCGGACCCGGTCGGGGCGAGCCGGACCCTCAGCACCGCCTGGGGCCGCGAGGGGGCGGCACGGGCCGCGGCGCGCCTCGGGGCCGGCCTGATCGGCGACGCGCTCGGGGTGGAGGTCCGGGCCGGGCCGGCCCCGCGGCCCGGGAGGCACCACCAGGGAGGTCCGGCCGGGGCCGCCCCGGCCCACCTCGTGGCGTGGAAGCCCGCGTTCGGCGGGAGCCTGGTCGCGGCGGTCACGGCGTCGTCGCCGGTCCAGCTGGTGACGGTCCGGCCAGGAACCCTCCCGACACCGCTGCCCCGGGTCCACCCCGGGCCGGGGCGCCCCTTGCCGGCGGCACCCGCCCGGCCCGCGCCCCCGCCGGGCCCGGCCCGGGTGCGGATCCGGGACCGGGCCCGCGACGACGACCTCGAGCTGCTCGGCCGGGCGCCGGTGGTGATCGGGTTGGGCGCCGGGGTGGATCCCGAGGCGTACGACGCCGTCGAGCCCCTCCGCCGGTTGCTCGGTGCCGAGCTGGGCGCGACCCGGAAGGTGACCGACCGCGGCCGGTTGCCCCGGTCCCGCCAGATCGGGATCACGGCCCGCAGCATCGCCCCCCGCCTCTACGTGGCGCTGGGCGTGGCCGGGAAGTTCAACCACATGGTCGGCGTGCGCTCGGCCCACACCGTCCTGGCCGTGAACACCGACCCCGCCGCGCCGGTGTTCGACCACGCCGATGCCGGCATCGTCGCCGACTGGCGCGCGGCCGTCGAGGCGCTGGTGGTGGAGCTGGAGCGGACCCGCGCCCGGTGAGCCCGAACCGGCGTTACGCTGGGAGGGCCACGACGAAACGCCGCGGTGACGCCTCCGCGGATGCCCCCTCGGGGGCGCCTTCGACCGGTCCGCCGTGAATCGGTGGACCCTTCGCAGGAAAGGGGGCGACACCATGGATTCACCGTCGAGGGACTACCCCGCGAGGGGTGGCGTAGCCGGCAGTGTCCGCCCCGACGTACCCACCGAACGCACCGTTGAGCACAACGGCGACGGGTTGTTGGGCCGCCGGGACTGGGAGGGACGCACACGCGTCGTTCTCTCCCCGATCGCCGGGCCGTCGATCCTTGGCCTCTTCGCTCTGATGGGCGGCCTTCTGGTCCTCTTCGCCAACATGGCGAACTGGTACGGCAGCAACAGCTCCCCCGGGCTGTTCTGGCCGTTCGTCCTGATCTTCGGCGGACTGGCGCAGGTGCTGGCGGCGATGTGGTCCTACAAGGCCCGCGACGCCTCGGCCACGCTGCTCCACGGCCTGTGGGGCTCGTTCTTCCTGGGGTACGGCATCCTGTACTCGCTGGTGGGCACCGGAGCCGTCACCGCCCCGACCGGCAGCAAGTTCCCTGAGCTGGGCTTCTGGTTCATCGTCCTCGCTGCCGTGACGGGAGTGACGGCCGTGGCCGCCGCTGCCGAGAGCATCAGCCACTCCGTGACCCTGGCCACCCTCACGGCCGGCTCGATCCTGCTCGCGATCGGGCTGATGGCCGGCATCTCCGGCGTGGTCACCGCCGGGGCGTGGGTGATGGTGTTCGCGGCCGGTTTCGCGTTCTACGTGGCCTCGGCGCTGCTGCTCGAGGAGTCGTTCGGGCGGGTGGTCCTGCCGCTCGGGCGACCACACCGCGACAACGTGCCCGGCCATGTCGTCCTGCACCCGATCCAGTACGAGGAGGAGTACCCGGGCGTGCGGGTCGGCCAGTAGCCGGCGCCGCCGCAGAGCCCGCTATCCGGTCCGGGGCGGTGTCGCCATGACACCGCCCCGGACCGGCTCCGGGCCCTTCGTGGGTCTCGACCGCGACCGCCCGGTCCATGAGGGCGCGTCGTGGAGGCGATGGTCGGGGCGCCGCCGTTCCGGCGACGCGCCACTACTCGGCCGTCGGGGTCAGGCGCTCTATGGCGTCGCCCTCGGCCCCGCACCAGCGGCACGACACCCGCTCGACCTCCTCCGAGAGGGTCTCGGCCTCGTCGACGGCGACGTCGCCGCCCACGCTGAAGTGGTGGAACTCCCGCGTCCGGCGGGTCACGACGACGTCGAAGCGGGTGAGGTTCCCACACCCTGAGCAGCGGTACCGGTCGGCCATGTGGCACGCGATCCTACCGGCGCCGTCCCCGTGCCCCCGCCCCGGCGGCGCGATCGGCGACCCACCGGAAGGTCCCCCAAAGCACCGAACGCATGTTCGCTACTCTGTGCTCTCATGCGCGCTCCAGCCGTCCCCCCGGCCACCCCGGTACCGGCCCCCGTGGCCGTCCAGGCCCGCTTCGACGATCTCGGCACCCCGCTCCACGAGGTCACCTTCACCGTCGTCGACCTCGAGACGACGGGCGGCTCGCCCGACCGGTGCGCGATCACGGAGATCGCCGCGCTGCGCTGCCGCGGCGGGGAGCTGCTCGGCACGCTCGCGACGTTGGTCAACCCCGGCACCGCCATCCCACCGTCGATCGTGGTCCTCACCGGGATCACCGAGGCCATGGTGGCGCCGGCACCGGCGATCGGCGAGTTGCTGCCGTCCGTCCTCGAGCTCGTCGGCGACGACAGCGTCGTCGTGGGCCACAACGTCCGCTTCGACGTCGCGTTCCTCGACGCGGCGCTCGCGCGGCACGGCTACCCGCGCCTCGCCAACCGCCGCGTCGACACGCTCGCCCTGGCTCGGCGCCTGATCCGCGACGAGGTCCCCGACCTCAAGCTCCACACCCTCGCCCGCCACCTGCGGACCGCCGTGCGGCCCACCCACCGGGCCCTCGACGACGCCCGGGCCACCATGGAGGTGCTCCACGGCCTGCTCGAGCGGGCGGCGACGCTCGGGGTCCTCGGCCTCGACGACCTCCTGGCCCTGCCCACGATGCGGGCCCACCCGTCGTCGGCCAAGCTGGCGCTGACCCGGAGCCTGCCCCGGACCCGCGGCGTCTACCTGTTCCGCGACCGCGACGGGCGCGTCCTCTACGTGGGCAAGGCCGCCAACCTGCGGGCCCGCGTGCGCTCGTACTTCTCCACCGACGACCGCCGCAAGGTCCCCCAGCTCCTGCGCGAGACCGACCGCATCGACCACCTCCTGTGCGCCACCGACGTGGAGGCCGCGGTGAGGGAGCTCCGCCTCATCCAGGAGCACCGGCCCCGGTTCAACCGCGTGGGGCGCGGGGCCGGTCGGGGGCACGCGTACGTGAAGCTGACCGTCGGCGAGCGCTTCCCGCGCCTCGCGGTCGTACGCTCCGCCCCCGGCGACGGCTCGGTCCACCTCGGTCCGCTCCCTTCCCGGCGGGCGGCACAGGCGGTCAAGGAGGCGATCGAGACGGCGCTCCCACTCCGGCGCTGCACGACCCGGATCGGGCCACGCGCCCCGCTCACCCCCGGCCCGCCGTGCGCGCCGGCCCGCCTGGGCGTGGCCGCATGCCCCTGCCGGGGCCAGATCGACGAAGCCGCGTACGGCGAGATCGTCGACGCGGCCGTCGAGGGCATCCGGCGTGATCCCCGCCTCCTCCTGGAACCGCTGGAGGAGCGCATGGTCCGGTACGCCGACGCCGCCCGCTTCGAGGAGGCGGCCGCTACACGCGAGCGCCTCACCGCGTTGTCGAGGGCCCTGGAGCGCCGGCGGCTCGCGACCTCCCTCCGGGACGCCGGGCGCATCCGCCTGGGCCTCGACCGGGGTGAGATCGTGGTCATCGACCGCGGACGCCTCGTGGTCGATCCGGAGTCCCCGGCGGCCCCGGAGGCGCCGCCCGGGGAGCCCGGAGGCCGGGCGTCGCCGTCGGGGCGGGACGAGGTCGACGAGGTCCTCCTGCTGGCCCGCTGGCTGGCTCGGACCGCGGCGCAGCGGCGGGTCCGGCTCCTGGAGGTGACGGGTCGGTACGCGTCGCCGGCGGTGCGGGTCCCGTCCTACGAACCGGCCCGGCGCCCGCGGCGCGACGACTGAGCGCTCGGCACCGGGACGGCGGCGGGTTCGGGTCCGCCGCCGGCGTCGGCCGCGGTCACGGTGCGGCGGGCACGGAGACGGTTCCGCAGGTGCTCGGCCCCCTGGACCAGGCCGGCGCTGATCAGCGCCCAGATCGGGACGAGGACGAAGGCCCGGGTGTACCGGGACCACCCGCCGTCCCCGGAGATCATGTCGATGAGGCGCGATCCGTCGACGAAGCCGATCAGGCGCGCCCCCAGCAGCGCGAGCGCCCCGCCGAGCGGGACGGCCAGGACCCATACGAGGAGCCTCAGCACCCTCGACATCCGCGGCGCCACGTCGCCCCCCGGCGGCGCCGGTCCCGGGGCGGCGGCATCCGACCCGGGCGCGGCGGGCGCCGACGGCACCGGCGCCCGTCCCTCCGCCGCGGGCGCCCGCGGCGACGCCATCGGTGGCGCCACCATCACCGCGGTGCGGTCCGCCTCGGCCGACGGCGCGGCCCGGGTGCCGGGCGCGCCCACTCCGCGGCCCGGCGCCGGCGGCGCCCCCGACGGCACCGACGCCCGGGCGGGGTTGCGCAGCAGCTGCCCGCAGCCGGTGCACCGGAACGTGGCCGTCGAGGGCAGCCGGTCGAGGCGGTGCTTGTGCCCGCAGCCGGGGCACTGGAGACCCTTCGCCATCCCTCAGCTTTCGTCGCCGGCCCGGGCGCGGCTGGCCCGCACCAGTCCTTCCAGGGCGGCCGCCGCCCGCCCGTCGGCGATGGCCCGGCGGGCCGCGACCAGGCCGTCGGCCAGGGTACCGGCCGCGCCGGCCACGAGGAGCCCGGCGGCGGCGTTGAGCGCCACCACGTCGGCGACCGGCCCGGGCTCGCCGGCGAGCACGCGTCGGGCCGCGGCGGCGTTCTCGTCCGGGTCGCCGCCCACGAGCTCGTCCCTGTCTGCCCGGGCGAGGCCGAGGTCGGCCGGATCGAGCACCCACTCGCTCACGCGCTCGCCGTCGAGCTCGTGGACCGTCGAGCGGTCGGTGGTCGTGAGCTCGTCGAGACCGTCGTGGCTGAAGACCACGAGGGCCCGTCGCGAGCCCAGCTCGGCGAGCACCCGGACCATGCGCCCGGCCATCGCCGGGTCGGAGACGCCGATCACCTGGCGCCGCACCCGGGCCGGGTTGGCCAGCGGACCGAGGAAGTTGAAGCTGGTCGGCACCCCGAGCTCCCGGCGGGCGGGGCCCGCGAACCGCATCGCCGGGTGGAACCGCGGCGCGAAGCAGAACCCGATCCCCGCCTCGGCCACGCATCCCGCCACGCCCTCCGGCCCGAGGTCGATCGCCACCCCGAGCGCCTCGAGGACGTCGGCCGACCCGCAGGCCGACGACGCGGCCCGGTTCCCGTGCTTGACCACCGGGACGCCGCAGCCCGCGACCACGAACGACGCGACGGTGGAGATGTTGACGGTCCGGGCCCGGTCGCCGCCGGTGCCGACGATGTCGACGGCAGCCGACGGGTCGGGGAGGAAGTCGACGACGACCGGCTCCGCGTACCGCAGCATCGTGCGGACCATGGCGGCCAGCTCGGAGGGCGTCTCGCCCTTGGCCCGCAACCCGACCGCGAAGCCGGCGATCTGGGCGTCGGTGGCCTCGCCCGCCAGGACGGCCTCCATCACCGCCTCCACCTGCGCCGGGTCGAGGTCGTGCCGCCGCACGAGCGCGGCCAGGACCCCGGGCCAGATCGGGCCGGCCGCCTCCACGGGGCTCAGTCCCACCAGAGGTCGTGGTCGAGCACGCCGCGGGCGATGAGCCCGAGCTGCACCTGGCTCGTGCCCTCGACGATCGTGAGCTGGCGGGCGTCGCGGTAGTAGAGCTCGAGGGGGTGGTCCTCCATGTAGCCGGCGGCGCCGAGCATCTGAAGCGCCTCCCCCGACACCCGCACGGCCACCTCGGTGGCGTGGTACTTGGCCATCGAGAGCAACGGCACGTGCTCCCGGGTGTACTGCCCCCGGTCGGCCATCGCCGCGGCCCGGTAGGTGAGGAGGCGGGCGGCCTCGATCTCGGTGGCCAGCTCGGCGATCTTCCACTGCATCCCCTGGAAGTCGGCGATCGTGCGCCCGAACGCCTCCCGGGCCTTCACGTACTCGACGGCGTACATCAGCGCGCCCTCGGCCAGGCCGATCCCCCGGGCGGCGACGATCGGGCGCATCGAGTTCAGGCCGAGCATCGCGAGGCGGAAGCCTCCGATCTCACCCACGACGTTCTCGGCCGGGACCCGCACGCCGTCGAGGATCAGCTCGCCGGTGTCGACGCCCCGCACGCCCATCTTGCGATCGACGCGCCCCCACTCCACCCCGGGCCAGCCCCGCTCGACGATGAACGCGCTCACACTGCCGTGGTCGCGTGACGCCGGGTCGCCGGTCTTGGCGAACACGCAGTACCAGTCGGCCTGGCGGACACCCGACATCCAGCACTTCGTGCCGTCGAGGATCCAGTCGGAGCCGTCGGGGCGGGCCCGGGTCCGCATGCCCATGACGTCGCTCCCCGCCTGCGGCTCGGAGAGGCCGAACGCGGCGCGGGCCTCGCCGGTGGCTATCGGCCGCACGTAGCGCTCGTTCTGCTCCTCGTTGCCGGCGATCATGACCGGCCCGACGGGCAGCCGGGTGAGGAGCAGCATGAGGGCCGCCGCGTTCGAGTACTTGGCGACCTCCTCTATCGCGATGGTGAGACCCAGTATCCCGGCCCCGCTGCCGCCGTGGCGCTCCGGTATGCAGAGGCCGGTCAGGCCGGCCGCCACGAAGAGCTCGAAGAGGTCCTGCGGGTACTCCTCGGTGCGGTCGATCTCGCGGGCCCGCGG
>JADLDD010000048.1 GCA_020846855.1 Acidimicrobiia bacterium | reverse complement strand
TCGGCTACTGGGAGCCCCGCATCGACGACGCGATGGAACCCGGGATCGAGGACCGTTTCACGAAGCTGGTCCGTCGCTCGTACTCGATCTGCTGCCGGGTCCTCGACGACGACGGCAACCTGGTCGGAAGCCCCCACGACGGCGAGCTCGAGTTCTACGTGGTGCTGGTGGCGCCCACCGACGAGTGGATACCCGGCCTCACCCCCCGCCTGGCGCTCAAGCGTGAGGGTGACCGCATCTTCATGGGGCGCAAGGCGGCGGGGCGCTACACCGTCGACCCCGTCACCGATCCGGCGTCGCGCATCGTGTTCCTCTCGACGGGGACGGGCGAGGCGCCGCACAACGTGATGATCACCGAGCTGCTGCGCCGGGGGCATACGGGGCCGATCGTCTCGGCGGTCACCGTCCGGCACAACCACGACCTCGCCTATCTCGAGGCCCACCGGGCGCTCGAGGAGCGCTTCCCCAACTACCACTACCTCGCCCTGCCGACGCGCGAGCCCGACGTGCCCAAGCGCCACCTCCAGGACCTGATCCGCGACGGCTCGCTCGAGGCGTCGCTCGGCGCCGACCTCGACCCCGACCGTACCCACGTGTTCCTGTGCGGCAACCCCGACATGATCGGCCTGCCCGAGACCGACGACGGCGTCGAGGTGTACCCCGAGCGCACCGGGGTCGTGGAGCTGCTCGCGGAGCGGGGCTTCAAGCTCGACCGCCGCAAGGACCCCGGCAACATCCACTACGAGGAGTTCTGGTGATCCTCACGATCCCGTCCCGGCCGTCCGGCGCCGATCCCCTTCGGGCCGCCGGGGTCGTTGCGGTGAGGCCGGGTGGGGGTTAGCTTCTCGGCGTGACCGAAGTCACGGCGCCCATCCCCGGGGCGATCCCGGGTGCCGGTCCGCCGGGCGGTATGACGCTGCCCGACTTCGAGGTCGTCCCGCGGGTGGGTCTGATCCTGTCCGGCGGGGCGCTCGTGCTCCTCGTCGCCGGCGTGGTGTCGGGCACGTACTGGTCGCTCGTCCTGCTGCACGTGGCCTTCGGCGCGGGCTGGACGATCGTCGACCTGTTCATGGGCCTGATCATCGGGCCCATCCTGGGGAGCCTGTCGATACCGGCGCGGGCCGAGCTGTCGAGACGGCTGATGCCCAAGATGGTCGTGATCATGCCGACGCTCGTCACGGCCACGCTCGTGGCCGGCTGGCAGCTAGGCCTGAAGATGGGGACCGTCAACTCCGGCCACCCGATGCACGGCTGGGTCGTCGCCAGCTACATCGTGGTCGGGGTCATGGCCCTGCTGGCGCTGGGCCTCCTCGAGCCGGCCAACATCGCGGTGCTGATCGAGATGAAGAAGCCCCAGCCCGACCCGATGGTGATCGACCGGCTGATGAAGCGCTTCGTCTACAGCGCCGGGGTAATCGGGATCATGCAGGTGGCGATCCTCGTGATCATGACCAAGATCAGGGTGGGATGAAGACCCCAGCCGCCGCCGCGCCCGAGGCCGACCGGTTCCCGCCGGTCATCCAGGTCGGGATGGCGTCGCTGGCCCTCATCCTGGTGGGCGGGATCTACCTCGCCGCGCACCTGCCCGAGTCGGTGCCCCTCGCCCCCGCGGTGGCGCTCCTGATCGCGTCGGTGGTCCTGTTGCTGGCCAACCTCACGCTCATGGCCCGCGTACCCGACTTCCCCTGGCGGCGCTTCGTCGACGTGGCGAAGTGGTCGCTCCTCGCCTACACGATCACCGCCGGCCTGATCGGCTGGGTGTTCATCCGCGACGGCCTGCGCGGGGGGACCTTGGTGGTGCTGGTGGCGTCGCTCGTCGTCTACGCGCTGCAGGTGCCGCTGATGATCGGCTTCACCGTGGCGCGCTACCACCGGTCGTAGCCGCCCCGCCGTCGTCGGCCGCGTGGTCGTGGGACGCGCCGCCGGGGTGGGCCCCGTCCCACGCGCCGAGGCGGTCGAGGGCGTCGATGGCGATGGTCGAGTGGGCGTAGGCCCCGCCGGCCCGCATCTCGGCCGCCACGTAGACGGCCTCCATGATCTCCTCGCCGGTGGCGCCCTTGCGGTGGGCGAGCTTGGTGTGGCCGCGGATGCAGTACGGGCACTGGGTCACATGCGCCACCGCCACCGCTATGAGCTGCTTCGTCTTCTCGTCGAGGGCGCCGGCCGCGAACACGGTGCGGCTGAAGTTCTCGAACGCCTCGGTGGCGGCGGGCGCGAGCTGCCGGCGGCGCTCGCCCGTCTCGCGGGTGGCGGGGGGGAAGATGGGATCGGCCATGACGTCTCCTTGGGGCGCTGCCCCCCGTAGAACGTGTCGGAGCACGACGTTGTTCCGTCGGGGGTCGGTCCGTCGGGACCGGTGGGTCAGGCTCCGCCGGTCAGTCCCGGTGGGTCAGGCTCCGCCGGTCGGGCCCGGAGGGTCAGGCTCCGCCGGTGGGACGGGGCCGGGGTTCCGGGTCGCCGGCGGTGACCGTCCAGGCCGCGTCGGTGCGCACGTCCGAGGTCGGGGAGGCGGTGGTGTCGACGACGCGGTGCTCGATGTCGAGCCGGCCGGCGCTCACCTCGCAGGTCACGTAGCCGCGCCGCCGGGCGTTCACGTAGCGGAAGTTCGGCAGCCCGCGGATCTGGGTCTCGGCCACGTCGGTGAGCGCGGCCGGGAAGTCGGACGAGATCGACGTGCTGACGATCTCGGTCGCGACCGGCGGGGTCGTCGGGTCCTCGGGGTCCTCGGGTATCACGCCGAGGGCGCCGAGGTGGAAGTCGCCCGAGATGACGACCGGGTTGTTGACGCCGCGGAGTTGCGCGAGGAGGCGCCGCCGGGCCACGGGGTAGCCGTCCCACTGGTCGAGGTTGTAGAGGCTGCCGACGAACGGCATCCGCCCCATCACCACCGACTGGGCGATCACGTTCCAGGCCGCGGGGGTGCGGTCGAGCGCCCGCCCTAGCCACCGCTCCTGGGCCCGGCCCAGCATCGTGCGCCCCTCGTCGCGGGCTTCGTCGGTGATCGGCCCGGCGCCGGCCGGGAGCGACGGATCGCCCGCGGCCTGGTCGCTTCGGTACTGGCGGGTGTCGAGCACGAAGACCCGCGCGAGGCGGCCCCAGGCGACCTCGCGGTGGATGCGGAAATCGGCGCCGCGCGGCGGATCGACCCGCAACGGCAGGTTCTCGTAGTACACGCGGTACGCCGCGGCCCTCCGGGCGAGGAACTCCTTCCGACTCAGGCCGTCGTCGCCGTAGTCCTCGCCGGCGTGGTCGGCGGCGTAGTTGCCCGACACCTCGTGGTCGTCCCAGGTGCATACCCACGGGAACCTCGCGTGCGACGCCTGCAGGGCCGGATCGGCCTTGTACTCGCCCCAACGGGCCCGGTAGGTGGCGAGGTCGACCGGGTCCGCCGACCGGTAGGGCCGCACCGCGGCCGGGTCGGGGTCCTCGTCGTAGATGTAGTCGCCGAGGAACACCACGAGGTCGAGGTCCTCGGCCGCGAGGTTCCGGTGCGCCGTCCAGTGGCCGTCCTGGCGGTTCTGGCACGAGGCGAAGGCGAAGCGCAGACGGTCGGGCCGGGCCCCGGCCGCGGGAGCGGTGCGGGTCCGCCCCACGGGGCTGGTCCGGTCGCCGACCCGGAAGCGGTACCAGTACCACCGGTCCGGAGCGAGGCCCCGGGCGTCGACGTGGACGGAGTGGGCGAGCGCGGCGTCGGCGACGGCGGTGCCCGAGCGCACCACGCGCCCGAAGCCCTCGTCGGCGGCCACCTCCCAGCGCACCGGGACCGGCGCCTTGCCGATCCCGCCGTCGCCCGACAGGGGGTCGGCCACGATCCGGGTCCAGAGGATCACGGAATCGGGGCGGGGGTCGCCCGACGCCACGCCGAGCACGAAGCGATCGGCCGGCAGCCCGGCGGGCACCGGGGGCAGGGGGCGCCGGGCACGGGTCGAGCCCGACCCGGACCCACAGCCCGCCGCGACCGCGCCGCCCAGCAGCCCGGCTAGGAAGGTCCGGCGATCCACGCCCGACGACGCTACCGCCCCGAGGCGGGTGCCCGCGGTTGCGGCGGTGGTCGCGGTGCCGTCGCCGTCCGCGGGGTCGCTCAGCCGGCGGGGTGGCGGTTCGACACGTAGTGCCCCACCGGGGACTGGAGCCCCACGCCGAAGCGGTTCCACCCGTTGATCGCGATGATGGCGAGCGTCAGTGCCACGGCCTCCTCGGCGCTGAAGTTCTTGTCGACCTCGGCCCACACGGGGTCGGGCGCGCCTTCCTCCGGCAGCCGGGTGAGGGCCTCGGTCCACGCCAGCGCGGCCCGCTCCCGATCGGAGTAGACGGGTGCCTCCTCCCATGCCGAGGTGAGGTAGAGCCGCTGCGACGTCATGCCGATGGCCTCGGCGTCCTTGGTGTGCATGTCGACGCAGAACCCGCAGCGGTTGATCTGCGACGCCCGCAGCTTGACCAGCTCGAGCAGCTCGGGTTCGAGGGTGCTCGAGTGCACCGCCTCCTCGAGGCCGAGCATGGCCTTCATGGCGGCGGGGAAGGTTGACCGGTAGTCGACGCGCACGGTGGAGCCTCCTTCGTCACGCCCGGGTCCCGGCGGGGAGAACCACGCCGGAATGCGTCCGGGCCTCACCCTGGACAACGTATCGAGCTACGAGGCTTATGCCCGAGGCGCGAGGGCCTCAGGCCCGGGTGCCGAGGTAGGCGTCGCGGACCCGGGCGTCGTCCTGGATGGCCGCGGGCGGCCCCTGGGCGATGAGGCGCCCGAGGTCGAGGACGAATATCCACTCGCACACGCCCATCACCAGGGGCATGTCGTGCTCCACGATCAACACGGCCAGGCCGTCGTCGTGGGCCAGGGAGCGGAGGAGCCCGGCGAAGGGTGCGCTCTCGGCGTCGTCGAGGCCCGACGACGGCTCGTCGAGCAGGAGCAGGCGGGGGACGCCCGCCAGCGCGCGCGCCACCTCGACGAGGCGGGTGGTCCCTGTGGACAACGAGGCCACGGGGGCGTCGGCGACCGCCGCCAGCCCCACCCGGTCCAGCACACCATCGGTGACGCGCCGCGGGTCGACCGGGTCGGGCGACCACTGCTGGCGTGTCTCGGCGGCCAGGAGCACGTTGTCGCGCACGCTCAACGAGCCGAAGACCTCGATGCGCTGGAAGGTCCGGCCGATGCCGGCCCGCACCCTCCGGTACGGGGCGAGGCGGGTGATGTCCCGGCCGTCGAGCAGCACCCGGCCCTGCGTGGCCGGCTGGAGGCCGCAGATCACGTTGAAGAGGGTCGTCTTGCCCGCTCCGTTGGGCCCGATGAGGCCGGTGACGCGGCCCGCGTGCACCTCGAGGTCGACGCCGTCGAGGGCGTGGAGACCGCCGAAGGTCACCTGCACGCCCGACACGGAGAGCACGGGTGCCGGGCCGGCGTCGCGGCCCGCCGGGCCGCCGGTGGTCGTCACGACGGGCGGGCCGTGCGGCGCAGCAGCAGCCGCAGCGAGGGGAAGCCCAGGAGCAGCGTCTGGAACCCCCAGCGCAGGCTGGACGCCGACCGGCCGTCGCGCTCGGCCTCCCGGACGGCGTACGCGGCCTCGCCCACGTGCAGCCCGACCGCCACCCAGAACACGGCCTGGTAGGCGGGGCGGGGGACGGCCGGCGTCACCCGGCCCGACCACCACCGCCACACGCCTCCGTGGTGGGCGATGAGACCGAGCAGACCCATGCCGGAGAGGATGGACACCCACCAGCCGACGGCCGGGCGCTCGACGTCGACCGGCACGTCGTGGTCGACGGGCTGCGACGGGC
Organism: Acidimicrobiia bacterium; assembly: GCA_020846855.1. Lineage (GTDB taxonomy): Bacteria > Actinomycetota > Acidimicrobiia > IMCC26256 > JADLDD01 > JADLDD01. Next base: position 5,134 of record JADLDD010000048.1, on the reverse strand, counting down.
TGATCGCCACCAGCGGGATTTCGCGCGCCGTGCGGGCCTGGTACTGCGTGTACCAGGGCGACTCCCGCTCGAGGCGGAGCCACATTCGCTCGGCCTCCTCGCCCTCGAGGCGGCGGGCCCGAGCCGGGCTCCGGTGACGCCCCACCTGTACCTCGACCTCGGGTCCGGCCTCGAGGTTCAGGTACCACGCGGGGTGCCGCTCCTGGGCCGAGTTGGAGGCCACCACGACCACGTGGTCGCCCTCCGAGAAGTAGGGGAGGGGCACGGTGCGGGCCTGTCCCGTCCGCCGGCCCCGGGTGGTGAGCAGGAGGAGCGGGTTGCCGCGGGCGCGGGCCAGGACCCGCCCACCCGTCGACCGGTACGCCGTACCCTGGAGCACGACGATCCCCTTGAGCATGCGGCCCTTCGGGGTCCACCAGCGGGCACGCCCGGCCCGGGTCGGGTCCGTGCGGGTCATGGTCGGTCGAGCGCCCGCTCGTCGCGCGGCGACCGCACCGCGGCCTCGACCCGCTCGAGGGCCGCGACCACGCGGTCGGTCTGCTCGCGGTCCTCGTGGACGAGGCGGATGATCCAGTACCGGAGGTAGCGGCCCATCGAGTAGCGCAGGAACAGGACCGACCCGATCACGGCGGCCACCAACCCGGCCACGCCGCCCGAGATCAGGTACGGGATCTGCTCGCCGACGTCGAGGGTGCCCGAGGCCCCGTACCAGCCCGCGATCACGAGGACCACCGAGGCGATCACGAGGATCGTGCCCACGGCCAGGGCGCGGGCCTCCGGACCGTGCGCGCCGCCGCCCGCCGGCAGCGATGCGAGGGCCTCTTCCAGCAGGGCCAGCCGGTCGGGCTGGTCGGTGCGCGACGGCGGCGGCGCCGGGTCGGTCATGGTCGTGCTCCTGTTCCGGTCGTTCCGAGGTACGCGGCGTCGAGGGCGCCGGCGATCTCCGCCGACGGGCCCGAGAACTGGACGCGCCCGTTCATCATCAGGGCGGCGTGGTGCGCGACACCGAGGACGGTGTGGGCGAACTGCTCGACCACGAGGATCGACACACCCTCGCGAGCGATGGTCGCCACCTGCTCGTAGAGCTCCTCCACGAGCAGAGGGGCCAGGCCCATCGAGAGCTCGTCGACCAGCAGCAGCGCGGGGTCGGTGGCGAGGGCCCGGGCCAGGGCCAGCATCTGCTGCTCGCCCCCCGAGAGGCTCCCCGCGCTCTGGCGGGCCCGCTCCCCGAGGCGGGGGAAGCGGGCGTAGGCCTGTTCGTGGACGGTGGCGGCGTGGCGCCGGTCGGCCGACGCCAGCGCCAGGTTCTCGGCCACGGTGAGGTTTGGGAAGACGCCTCGGCCCTCGGGCACGGTGCGCACGCCGGCCCGGGCCAGGCGGTGCGCCCCGGCCCCGTTCACGTGCCGCCCGGCCACGTGGACGCAGCCCGCGGTGGGCGTCACGAGCCCGCACGCGACCTTGAGCGTGGTGGTCTTGCCCACGCCGTTGGGGCCCAGCAGGGCGACGACGCTCGCCGGCGGGACGACCAGATCGACGCCGTGGAGGACCTCGATGGAGCCGTAGGCGGCCCGCACGCCGCGCAGTTCGAGGGCGGGCCGCGCCGCGTCGCCGGTCACCGGGCCGACTCCGCGGCGCAGAGCCCGTCGTCGATGCCGAACAGGCCGTCGAGGGCGCGCACCCGCGCCGGCTCGAGGGCCTGGCCGACCGGCCACGAGCCGTCGAGCGCGGTCAGCGGATCGGGCGTGGTGGGCGCCCGGCCCCGCCGCCGGCCGACCACGTTGCGGGCCAGGCCCCCCAGCACGGCGGCCACGCCGTCGCGCTGGCGGGCCAGCACGATCGCGGCCACCGCGGGCCCGACCGCGGGTACCCAGCCCAGGGCCGGGGCCTCCTGGGCGAGGATCGTCATACCGGCCAGCGCCAGGCCACCGAGGAGCGGGCCGCTCGCGGTCTCGATGCCGCCGATCACGGCGATCAGGAGCACCGTCAGGCCGCCCAGGGCGGTGAAGCTCTTGGCCGAGATCGACACCTTCATGGCCGCGAGCATCGCCCCGCCGAGACCGGCCATCGCCGCCGACAGGGCGAACACCACGAGCTTGGTCCGCGTGAGGCTCATGCCGGTCATGGCGCACCCGACGGGGGAGTCGCGCATCGCCACGAGGCGCCGGCCCAGGCGCCCGCGGCGCAGCCAAACCACGAACACCGCCGCCAGCCCGTAGGCGGCGGCGAGGACCACGAACCAGGCCCGGTCGCTTTGTAGGGAGAGGCCGAACAGATCGGGTCGCTCCAGGGTGATGCTGGTCCGGAACAGGCTGGCCTGCGGGAACACCATGTAGTCGACCAGCACGGCGAAGGCCAGGGTCGAGAGCGCCAGGTACAGCCCCTGGAGGCGCAGGGCGGGCAGCGCGACGAGCGCGCCGACCGCGGCCGGTACGGCCATGGCCACGAGCAGCCCCACCCACGATCCGCCGCCCCCCACCTTCGACATGGCGACCGCGCCCAGCCCCGCGAACGCGAACGGGCACAGCGACACCTGGCCCGCGAAGCCCGTCAGGGGCACCAGCGACAGCCCGATCAGGCCCAGGGCGACGCCCTCGCCGACCCGCTGGACGTCCTGACCGGTCATGAACCCGGCGCCGGCCCACGCGACACCGGTCAGCAGGAGCGCGCCGGCCGCGGCGTGACGGACCGACGGCACGCGGCCGGTCACGGCGCGCACGGCCCGGGCCCCGCGCAGGCGCGCCTCGGGCAACGCGAGCAACGCCACGAAGAGCAGGATGACGGGCAGGGAGTCGGTGAAGCCGGGCAGCCAGTCGGGGAAGCGGTCGCCGGGGAAGGCCTTGGGCAGCCAGTAGCTCCCGTGGGACTGGGCCAGGCCGAGGATCATCGCCCCGATGAACGTGAGGGGGAGGCTGCGGAGCCGGCCCACCACCGCGGCGGCGTAGGCGTCGATGACCAGGAGGGTCAGCAGGACCACGTCGAGGGTGATCAGGGGGGCGATGAGGATCCCGGCCAGGGCCGCCAGCGACGAGCCGATCGCCCACGACAGCGCGCTGGGCCGGGTCGGCGCCACCCCGGAGAGCGACGTGAGGTCGCGGTCGTCGACGACGGCTCGCATGGTGATCCCGGCCCGGGAGTGGTGGAGCAGGTGGCGCAGGGCGACGACGGTCGCGGCCGCGATCAGGAGCGTGATGGCCCGGTGCCAGGAGACGAACACCCCGGCCACGTGGAACCCCTCCGCGGGGAAGAACTCCTCCACCACCCGGGGCGCGCCGGGCTTCCAGATCTGCTGGGCCAGGCCGAGGCAGCCGGCCAGGATCCCCACCGTAACCACGATGGTGGTCGCGAAGGGCGCGCCGTGGAGGGGGCGGATCAGCGTGCGCTCGAGCAGCGCGCCGGCGAGCGGCGCGAAGACGAGGAGCACGAGGGCCAGGGACACGAGGGTGGGGATGCCGTGGTTGACGTGCAGCTCCCAGTACAGGAACGCGGCGAGCATCCCGATCGCGCCGTGGGCGAAGTTGAAGATCCCCGACGTGGTGTACGTGACCACCAGCCCGGTGGCCGCCACCGCGTAGATCCCGCCCGTGACGAGCCCGAAGATCGTCAGGCGGAGGAAGGTCGTCACGGCGTGGGCCGGCTCAGCCCTGGGCCTCGGGGTCGGGGACCTTCGCCGCGAAGCGGGGGTCGCACTCGAAGCCCTTGTCGGGGAAGACCCGGGTGAACTTGCCGCCTCGCACCTGGAGCAGCACGTAGCACTGCGTCAGCCGGTTCGCGCCGGGGTCGCCCACCGCGTGGATGCCCTCGCCGTCCCACTTGTGGACGCCGCGCAGGTACTCGAGCAACCCGGCCCGGGTGACCTTGCTGCCGAGGTGCTTCACCGCCTGGGCGAAGAGGAGACCCGACGACCACGTGAACGCACCGAGGGCGGTGGGCTGGCCACCCGCCTTCTCCGTCCACTCGATGAAGGTGGCGGTCTCCCGGTTCGAGTCGGCCTCCTCGAGCGGGTGGACGCTCACGCCGACGTAGGCGCCTTCGGCCGCGGGGCCGGCTTGGGCGAGGAAGTGCGGGTCGTAGGACTGGGCCTGGATGTCGACGATCGGGATGTCGACGCCCTGGGCCTTGATCTCCTTCATCAGGTTGGCGGGGTCCTCGAGCCCGCTCCAGACCGTCACGTACCCGATCTTCTTCGAGCGCAGCTCGTCGACGGTCGGGCCCCAGTTGAGCTGGTTCAGCGGCGTGCTCTTGCGCATCACGAACCGGAATCCGGCCTGCTCGTAGCCCGACTTCTGCTGGAGGGCGCGGTTCTTGGTCTGGGGCAGGTCGGAGTAGAGCGTGGCGGCGCGCTTCACCGCCTTCGGGTGGTGCTCGGCGAACCAGTAGGCCGGACCGGCCTGCCACTGGGTCAACGGGTTGGGCACCGCGTGGATCACGTTGTCGGCGTTGCTGTGCTTGGAGGTGGTCGACATCGTCGGCAGCACGGGGAGATCGCAGCCGGCGGTCACGTCGACGATCTGGTCGTCGAAGAGGATCGCCGAGCCCACGAGCGCGAACCCCTTGGTGCACGCCTCCTCGACCGGGGGTCGGGGCTCGAAGAAGCTGGAGTCCTTCTTCACCAGCTCCAGCTTGCGGCCGTTCACCCCTCCCAGGCTGTTGCAGTGGTCGACGAAGCCCTGCATGGCGTCCTGGCTCGGCTTGAACAGGCCGGGCTGCGGGCCGCTTATGTCCTGGACCGTGTAGATCGTGATGGACTCGTCGGTGACGCCGACGTCGGTGGCGCCCTTGGCGTCGCCGGGGCCGCAGGGGTAGTCGGACGGCGCCGCGGGCCCCGCGGGGCTGGTGGTGGGCGTGGCTGTGCCGGCACCGGGCCGGACGGCCGCCCGGTAGCGCTCGCGCTCCGCTTCGCTCACCCGGGTGCCGCATGCCGCCAGCGTGGCGGTGCCGACGGCGACGGCCGCGGCGACGGCCAGCAGGCGCGCTCGAGTGGTTCGGATCACGTTCCCCCCGGGGGTCGGGTCAGGGTCGGCGCCGCCGGCGCCGGCGGCGGGTTAGGTACCCCGCCACCGCGGGTCCCACGGCGACCACCGCGACGGCCCTCCGGCGGCGGCGCCGCCCCAGGGCGGCCCGTTCCGCGGGAGCG
>JADLDD010000047.1 GCA_020846855.1 Acidimicrobiia bacterium | reverse complement strand
GGCGCCGCCCTGGGCGCCCCCCGCGCGGGCGGAACCCGCACCGCACCCGCCGCGCGGCGGGCCTCGGCGGCCCTGTCGGCGGGCCGGGCCGCCGCGTCGAGGGCGCTGGCCGCGGCCGCGGCCGGGGGAGCGGCGCTCGGCAACTCCGCCGAGGCCGTCCGGCACCTGGTGCGGGCCGGCTCGGCGCTGACGTCACCGCGCTGAGACGGGCCTGCGATCACGGACCCGGACGCGCAAGAGCCCGCCACGGAGGCGGGCTCGATGCGGGAGGTCCGGCCGCCGGATCAGGCCTCGCGGACCTTCTTCACGACGAGCGCCCCGACGGCGAGGACGAGCACGAGCACGAGCAGCTTCTTCACGGCGAGTAACCCCTTCCGGTGGTGGTTGGCGGGCGACGGTCCAGGCGGGCGACGGTCCACTCGGCTTCGGCGCCGACCCTGGCCGGCCGATCCTAGCGAAGCCGGCCGCCGGGCTCACCGGGGAGCCTCATGGGAGACTGGCCCCGGAGGTGAACGGGGCCTGGTGGCCCCCCTCGTCTTCAAAACGAGTGGGACGGGCGATCCCCGTCCGGTGGGTTCGATTCCTGCCACCTCCGCCGAGCGGCGGCGGATCAGACGGCGAGGAGGTCGCGCGCGCCCGTGTCGGCCGACGGGTGGCGGAGCTTGCTCATGGCCCGGGCCTCGATCTGGCGGATGCGCTCCCGGGTGAGGTTGAAGAACTCCCCCACCTCCTCGAGGGTGCGCGGCTCGCCACGGTCGAGGCCGAAGCGCAGGGCGAGGATCTGGCGCTCCCGGTCGTCGAGCGGGCCGAGGAGCTTCTCGATCTCCGCCGGCAGCAGCGCCGTGGCCGCGACCTCGAAGGGCGATTCGGCCGAGCGGTCCTCGACGATGTCGCCCAGCTCGGCGTCGCCGTCTTCGCGCAGCGGTTCGGAGAGCGAGAGCGGCTCGGCGGCGAAGCGCAGCGCCTCGGTGACCTTGTCCTCGGGCATCTCGACCTCGGCCGACAGCTCGGCGAGGGTCGCGGGGCGGCCGAGCTTGAGCTCGAGGCGTGAACGCGCCTTCTGCAGGCGCGCCAGGGTGTCGCCGGCGTGGACGGGGAGGCGGATCGTCCGGCCGGTGTTGGCGATGCCACGGGTGATCGCCTGACGGATCCACCACGTGGCGTAGGTCGAGAACTTGAAGCCCTTGCGCCAGTCGAACTTCTCGACCGCGTGCATCAGGCCGAGGTTCCCCTCCTGGATCAGGTCGAGGAGCGGAAGGCCCGAGGCCTGGTACTTCTTCGCGATCGAGACGACCAGGCGGAGGTTCGACTGCACGAACGTCCGCTGCGCCTCGTCGCCGGCCCGGGCCGTGCGGCGCAGCTCACGCTTCTTGGCGGCGGTGAGGCCCTTGGCGCCCGCTTCGAGCTCGGTGCGCGCGGCGTTGCCCCCCTCGATCAGCTGGGCCAGGCGGACCTCGTCGTCCTTGGTGAGCAGCGGGTACTGCCCGATGTCGGTGAGGTACAGGCGGACGAGGTCTTCCTCGTCGCGCTCGACACGCTCCTTCGCCACGGAGATCCTCTTCGGTTGCTGGGCTGGGGGCTCGGCTCTGGGGTGGATTGCGTTACGGGTGCGGACACCCACCGGGCTTGAACGACCGGCACGCCGCGGATATGCCCGGCACACGTACCCGGCGGCCGGCAGCGACGACGGTGCCCGCTGCGGTCTCCGTACGTGACACCTCCGCACACGACGCGAAGGCACGGAGCGCCCGGGCTCTCCGTGCGCTCACATCCCGCCAACCAAGGATAACGGAGCCGTCAAGTAGGGTTTTCCACAGTGCGGAACCGGGGCCGGGAAGCGGCGCTCCCGCTGTGGCGGCGCACGCTGCTCGCATTGCTCGCGGCGGCGGCGCTGCTGGCGCTCGCCGAGGGCTACCTCCTCTCGCACCGGCTCGACCGCGTCGATCTCGACCTGGCGCGCACCGGGGACGGCGCCACCACCTACCTGGTGGTAGGGACCGACAGCCGTGCCGCACTCGGAGGCTTCCGCCGCCCAGATGCCTTCGGACCACCGGGTGCGACGCCCGACCGCCGGGCCGACGTGATCATGGTGGTGCGCGTGCCTCGCCGCGGCCGTCCGACATCGGTGTCGATACCGCGTGACCTGGTGGTCGTCGGGGAACGTGGTTCGCCCACGCGACTGACCTTGGTCCGCCAGGGTGGCATGCAACCTCTCCTCACGACCCTTTGCCTTGATCTCGGGGTGGCCCCCGACCATGTGGTCGAGATCTCGTTCACCGGCCTTCGCGACATCGTCGACGCCCTCGGCGGGCTCGTGATCGACGAGCCGGCCCCGGCTCGTGACGGCTACTCGCAGTTCAGCGTCCCCGGCGGGAGACGGCGCATCGACGGTGAGATGGCCGTCGCCTACGTCAGGTCACGCCACATGGAACACCTGATCGGCGGTCGGTGGACGCCCGATCTGGACGGCGCCGCCGGGAGAGAGCGCCGCCAGAGCGAGGTCTTGGTCCAGCTGGGACGGGGTGCCCGTACCGCTCTCACCAACCCCGTCACGGCGCAGCGGCTCGCGTGGAGGACGACGGGTGGGCTGACGGTGTCGCGATCGGCCGGGCTGGTGGACCTCGTCCGGCTAGGCATCGCGCTCGGCCGGGCCGAGACGCTCCGCCTGGCGGTCGAGCGGCACGATGGCGAGGTGCCCTGGGCCCGCTTGACGCCCGCGGGAAGGAGCCTCCTGGAACGGATCGCTCCACCGGCTCGGGCATCCCGCGGATCCGGCTGCCCCGGATCCCGTTCCCCGTGAGCACGCCTGGAGCGCCCACCTCATGGATCTCGTCGGTCACCGGGGGAAACGGAAATCCACAGCTCCCCCAGTTGCCTGCCGATAACTTCCATGAGAGCCTGCTGACGCCCGGACCCGCCGCCGGTGGCGGGGACGCGCGCTTACGGGAGGGGAACCCACATGTCATACCTTCGTTCACACGGGAGCTCGCACCGGCGTTCCCTGGCAGGAGCCCTGACCGTCGGGGCGGCACTCCTCGCGTGGGTGCTGCCGGCGGGGGCGCTGAGCTACGCGCTGAGTCCCGTCACCGTCTCGCCCTCGCACGGCCTCGCGGGAGCCACGTTCGAGGTCTCCGGCGGCGACTGCCCCTCGCAGGTCTACAACTCGCGCCTCCCCCGGCGCGCCGACGCCAAGAACGGCAGCAGCGCGACCGTCGCCGCCGCCATCCTCAACATCCACGGCGGTTCCATCGCCTCAGGCATGACCAGCGCCGTGGGCGGCAAGTGGAGCATCGAGCTCACGCCCCCCGCCGACACGCGACCCGGCACCTACGACGTCAACTCCAGTTGCCAGTACTACGACAGCTACTCCGGTGGCGGGAGCGCCGATTACGACCGCGGCTCCTACACGGTCGACTTCCCGGCCACCGCTCCGACAGGAACGGGGGACCTGACCGTCGACGTCAAGACGGTGAAGGCCGGCGACGCAGTCAAGGTCGAAGGGACGGGCAATCCCGACGACGAGATGAACATCGCCCTCTACTCCGATCCGGTACGGCTCACGTCGGAGTCGGTGCCCACCGGAGCTGACGGGAAGTTCTCGGCCACGGTGACGATCCCGTCGGGTACGCCCGACGGCGAGCACACCCTGGTCGCGATCAACATGGAGAGCCGATTCGGTGATGTGGTGCTGACCTCCCCCATCACCGTGGCCGGCGCCACCACCGCCGCCACCCCGACCGAGAGCGGCAACCTTGCCCAGACCGGATCCGACGGTACGGTGCGACTCGTCTTCTTGGGGCTCACTCTGACGCTCCTGGGAGCCGGCAGCACCCTGGGCGCCCGACGCCTCCGGGCCCGACGGGTCGACGTGTGACCACCCGGCGCTGATACGCGTGCACCTCGGATCGCGGGCCCGGCGGGCCCGCCGATCCGAGTCCGGAACCGGGATCGCGCGACCCCCGGTACGCCGGATCAAGCCCTAGTGGCCCTTGTCCGGCGCGTCCGACCGGGCCCGACCCGCTCGATGCCGGTCGGCGCCTAGGTGCGCCGCGAGCCGGGTCACCTGTCGGGCCCACCGGTCCACCGTGGCCCGACCTCCGGGCGGTCCGGGCATCGCCCCGAGGAGCGCCTCGCCCTCGTCGAGGTCGCGTGCTGCCTCGGCGATGACGGCGCGCAGGGTCCGCGCCACCGGCTCGTCGCAGACGGGGTCGGCTTCGTCGAGGTGCCGCCGGTACGCCGACAGCAGCGCGGGCAACATGCCGCGGTAGACCGCGGCGAGCCGCTCGGCCGTCGGGTCGGATCCGCCCTGTCCTCCGGGCGGCGCGGCGGCCAGGTCGTCGAGGAACGACATCCACTCCCCCCCGAGCGGTGCGAGGCCGTCGCCGCCGGGAGCCGGCGACGGAGCACCGTCGAGGGCCAGGTGGCGATCCCAGAGGCCGGCGCGCTCCGCATGGTGGTGGGAGTGCCGCGCAAGAAGGAGCTGCACCTGCGGTTCCGGCGTGTCGGACACCCAGCCGCCGAGGACCTCGAACAGTCGCCGCTCCGCCTCCCGGTAGGCGGTGATCCGGCCGACCGAGTCGGCGAGGGTGACCATCGGGCGATGGTCGCCGCCACCGGTACCGCCGGTCAAGCAGGTGGCGGCGGAACGGGCGGGTCGCCTTCACCGACCCCGGCCCGCCCGGGGTCCGGCCCGGGATCGTGGCCCGCGGGGGTGAGGGGGCCCCCGGCCTCCGGCGAGACGGTCGGGAGCCGGTATCCGCCCCGGGCCAGGCCCCGCTCGGCGACGAGGATCGCGACCAGGATCAGAGCCGCTCCCACCACTCCCCACCCCCCGATGCGCTCGCCGATCACGTAACCGATGATCGCGGCCACGACGGGCTCGAGGAGGTTGATGAGGCTGGCCCGCGACGCGTCGACGCGGCGCTGGGCCCACGTCGAGAGGCTGACGGCCAGCGCCGAGGAACCGACCGCGGTGACCACCACGGCCACGACGACCTTGCTCGTGACGGTCCCGAAGCCCGTGACCAGCGCCACGGGCAACGAGAACAGGGCCGTCGCGCCGAGTTGCACCGCGGTCAGCGAGACGAAGTCGAAGCGGTTCGCCGTCTCACCCATGAGCACGTACCACCACCCGAACGACGCCGCGGCCACCAGCGCCATCGCGTCGCCGAAGTTCAGCGTCAGCCGGGCGCCGGTCAGCAGGAACATCCCCCCGAGGGCGAGAGCCACGGCCCCGATCACCTCGGGTCGCGGCGGTCGCCGGTGCAGAACCGCCTCGAACGCCGGCGTGAACACCGCGAACAGGCCGGTGATGAACGCCACGTTCGACGTGGACGTGTGCTGGAGTCCCACGTTCTGGGTGAAGTACCCGATCCCGGCGGCGATCCCGAGCGCGGCTCCGGCCGCGAGGAAGGAGCGCCGCGTGTCGGAGCGACGCGGCTCGGGACCGCGCCAGCCCCACGCCACCGCCACCGGGAGCAGGACCGTCGTGCCGAGCGCGAACCGCAGGACGTTGAAGCCCATGGGGGTCATCGTCTCCAGGGCCCCCTGCACCGCCGCGTACGTCACGCCGTAGAGGACCGCGGCGGCGACCAGCGCAGCCTGAGGGGCGAAGCGACGGACCGTCACGGTCGGCGTACGGCGCCGGTGTCAGCCCGGCCAGCGGTTGGTTATCGGCAACCGGCGGTCCTTGCCGAACGCCTTGGGCGACACCCGCACCCCGGGCGGGGCCTGGCGGCGCTTGTACTCGTTCATGTCCACCAATCCCGCCACGCGGCGCACCACCGCGGCGTCGAACCCCTCGGCCTCGATCTCGGCCACGGACCGGTCGCCCTCGACGTAGCGCTCGAGGATCGGGTCGAGGACCGGGTAGGCGGGCAGGGAGTCGTCGTCGCGCTGGTCGGGCCGCAGCTCCGCGCTCGGGGGCTTCTCCACGATGGCCCGGGGCACGACGTCGCGCCCGGCCCGCGCGTTCCGCTCCTCCACCAGCGCGTAGACCAGCGTCTTGGGCACGTCCTTGAGGACGGCGAAGCCGCCCGCCATGTCGCCGTAGAGGGTGGCGTAGCCGGTGGCCATCTCGCTCTTGTTTCCCGTGGTGAGGACGAGCCACCCGAACCGGTTCGAGAGGGCCATGAGGAGGATGCCGCGGACCCGCGCCTGGACGTTCTCTCCCGCTACGCCGGGGTCGCCGCCCTCGAAGGGCGAGTCGAGGATCTCCAGGAGCGCGGCGTGGGCCGCCTCGATGGGAAGCGTGATCGTCTCGATGCCGAGGTTCGAGGCCAGCGCGGACGCGTCGGTGATGCTCGCTTCGCTCGTGAAGCGCGACGGCATGAGGACCCCGACGACCGCCTCGGGGCCCAGGGCGTCGACCGCGACCGCGGCCACGAGGGCGGAGTCCACCCCGCCGGACAGGCCCAGCACCACCCGCTCGAAGCCGTTCTTGCGGGCGTAGTCGCGGGTGCCGAGCACCAGCGCCTCGTAGACCTCGGCCACCGGGCCGGGGGCGGCGGCGATCCGCCCCGGAGCGGAGCGGTCGTGGGGTCGCGCCTCGCTCACCGCCACCGAGGGGAGCGGCGCGCCCGTGGCGCGGCCGCGAGGGTCGAGGAGGCGGTGGCGGTAGCCGGGGTTCACGTCGAGGTCGACGACCAGGAGATCCTCCTTGAACGCCGCGGCCCGCGCCACGAGGCGACCCCACTCGTCGAAGACCATCGAGGAGCCGTCGAAGACGAGCTCGTCCTGACCGCCGACGAGGTTCACGTACACCAGCGGGACGCCCGCATCCGCGGCCCGGGTGGAGAGCATCGCCTCGCGCTCGCGCTGGCGCCCCGCGTGGAACGGGGACGCGCTTATGTTGACGGCGAGCTCGGCTCCTCCCGCCGCCTGCGCGGTGAGCGGACCGCCCGGGCTCCAGGCGTCCTCGCAGACGCTCACCGCGACCCGCACCCCGCCGACCACGAACAACGGCCCGTCGGCCGACCCGGGGGTGAAGTAGCGCCGCTCGTCGAACACGGCGTAGTTCGGCAGGAGGCGCTTGCGGTACACGCCGTGGACCTTCCCTCGGGCGCACACGGCCGCCGCGTTGGACAGGTCGTGGCCGGCATCGGGATAGCCGACCACCGCCGCCGTGGCACCGGTGCGCGCCGCGAGCTTGCCCAACGCCTCGGCGGCCTGCGCCACGAAGGCCGGCCGCAACAGGAGGTCCTCGGGCGGGTAGCCCGTCAACGCCAGCTCGGGGAAGGCCACCAGGTCGCAGCCGGCGTCCTCGGCCCGCGAGTACGCCTCGACGATCCGGGCGAGGTTCCCCTCGAGGTCGCCGACCACGACGTCGAGCTGCGCGGCCGCCACGCGTACCAGGGCCATGACCCAGAGGATACGGGGGCTCCGGCCGACCCGCCGTCGCTCGGAGGTCCCGGGAATGGTCGTCGGGGCCGGTCGTCCGCCTAACCTGGCCCGGTCGCGCCGGAGGCAGCGGGCCCCGGCAGCCGGATCGGAGGGATCCCCATGGGGCGCAAGGTGTTCGTCGTCGGTGTGGGCATGACCAACTTCGAGAAGCCGGGCCGGCGGGAGTGGGACTACCCCGACATGGCCCGCGAGGCCGGTCAGGGCGCGCTCGCCGACGCCGGGATCTCCTACGACCAGGTCGAGATGGCCGCGGTGGGGTACTGCTACGGCGACTCCACGGCCGGGCAGCGGGCCCTCTACGAGGTGGGCGTCACCGGCATCCCGGTCGTCAACGTGAACAACAACTGCGCCACCGGTTCGAGCGCGCTCTACCTCGCCAAGAGCTTCATCGAGGGCGGCCTGGCCGAGTGCACGATGGCGCTCGGCTTCGAGAAGATGGAGCGCGGCTCGCTCGGCATCAAGTACACCGACCGGGCCATCCCGATGCAGTGGACGTTCGAGAAGATGAACGCCAAGCGCGGGTTCACGGCCGCGCCGCCCGCCCCGCAGATGTTCGGCAACGCCGGCCGCGAGTACATGGAGCTCTACGGCGTGAAGCCCGAGAGCTTCGCCCGGATCGCCGAGAAGAACCACCGCCACTCGGCGGCCAACCCGCGCTCTCAGTTCCGCGACGTGTACACGCTCGAGGAGATCCTCGCCGCGCCGATGGTGCACGAGCCGCTGACCAAGCTGCAGTGCTGCCCCACCTCCGACGGCGGCGCGGCGGCCATCCTCGCCAGCGAGGAGTACGTGCGCGAGCACGGGCTCGCCGACCGGGCCGTCGAGATCGTCGCCATGTCGATGAACACCGACTTCCCGTCGAGCTTCGAGTCCGACTCCGACATGAGGTTCGTCGGGTTCGACATGACCCGCGACGCGGCCCGGCAGGTCTACGAGCAGTCGGGGCACGGGCCCGAGGACGTCGACGTCGTCGAGCTGCACGACTGCTTCTCGGCCAACGAGATGATCACCTACGAGGGTCTCGGCCTGTGCGGCGAGGGTGGGGCCGCCGAGCTCATCGACTCCGGTGCCGTCACCTACGGCGGCCGGTGGGTGGTGAACCCCTCCGGGGGCCTGATCTCCAAGGGGCACCCCCTCGGCGCCACAGGCCTCGCCCAGTGCGCCGAGCTCACCTGGCAGCTGCGGGGCGAGGCCGAGGAGCGCCAGGTCGAGGGCGCCCGGCGGGCCCTCCAGCACAACCTCGGGCTGGGCGGGGCCTGCGTGGTCGCGATGTACGAGAAGGCCTCGCTCGCCTAGGCGCTAGCGGGTCGCGGACGCGCGGCCGACGAAGTCGTCCATCGAGCGGTTCACGCCGAGCTCGTCGTTGAGCCGGTCGAACGCGGCGATCGGCAGGAAGCGCATGAGGTGGCCGAGCCCCACGGTGGGCGGCAGGTACAGGCGCGACCGGTCGGCCTCGACGGCCCGCACGACGCGCTCGGCCACGTATCCGGGCTCGAGGATGGGGAGCAGCTTCGGGAAGCGGCTCTTCACCCCGCGGAACATGCCGGTGTCGATGTAGAAGGGGCACACGACCGTGGTCCGCACGGGCGAGCCCTGCCGGCGGAGCTCGACGCGCAGCGACTCGTCGAAGCCCATGGCCGCCCACTTCGAGGCCGCGTAGTCGCTGAGCTTGGCGACGCCCACCAGCGACGACGCCGAGGCGATGGTCACCACGTGGCCGCGGCGACGTTCCGTCATCCCCGGCAGCATCGCCTGCGTGGTCCAGTAGAGGGCGAGCGTGTTCACCTCGAACGTCCGCCGGACCTGCGCCTCGGTCAGCTCGGTGAGCCAGTTGCCGCTCACGACGCCCGCGTTGTTCACGAGCACGTCGACGGGACCCGTACCGGCCGCGGTGCGCTCGGCGGCCTCGAAGACGGCGGCCCGGTCGGTCACGTCGCAGGTGTACGGGTCGGCCCGGCCCGGGCCGCGACGGGTGAGCTCCTCGGCGGCTTCGGCCGCGGCGGCGGGGTCGAGGTCCCAGATCGCGACCCGGGACCCACGCTCCACCATCCCGGCGGCCATCAGGCGACCGATCCCGCTCCCCCCGCCGGTGACCACCACGTTCGCACCCGCGAGCTGCGTCATCGCTCCTCCTCCGATCCGTCGCGACCCTGGCGAGGTTAGACCGCGCCCGCAAGATGACGACCGTGTGAACAGGGTCGCCGTCGGGCCCGCCGCACCCCGCCCGCTGGCACACTGGTGCGTACCGGATCGGGACCGCACCTCGGCTCCGGGACGCGGCCCCGAGCGACCCGAACGGGCCGGCGGCCCACCCCGAACCACGTGCGGCAAAGCGACGACCACAGGGACTACGAGGACGACATGAGCTACGTGGGCGATCCAGGCGACGACGAGGGCGACGAGCCGGTGGAGCACACCGGGAGCCACCAGCGCGACTACGTCATGCGAACCGTGCAGGAGCGCGGGGTGCGCTTCGTCCGCCTCTGGTTCACCGACGTGCTCGGGTTCCTGAAGAGCTTCGCCATCACGCCGGCCGAGCTGGAGAGCGCGCTCGAGGAGGGCATGACCTTCGACGGCTCCTCGATCGAGGGCTACAGCCGGGTCCAGGAGGCCGACATGCTGGCCGTCCCCGACCCGTCGACCTTCGAGCTGCTCCTGCCCGGAGGGCCCGACGACGGCTCCACCGCCCGCATCTTCTGCGACATCCGCACCCTCGACGGCGAGCCCTTCGAAGGCGACCCGCGCCGGGTGCTGGCCCGCAACCTCGACGTGGCCCACGAGATGGGGTACTCGTTCTACGTCGGCCCGGAGATGGAGTACTACTACTTCCGGTCCGCGTCCTCACCCGACCCGCTCGACCAGGCCGGGTTCTTCGACCTGACCCAGCTCGACATGGCCAGCGAGCTCCGCCGGCAGACCATCACCACGGTGGAGGGCATGGGCATCCCGGTGGAGTACAGCTTCCACGAGCTCGGGCCCAGCCAGCACGAGATGGACCTCCGCCACACCGACGCCCTGAGCATGGCCGACAACGTCATGACCTTCCGCCTGGTGGTCAAGGAGGTGGCGGCCGCCCTGGGCGTCCACGCCACGTTCATGCCCAAGCCGCTCACCGGCGCGTACGGCAACGGGATGCACAGCCACCTCTCGCTCTTCGAAGGCGACCTGAACGCGTTCCACGACCCCGGCGACGAGCACGGCCTCTCCAAGACGGGCCAGGCGTTCATCGCCGGCCTCCTCCACCACGCCCGTGAGATCACCGCGGTGACCAACCAGTGGGTCAACTCCTACAAGCGCCTGGTCAGCGGCTACGAGGCCCCGGTCTACGTCTGCTGGGCCCGCAACAACCGCTCGGCCCTGGTGCGGGTGCCGGTGCCCAAGAAGGGCCGGGAGTCCGCGACCCGCATCGAGTTCCGGTCCCCCGACCCGGCCTGCAACCCGTACCTGGCGTTCTCGGTGATGCTCGCCGCCGGCCTGCGGGGCGTCCGGGAGGGCTACGAGCTCCCGCCCCCCGCCACGAACAACATCTACGAGATGAGCGCCGTCGAGCGGGCCGAGGCGGGCATCGGCTCGCTCCCCGAGTCGCTCGACCGCGCCCTCGACGCCATGGAGGGCTCCGAGCTCGTGGCCGAGGCCCTCGGTGAGCACGTGTTCGAGTACTTCCTGCGCAACAAGCGGACCGAGTGGGACGCCTACAAGGGCGCGGTGACCCCCTTCGAGGTAGAGCGGTACCTGGGGACGCTGTGAACCGGATCGAGCCATCGGGCCCCGACGAGCTGCTGGTCGTCCCCGATCCGCCGCCGCCCCTGCTCGCCCAGACGCTCGACCTCGCGGGCTACCGCTGGAAGGCGTTCGGGAACCCGGCGGAGGCGACCAAGCAGGAGCCGTCGACGGGATGGGACGGCGCCGTGCTCTTCGCCGGTGAAGACGCCGAGGGTGCGTTCGTGATGTCGCGCGCGCTGCGCAAGCAGGGCCTCGGCGGCCCGGTGATCGTGCTGGTGACCGGGGCCCAGATCGCGGAGCTCGAGCTGCGCGACGACCTCTACGACGACTTCTGCCTCGCGCCCTTCCACCCCAAGGAGCTGGAGGCCCGCCTACGGCACCTCTTCTGGCGGTCGGGGCGGGCCGCCCGCCCGGAGCTGGTCGAGCACGGCGGCCTGGTGCTGAACCTCGAGACGTACCAGGCGGCCGTCGACGGGCGGCCCATCGACCTGACCTACATGGAGTACGAGCTGCTGAAGTTCCTCAGCACCCACCCGGAGAAGGTGTTCACCCGGGAGCAGCTGCTCTCACGGGTCTGGGGGTACGAGTACTACGGAGGCGCCCGGACCGTCGACGTCCACGTCCGGCGCCTGCGGGCCAAGCTCGGCGAGGAGCACGCCGGCCTGATCCAGACCGTCCGCTCGGTCGGGTACCGGTTCGGACGGGCGTCGGCGTGGGGTCAGGCCGGCTGATCCGCGGCGCGGCGCTCGGCGTCGTCGACGAGCAGGAGTCCGTTCAGGAGGCTCCAGGCCGCCCCGGCGAGCATCACGCCCACGGGGAGCACGAGCAGGAGCACGATCGCCATCAACACGCCGCCGGCCATGCGGGGAGGTTACCCGAGCCCCGTAGGTACACTGCGCCGCGATGCCCAGCCCCGGGTCCGGCACGGCCACCCGCACCGGCGCCGACGGCCGTGACGGCGGGGGCGTCGCTCCCCACGCACGCGCCGACCAGCGGCGCATCCCCGGCGGACTCCGGCCCGTGGCCGTGCCCGTCCTGGTCGTCGTGGTGCTGGCGGTGCCGCTGGTCGTCGCCCTCCTGGCCCTGCGCCACCCGCGCTGGTACCCGCTCCTCGACCTGGCCCAGACCGAGATGCGGGTGCGCGACGTCGGGACGACCCACCCTCCGCTGATCGGGCTGCTCGGCCGGTTCGGGAGCGGTGACCACCCCGGCAGCCACCCCGGACCGATGAGCTTCTGGTTCATGTGGCCGGTCTGGGCGGCGGCGGGCCGGTCGTCGTTCGCGCTCCGCGTCGCTTCGGTGACGGTTCACCTGGTCGCGATCGGAGCGGCGGTGGCCGTGGCGTGGCGCCGCGGCGGGGCCCGCATGGCGGTGGGGGTGGGCGCCCTCCTCGCCGTGGCGGCCTCGACGTTCGGCGTCGCGGTGTTCCTCGAACCGTGGAACCCGTACCTGCCCTCGATGTGGTGGCTCGTGCTGGTCCTGGCCGTGTGGTCGGCGCTCTGCGACGACTGGCCCATGCTCCCGGTCGCCGCCTTCGCCGGGTCCTTCTGCGCGCAGACCCACGCCTCCTACGCCGGCATGGTGGGCGGGATGGCCGCCTTCACGGTCGCGTTCGTGGGCTTCAAGGCGTACCGCCGTCGTCACGACCGCGGCGAGCTCCGCCGGATCGCCGCGTGGACCGCGATCGCGGCCGGTATCGCGGTGGTGCTCTGGGTTCCCCCGCTGATCGACCAGTTGACCGCGTCCAAGGGGAACCTCTCGATCATCGCCGAGGACTTCCTGCACCCGCCGGCCGATCCCATCGGCCTGAGGTCCGGGTTGGTGGAGCTGCTGCGCCGGCTGAACGTGCTCCAGGCGTTCTCCGGCCTACGAGCCGGTGTGGGCGAGACCGGATCGATCGTCCCGGGGGTGCTGCTGCTGGTCGCCTGGGCCGGATCGGGTGCGGTCGCCTGGCGCCGTCGCGAGGCGCGCCTCAACCGCCTCAACGTCGTCGCGGGGGTGGCCCTCCTGCTCTCCCTCTACTCGGCCAGCCGGATCTACGGCCGGGTCTGGTACTACCTGCTGCTCTACGGCTGGAGCCTGGGCGCCGTCATGCTCTTGACCACCGGCTGGGCCCTCATGGTCGCCTTCCGCCCCGGTCCGGCGGCAGGCGACGGACCGCGGGACGACGCGCGGGACGCGGTCCACGACCGACCCCACGGCGCCGACGCGCCCGGCGTTCCCGCCTGGTCGTGGACCCCGGCGACGGCCCTGGCCGCGACGGCCCTGCTGGTCTTCTCCACCGTCCTGGGCGTCCGGGCGTCGGGTGCCACCGCCACCGACGCCATGGCGGGCGCGGCGCTGGGGGAGGTGGTGGCCCCGACCGCCACGGCGCTGCGCGCCCGCATGGCCGAGGAACCCCTGAGGGGCGAGCGGTTCGTCGTCACCTGGACCGACACCGTCAGCCTGGGCGGGCAGGGCTGGGGACTGATCAACGAGCTCGAGCGGGTCGGCATCCCGGTCGGGGTGGCCGACGTCCCGCTCTACCGGGGCGGGGCCCGCGGCCACCGAGTCGTCGCGGACCGAGATGCGCGCGCCACCGTCCACCTGGCGGTCGGTACCGCCATCGACGTGTGGCGCGCCGTCCCGGACGCCACCGAGATCGCCTACGGCGATCCGCGCAGCCGCGCCGAGCGGGCGGAGTTCCGGCGGCTGCACGCCCGCGTCGATCGCCGGCTCCGGAGCGGCGGGCGCGACGACCTGCTCCCCCTGCTCGACTCCCAGCTCTTCCTCCTCGCCCTGGCTCCCGACCTGCCGCCCGAGGTCGAGCGCGACACCCGGCGGATGCTCGAGCTCGGAGAACCCGTGGCGGTGTTCGTCGCCCCGCCGGGCACCACCGCCTGACGGGCCGGTCAGGTGTTCGCGAGGAAGTGGTCGGCGTTGCGGCGCGCGATGGCCATGATCGCGGCCTGCGGGTTTACACCCGGCGCCGTGGGCAGGAGGGAGGCGTCGTTGACCCAGAGGTTGGCGACGCCCCGGATCCGCCCGAAGCTGTCGGCGGCGGCCAGCGCCTGGTCCTCGCCCATGCGGATCGTCGACGCCAGGTGGACGGTCATGAGGTTGACGCGGTTCCGGTCGACGGCGTCCCACCACGACACGAGGTCCCCGCGCCGGCGGAGGACCGGTCCCCCGGCGATGGACGGGTACAGCGCGGTGGCTCCCGCCGCGAAGAGCAGCTCACCGAGATGGACCAGTCCGCGGGCCAGGAGGCTCAGGTCGGCCTCGGTGAGGCTGTAGGCCACGACGGGGGCGTGGAGGCCCGGGAGCGTCCACACGCGCCCGTGGCCCTCGCTCTTGATGGCCGTGTAGTAGACGGCCGTCGACTCCCAGGCGTCGAGAGCTTCGTCGTCGCCGGGGGCGGCGTCGGCGATGGCCAGGGCCACGTGGCCCCGGGTGCTGGCGGACCCGCCGATCGTGAGGTTGGACGGGAACTCGGTCACCCGGTGCATGGGAACGTCGTCGTGGTCGATCGGGTGGGGGAAGCGGGCCGCGACCTTGATCGTCGGGTGGAACTCGAGTCCCGAACCGACCAGGCCCCGGATCCCGGACCGCTGCAGGAGCGCCGGGCTCTGGATCGCGCCTCCGCAGACGAACACCTGGGGCGCGCGCACCTCGAATCGCTCCCAAGCGCCGTCGGGACGGCGCCTCCGGCACGCGACGCCGGTCGCGCGGCCCCCGTCGACGAGCACCCGCACGGCCTCGGTGTCGGGAACGATCCGGGCCCCGGCCGCCACCGCCCGCGGCACGAAGGTGCGGGCCATGGTCTGCTTGGTGCCCCGCCCGTCGGGGGAGTAGCTGAAGAGACGGGCGAACTCGGTGGAACGCCACCCCAGCTTGGTCGCCCCCCGTTCGATGAGCGCCGACGACAACGGCGGTGCGCCGGGCACGGTGGAGATCTCGATCTCCTCCTCGATCGTCGAGGCGTAGTGGTCGAGGATGTCGGGTGTGAACTCCAGGATCCGGCCCCGCTCCTGCCACCGGGCCGCGAGCTCCTCGGGCAGGCGCCGGTAGAGCCCGCTGTTGATCTCGGTGCTGCCGCCGACGCAGCGCCCTTCCGCGTAGGCGATGCCCGGGCGACCCAGCGCGGCCGTCAGCCCCCGGTGGCGGTACCTGGCCCTCATCTCCTCGAAGGAGAACGGCTCCAGCTCGTCGGGAGCGATCCAGGGGCCCTCCTCGACCACGCACACGTCGCGGCCCCCCTCGGCGAGGGTGGCGGCCGTCACCGCACCCCCGGCGCCGGACCCCACCACCACCACGTCGGCGCGGAGGTCGGTCACGCGACCGCTCCCGGGGGCGCCGGAACCGCGTGGTCGAGCTCCTCGCCCGCGTAGAGGGTCAGGGACCGCAGCAGGCGGACGTACTGGCGCAGCGGCGTGACCGAGCTCGCCTCCCACCGCTCCAGGATCAGCCGGAGACGGTCGTCGTCGAGGAGGCCCACCGCGCGCGCCGCGGCGTCGGCCGTACCGATCGCGGCCGACTCCAGCGCCACGCCCAACCGGAGGTGATCCGGCATGAGGCGGAGCGTCTCGCCGACGTAGGCCTGGATCGCCTCCAGCCGCGCGGCGTCGGGCTCACCCCGCGCCAGGAGCGCGACGACCCGTCGTTCGATGCGCCTCATGCGGCGACAGACTACCGACCGCGCCGGCCCGGCCGCCCCGCGTCAGGGGAGGTGCTTCAGGACGGCGAGGACGCCGAGGCGGGCCGGCGACTGGTGGGTCGAGCGGTTCCCGCCGTCGAGGTCGGCGCGGTGGGCGAGGAACCACTCGTAGGACTCGACGACCATCGACGCGTTCGAGTGCCGCGGCTCCCACCCGAGCTCACCGCGGGCCCGGCTGATGTCGAACCAGAGCGACTCGCCGTAGAGGAGCCAGTGGTAGGGGGCGAACGGCGCCAGGCCGGGAGCCCCGAGAGCTCGCATGGCGATCCGGGCCGGCCCCTTGGGCAGCGAACGCACCCGCGATCCCGTGCCGGCGTGGTCGACGAGGGCCTGGAGCGTCTCGCGCATCGTGCCCATCTCGGCCGCGCCGACGTTGTAGACGGCCGGACCCGGCCGGGCGGCGGCCAGGAGGCAGGCGGAAGCGAGGTCCGAGGCGTGGACGAACTGGTAGCGGTTGGACCCGTCGCCCAGCACGAAGACCGGCGCCCCGTCGGCGACGAGGTCGAAGAGCGCGCCCATGATCCCGAGGCGCCCGTGCCCGAGGATGGTCCGGGGCCGCACGATGGTGACGTCGAGGCCGGCGGCGACGGCGTCGTGGCAGAGCATCTCGGCGTGGACCTTGGCCCGGCCGTAGGCCTCCAAGGGCCGGACCGGGGTCTCCTCGGTGACCGGGTTCGACTCCGGGATGCCGAACACCGCGCTCGACGACGTGTTCACCACCTTCGCGACGCCGGCGTCGCGGGCCGCGACCAGGAGGTTGCCGGTGCCGACGACGTTGACGGACCAGAACAGCTCGCGATCGCGTGCCAGCGGCACCTGGGCGACGTTGTGCATGACGACGTCGACGCCGCGGCAGGCCTCACGGATCGCCTCTCGGTCGACGATGTCGCCGGCCACGTACTCGACGGCGCCGTCGGGGCGCGGGTCGGGGGGGTTCAGGTCGAAGACGCGGACCTTCCAACCCTGCGTGAGCGCGGCGTCGACGAGCACGCTCCCGAAGTAGCCGCTACCGCCGGTCACGAGCATCGTTCCGGATCGGGTCACAGCTGCTCACCCCGGTCGAGGCAGGACCGGATGCTCGCCCGCATCCCGTCGAGCAGGCTCGTCGACGGATCGAAGCCCAGCTCCTCGCGGGCGCGGCTCACGTCGCACGCGATCGTGTCCTTGAGCTCGCCGAGGACGTGGACCGCCTGGAGGTAGCGCCCCCGGGCCTGGAGGAAGGCGTCGGCCCGGGCCGCGAGCACCGCCGCGGGAAGGGGAAGGCGCCGGGGCCGGCGTGGCGACACCTCGAGCCCCTCGGCCTCCAGGGCGGCGCGGACCGTCGCGATCACGTCGCGCAGCTCGTAGGGTTCGGCGTCGGCTATCCAGTAGGCCCGCCCCGCGGCCTCGGGCACCCCCTCCGCGAGCAGCATCCCCTGCACGAGGTGGCCGGTGTAGACCATCGACCTCCGCTGGGTGCCGTCGCCGACGATCGGGAACCGGCCGCGGCGGATGGCGGAGAAGAACCGGCTCTGGCGCGGGGGCTGGTTCGGGCCGTAGAACCACGGGGCCCGCAGGACCACCGCCTCGACGTCGCCGTGCTCGGCGGCCCGGAGCACCAGCTCCTCGGCCTGGCGCTTCGACTCCCCGTACGCCAGGTACGGGTTGTACGGCGAGTCCTCGGTGAACCGGTGGTCCCGCGAGGGGTTGGCGCCGAACGGGGAGTTCGACGACACGTGGACCACCCGGCGGGCCCGCGTCCGCCGGGCCCGGTCGAGGACGAGGTCGGTGCCGCCGACGTTGGTGTCGAAGAACTCGCGGGTGCGCCCGGCGGCGTGCACGACGCCCAGCGCGTGGAACACGGTCGCCGACGCCGCGCCGTCGAAGAGGCGGTCGAGCGCCGCCGGATCGCGTACGTCGCCGACGACGACCTCGACCGACGGGGCGATCACCTCCACGAGGGGACGCTCCCCCTCGTCGCGCACGAGGCACCGGACGCGGTCCCGGCGCGGGCCGAGCTCCCTCACCAGGTTCTGGCCCAGCCATCCGGCGGCGCCGGTGACGATCGCGGGGCCGCCGGCGGCCCCGGGGGATGGGTCGGTCATGGCCTCCTCGCTCGTCGCACCTGCCGCGCCGGAAGCGGGCAAGGTACCACCGGGACGCCGGCCGGCGGCCCGGACCGGCCCCGTGGGCCGCCGTCCGTATACTCCCCCGCGGTGGCCCGACCAACCCCCGATGCAGCCCGGAGAGCCGCCGGGGTCACCGGGATCGCGGTCGTGGTGGTCCTCGCGGTGCCGTTGGTCGTCGCCCTCGTCGGGCTCCGATCCCACCGCTGGTACCCCGTCCTCGACCTGGCCCAGACCGAACTGCGCGTGCGCGACGTCGCCAGCGCGTACCCGCCGCTGCTGGGGCTCGTGGGAAGGCTCGGCGACCAGTCCCGTCCCGGGAGCCATCCCGGACCGCTCAGCTTCTTCTCCCTCTGGCCGCTCTACGCGCTCGCCGGCCGGACGTCCTGGGCCCTGCGGCTCTCGTCGTCGGCCCTGAGCGTCGTCGCCATGGCGGGCACGGTCTGGCTCGCCGCCCGCCGCGGCGGCGTCCGCCTGGTCCTCGCCGCCGGCGCCGTGCTCGCCGTGGTCCTCGCCGCCTACGGACCGGAGATCCCGGTCGAGGCGTGGAACCCCTACCTCCCGGCGTTCTGGTGGGTGGCGGTCGTGTTCGGGGTCTGGTCGGTGCTCGAAGGCGACGTGGTCGCCCTGCCCCTCACCGTCTTCGCCGCCTCGATGTGCGCGCAGACCCACGTGTCGTACCTCGGCCTCGTCGGCGGGATGGCCCTCGTGGTCGTCGCCGCGGTCGCCGTGCTCGTCCGCCGCCACCGCGCCGACCGGCCCGAGCTCCGCCGCATCGTGTCCTGGTCCGCGGCATCGGCCGCGCTCGGGGCGGTCCTCTGGATACCTCCGGTGGCCCAGCAGATCGGCGGCGACAACCCCAACATGTCGATCATCTGGGGCGACTTCGCCCACCCGGTCGAGGCGCCCATCGGCGCCCGGCGCGGCCTCGAGGCGGTGCTCGCGAACCTGAGCCCGCTCCGGCTCGTGTCAGGGCTCACCGAGGATCCGCACGGCCCGCTGCTCCCGGGCGTCCTGCTGATCGTCGCCTGGGGTGTCGCGGCCCTCGTCGCGTGGCGGATCCTGCCCGACCGGCGGATCACGCGGCTGCACGGCGTGCTCGGGCTCACGCTGGCGCTGGCCGCCGTCTCCGCGGCCAGCATCCACGGGCACGTCTGGTACTACCTGCTCCTGTGGTGCTGGTCGCTCGCCGCGCTGATGCTGCTGGCGATCGCGTGGACGGCCTGGGGGTGGTGGGGCCACCGCCTCGACGGCACGCCACCCGGCCGGGCCGCCTACGCGCCGGCCGCGGTGAGCATGGCCGTCCTGGTCGCCTTCACCGGGGTCGCGACGACCCGCGCCACCGACTTCCGGACCCGCTCGGGCTCGGAGTCCGACGCGCTCGGCGGGGTGGTCCCGGCCACGGTCCGCCAGCTCGACCGCCGGTGGGGCGGGGAGAGAGGCGACCCGCGGCTGCTCGTGACCTTCACCGACCACCTGGGACTGGGTGGTCAGGGGTGGGGGTTGCTGAACGAGCTCGTTCGGGCCGGGTTCGACGCCCGGGTCTCGGACGCCCTCGGACCGGGCGCGGGTGGCGGCCACCGGGTCACCACGCCGGCGCGCGCCGACGCGGTCGTGCACCTCTCCGTGGGTCCCGACATCGCCCGGTGGGACCGCCGGCCGGGCGCGCGGCGCATCGCCTACCACGAGCCCCGGTCGGCCGCCGAGCGGGCGGAGTACGCCCGGCTGCGCCGCGGACTGATACGTCGCCTGCGCTCGCTGGGCCTCGACGACCTGGTGCCGAAGGTCGACTCGCTCCTCTTCTCGGTGGGCGTCGACCCCCGGGTGCCACCCGACGTCGGACCGGTGGTGAACCGGATGCTCGAGCTCGGCCTGCCCCTGGCGGTGTTCGTGGGACCGCCGGACCTGGCCACCCCTTGATCGGGCCCGGGCGTACCGGGCGGGGACGGGCGGGAAGCCCCGCTCTCAGGCGCGCCCGGGGCGATAGGCCCAGGCCTCGATCTCGACGGCGGCCCCGAGGGGCAGCGCGGCGACCTCGACCGTGGTGCGGGCCGGCCGGTGGTCGCCGAACGCGTGCGAGTACGCGTCGTTGATCGCCCCGAAGTCGGCGAGGTCGGCCACGAAGACGGTGGTCTTGGCCACGTCGCCGAGACCGGCGCCCGCGGCGGCCAGGACGGTGCGGATGTTCGCGAGCGCCTGGTGCGCCTCCGGGCCGGCGCCTCCCGCGGCGAGCTGGAGCGTGTCGGGATCGATGCCGACCTGACCGGCCGTGACCAGCCAGTCGCCGGCCCTCACGACCGGCGAGTACGGGCCTGCCACCGGAACCCCGGCGTCGGAGATCTGCTCCACCGCTGCTTCAGCCACGCTCGCTCCCTCGCTCCCGACCGGCCGGTCGCCGAGCCCCGCGGGCGCCGGCTCCGCGCCCGCCGGGCCGCCGACGGGCGTCCATATACTTGCGCTCTTGCCTGGTGGACGCACCAACGCCGTCACGTCGGAGGCCTCGGGCGGCGTCTCCACCGGGCCCGACCCCGAACCGGCCGAGGAGGGCGGCGCCCGTCCGGCCCGGCGACCCCCCGGGGGCCGGTCGACCGTGGCGGTGGGCGCGGTCCTCGCCGTCCTGGCGGTGGCACCCCTCGTCTCGCTCGTGGTCCTGCGGAACCCGCGCTGGTACCCGATCTTCGACCTGGCCATGATCGAGGCCAACGTCCGCGACGTCGGCGGTTCGCGCCCGCCCCTCGTGGGCCTGGTGGGGCGGCTGGGGACGTTCGCCAACCCCGGACACCACCCGGGCCCGCTCGGCTTCTACAGCCTGTGGCCGGCCTACGCGCTCGCCGGGGCGTCGTCGTGGGCGCTGCGGCTCTCGTCGGTGGTCCTCACCGTCGCGGGTCTCGGGGGGGCGCTCTGGATGGCGGCGCGCCGCGGGAGCCGCAACCTGGTGTTCGGGGTCGGGGCCGTGTCGGCCATCCTCCTCGCGGCCTATCCGGCGACGGTCCCGGTGGAGCCCTGGAACCCGTTCCAGCCCGTGTTCTGGTGGCCCGTGGTCGTGCTCGGAGCGTGGTCGGCGCTCGACGACGACCTCGCCGTCCTGCCCCTCACCGTCTTCGCGGGTTCCCTCTGCGCCCAGACCCACATCTCCTACGTGGGCCTGGTCGGTGGTCTCGGCGTGCTCGTCGGGGTGGTGCTGTCCGCCCGCGCCTTCCGGCGCCGACACGATCGGGCCGAACGACGGCGCGTCGCGGCCTGGGTGGGGGGCTCCGCCGCCCTCACCGCCCTGCTGTGGTTCCCGCCCGTCGCCCAGCAGCTCTTCGGCTCCGACCCGAACCTCTCCAAGATCGCCAACGACTTCACCGACCCGGCGCTCCCCGCCGCCGGGCTGCGTCACGGAGCCGAGCTCATGTTCGCCCGCATGAACCCGTGGAAGCTCCTGACCGGCCGCACCTACGAGGTTGTGGGCGGTGTGTGGCTGCCGGGCGCGCTGCTCGTGGCCGGCTGGGCCGCCACCGCTGTCCTCGCCACCCGGCTGCCCGACCGCCGGGTCGTCCGGCTCCACGCCGTCCTGGCCACGGCGCTGCTGCTGGGCCTCCTGTCGGCCGGCAGCGTCCACGGCATGCCCTACCCCTACCTCTTCCTCTGGGCCTGGGCGCTCACCTCGCTGATGGTCCTGGCCGCGGCGTGGACCCTGATCGGATGGCGACGGTCACGACCCGGCGGCCACGAACGTGCGGCCGGATGGGCCTCGACGCGCTCGGCCGCCGCGGCCGGGGTGGCGGTCACCGTGGTGTTCTCCGGCGTCGCCACGGTTCGGGCCGCCCGGATCAGCCCCGTGGCGGTCGAGTCGTCGCGGGCGCTCGGCCGTGTCGCCTCTCCGGCGATCGCGGCCCTGGAGAGAAGCGACGTTCCGGGCCTGGGGCCCGGCGGCCGGTACCTGGTGTCGTGGAAGGACCCGATGTCGGTCGAGGGGCAGGGATGGGGACTCGCCAACGAGATGCTGCGGGCGGGCCTCGACGTCGGCCTACCGCCCATCTACGCACGGAGCCTCGCCGGGGACCGCGCCCGCTCTCCCTCGGAGGCCACGGCCGTCGTGCACCTCTCGGTCGGTCCCGACATCGACACGTGGCGACGATGCCCCGGAGCGCGTGAGATCGCCCACCACGACCCCCGCACCCGAGCCGAGCGGGCTGAGGCCCGCCGGCTGACCGCCCGGGCCCAGGCCCGCCTGCGCGAGGTGGGGGAGGGCGACCTCGCGCCCGTCGTCGAGTCCCGGATCATCAAGCTGGGTCTCGACCCCCGGGTCCCCGACGACGTCCGTCGCGACCTCGTCCGCATCATGGAGCACGGCTGGCCCCTGGCGGTGTTCACCGCACCACCGGGGGTGCGCTGCCTCGAGGCACCCGATCCGGCGGGCTGAGGATCCATGGCGTCCACCTCACCGCGGTCCCGGTGCCACCCCGCCGTCCTGGCTCTCGTGGTGGCAGGCCTGGCGATCCCGCTCGTCGTCACCCTGGTCGCGGTCCACGAGCCGCGCTGGTTCCCGAACGGCGACATGGCGATGATCGAGATGAACGTCCACGACGTCGCCGGCTCCCGGCCTCCCCTGGTCGGGCTCCTGGGCCGGTTCGGGACCCCGGGGAACCCCGGTCATCACCCGGGCCCGCTCGGCTTCTTCTCCCTCTGGCCCGTCTACACCCTCGCCGGGGGCGGATCGTGGGCGCTGCACCTGTCGGGCGGGTTCCTCAGCGCGCTGGCCGTCGCCGGCACGTGCTGGATCGCCTCGAGGCGAGGTGGGGCGGCGCTGGTCCTCGGGGTCGCGGCCGCCCTCGCCGCGCTCATGGTGGCCTACGGCCCCGTGATCCCGGTGACGCCGTGGAACCCGTACCAGCCCGTCTTCTGGTGGCCCGTAGTGCTTCTCGGGGTGTGGTCGGTCCTCGAGGACGACCTCGTCGTCCTGCCCCTCGCCGTCTTCGCCGCGTCCCTGTGCGCCCAGACCCACATCTCGTACGTGGGCCTCGTGGGTGGTCTCGGCCTGCTCGCCGCCGCCGTCCTGATCGTGCGGGCCGTACGCCGGCGCTCCGACCGCGACGAGCTACGCCGCCTCGCCCTGTGGGCCGGCGGATCGGTCGCGCTCGGCTGCGTGCTGTGGCTGCCACCGGTCGCCCAGCAGATCTTCGGCGCCCGCCCCAACCTGTCCCTCCTCTTCGACGAGTTCAGCCGCTCTACCGAGCCCGCGCTCGGCCTCCGGACGGGCCTGGAGCTGATGGCGGCCCACCTCGACCCCGTCCGCCTGGTGACCGGGCACACCACCCTGGCGTTCGGCCGGCTCCGCGCCCCCACCGGGATCGCCTCGGTCCTCGCCTGGGCCGCCGCCGCCGCCGTATCGCTGCGCCTCCCCGACCGCCGCCTCCGTCACCTCCACACGGTGATCGGCACGAGCCTTCTCCTCGGGCTGGTCTCGGCCTCGACGATCCACGGCCCCTTCTGGGACTACCTCATGTTGTGGGCCTGGGCCCTTGGCGCGTTCGTGCTCGTCGCCACCGGGTGGACGGCTGTCGCCGCGGCCCGCGCCGTGGTCGCCGGGCGCGGGACGGCACGCCCGGTAAGGGCCTTGAACCGCGCCGTGCCGATCGCGGCGGCGGTCTCGGTCGTCGCGCTCACCGTTCCGGCCACGATCCGGGCCGCGGACGCGAACCCCGGCGCCCAGCAGGCCAACCGGCTGCTCGGCGGGGTGGCACCGGACGCGATCGCCGCGTTGAAGCGGTCGGACACCGCCGGCCGGGGTCGCGACGGGCGCTACCTCGTCGACTGGGACGACCCGGTCACGATGTTCAACCTGGGGATCGGGCTGATGAACGAGATGCGGCGCTCGGGCCTCGACGTCGGCATCGTGGCCCCCAGGGCGCTGAGCCTCTCGAACCGTTGGGCCCGGTCGCGCGCGGAGGCCACCGCGGTCGTCAACCTCTCGGTCGGCCCGGCCGTGTCGCGGTGGAGGAGCTGCCCCGGGGCCACCGAGCTCGCGGCCTACGACCCCCGGACCCCGGCCCAGCGCGCGAAGAGCGACCGCCTCTACCGGAGGGTGCAGGCCGAGCTGGCCGGCGCGGGCCTGACCGACCTCGTCCCCCTGGTCAGGGTGAAGCCCCGGACGGTCATGAGGGATCCGCGGCTGGCGACGCCCGACCGGGCGGACCTCCTGGCCCGGGTGTTCCTCACCCTCAAGGCCGACGCCGACCTGGGGTTCCCGGTCGCGGTGTTCACGGGCCCTCCCGACCTCACCTGCTGAACCGGATCCGCCGCCGGGACGCGAACGGGCCGGCGGCCGAAGCCGCCGGCCGGTTCGACGGGAACCCGACCCCGCTTCAGCCCAGAGCGGAGCAGACGGTGTCGGTGACCAGGCGCGTCACCTGGTAGGGGTCCATGTTGGCGTTGGGCCGGCGGTCCTCGATGTAGCCCTTCTTCGCCGCCTCGACCTGCCACGGGATACGCACCGAGGCGCCCCGGTCGGAGACCCCGTAGCTGAAGGTCGTGAACGCGGCCGTCTCGTGCGACCCGGTGAGGCGCTCCTCGATCCCCGCGCCGTAGTGGGCGATGTGCTCGGCGGCCTTCGCCCCCAGCGCCTCGCAGGCGTCGACGATGGCGGAGTAGTCGGAGCGCATCTGCCGGGTCGAGAAGTTGGTGTGCGCGCCGGCACCGTTCCAGTCGCCCTTGACCGGCTTGGGCGCCAGGGTGGCGGAGATGCCGAAGTCCTCGGCCACGCGGTAGAGGAGCCACCGGGCCAGCCAGAGCTGGTCGGAGACCTCGATCGGCCCGAGCGGCCCGACCTGGAACTCCCACTGCCCCGGCATGACCTCGGCGTTGATCCCCGAGATCTGCAGGCCGGCGGTCAGGCAGGCGTCGAGGTGGGCCTCGACCACGTCACGCCCGAACACCTCGTCGGCCCCCACACCGCAGTAGTAGAAGCCCTGGGGAGCCGGAAAGCCCCCGGCCGGGAACCCGAGCGGGCGGCTGTCCTTGAAGAACGTGTACTCCTGCTCGATGCCGAAGAGCGGCTCGTGGTCGGAGAAGCGCTCCGCGACCTCCAGGCACGCCGCCCGGGTGTTGGTGCGGTGCGGGGTGAGGTCGGTGTCGAGGACCTCGCACAGCGCGAGCAGGTGCGGGCCGCCCCGGATGGGGTCCGGCGCGGTGAAGACGGGCCGGAGCACGCAGTCGGACGCCCGGCCCGGCGCCTGGCCGGTGCTCGATCCGTCGAACCCCCAGATGGGGAGCTCGGCGTCGCCACCCGCCGGCAGGACCTTGGTCTTGGACCGGAGGCGGGCCGTGGGCTCCGTGCCGTCGATCCAGATGTACTCAACCTTGATGCTCACTCTGACCTCCGCTGCCGGGACGCCACCGGGGGCGCCCGCTTCCGTCTGCCGTCTCTCTGCCTGTCGTCCGTCCACGGTCGTCGGTCCACCGCCCCCTCGGTCCACCGCGGCCCGAGGCCGTCCCGGGCTCTTGCGGCCCGCGGTCAGGTTCGCACCCCGTGTTTGCCGCGCCGTTCCAGCCGTGTGAACGGCGTGTGAACGGGACTCAACGGCCGAGCGCCCGCGACGCCCGGGTGCCGACGGCCGGGAAGACCTCCGGCCGGGCACCCTCCGCCCTGGCCACGGCGTTCCAGGCCGCCGCCGCCACCGCCGCGAACACCGCGTCCGACGAGGACGCCCGCGGCGGGCCGGGGTCGTCGACGATCGTCACCTCGACCGGCGGCATCGACCGGGCCCGGACCACCCCGAGGCTCCGGACCGTCAGGTCGTGGACCGTGCCGTCGTCGGGGTCGACGGTTAGGGCCTCGGTGAACACCCATCCCAGGGCCATGTGCACCGCGCCGATCGCGTACGAGCGCAGGACCACGTGGTCCAGCGGGTCGCCTGCCGCGACCCTGACCGCCACGGACCCGACCGCGCCGCGGCGCGGGTCGATCGCCACGCGGGCGCCGGCCCGGGCCCCCGAGGCGACCTGCACGCAGGTGTCGAGCAGGACGTCGGCCGCGGCCTCCGACACGAGGTCGGCACGTGCGGCCCCGGCCTCGTCGAGCGCGCCCTCCATCAGCACCGCCTGCTCGGCCGTGCCCGCCGCCCGCAACGACGTGGACACGGGCGGCCCCGGCACGGCCCGCGGAGTCCACGACGACTCGACCTCGATCCGGTACGGCGGGATGAACCCGGGGAACGGGCACGGCGGACCGGGCGCGATCCACGAACCCTCGATGCCCAGCCGGTGCCCGTCGAACCGGGCCGCGGCCGACACGGGAGGTCGCTTGGGACCCATCCGCACGACGTCCTCGCGCGAGAGGAGGGCCAGCACCGGGCGACCGAGGCGGTCGGCGAGCTCCCTCGCCGCCGCCGGGGCGGGAGACGCCTGCTTGGCGCCGAAGGCCCCGCCGTTGGCGAGAGGCGACGCGGGATCTCCCCCGGGCCGGCACCAGGACGCGTCGGTCTCGAGGTAGGCCGGTTCCACCCACGTGGTGGCCAGCCTGACTCCCCCCGCCGGGCGTTGCGGCAGCGGCAACGGCGCCGTCGGCCCACCCGTGCCGCGCCGGCCCGGGGCGGCCCGAGCCTCGGCGCGCGCCTCGTCGACCGATCCCCCGACCGCCCACCACGACCCGGCGGCCTCCACGATGCCGGCACCGGGCCCGGGGCGCGCCGGTACCGCCACGAGAGCGCCGTCGGGAGCGGTGTCGGCCGCGAAGCCGCCCTCGCCGAGAGGCACCTCCGGGCCGACCGCCTGAGGTGCTCCGCCCTCCATCTCGGCCCGGCGGGCCGCGGCGCGGAGGTCGCGCCCGCCCGCGGGCGACCCGGCGTCGTCGTCGCCCCGGGACCCCGGGGAGCCGCCCATCCGGTCGAAGGCCTCGTGGATCGTCTGCCAGCCGGTGCAGCGGCACAGGTGGGCGGCCAGGGCCCGGTCCACGTCGGTCGGGGTCCACGGCCCCTTGCGGGCCAGGGCGGCGCCCCTCATCACGATCCCCGGCGTGCAGAACCCGCACTGGGAACCCCCGGTGGCGAGGAACGCGGCGGACCAGCCGCCGCGCTCGGCCGGATCGAGTCCCTCGAGGGTCGTGATCTCACGGCCGGCCACACGCTCCGCGGGGGTCACGCACGCCACCCGCGCCACGCCGTCGACCAGCACCGTGCAGCAGCCGCACTGGCCCTGCGGCGCGCAGCCGTCCTTGAGCGAGACCAGGCCGAGCCCGTCGCGCAGCACCGCGAGGAGGCTCGACCCCGGGGCCGGCTCGACCCGGACCGGTCGGCCGTTGCAGGTGAACCGCAGGGTCAGGGGCTCAGGCGGTCAGTGGAACGACTTGCCACAACCGCAGCTGTGGCCCGCGTTGGGGTTGGTGATCGAGAACCCGGCGTCCTGGAGGCCGTCCTTGTAGTCGAGGACGGCCCCGCCGAGGTGCTGGAAGCTCTGCCGGTCGATCACCGCGGTGACGCCGTCGCGGTCGAAGCGAAGGTCCTCGTCGGTGACGTCGGAGTCGAAGTACATCTCGTAGCTGTAGCCGGAGCAGCCGCCCGGCCGGACCGCGACCCGCAGCGCCAGGGCGTCGTCGTCCTCGGCGGCGAGAAGGCTCTTCACCTTCGCCGAGGCGGCCTCCGTGATCGTGAAGGGCTCGGGCATCTGGTCGGTGGTGGTCATGGGTTCGCAACCTCCGGCGCGTGGCTCAGGCGTCAGGATACCGGTCCGCCCACCACTACATGGCAGGGCTCGGGGTCGTACAGGGAGGAGAACGCCTCCACCGTCGCGCCGCCGGAACCTTCGAGGATCCCCTCGCAGAGGCCACGGTGGAGGCTGCACACGAGGTCGGGGTAGGCCTCGGCGAGCTCGCGGAACGGGCAGTGGAGGAAGTCGACCCGTACCGGCTCGCTCACGGCCGGTTCGTCGGCGGCCGGCTCGAAGCCGAGGCGGTCGGACTGCTCGACGAGCTCGTCGAGGGCCCCGGCGCCGCGGTCGCGCCGGCGGGGCCGCGACCGCTTCGCCCCCTGGCGCCCCCATTCCCTCCCGACGGCCCGGGCGGCGTCGGGACCGGCACCCGCGTTCTCGGCCAGAGCCGCGAGGAGGCCGGCGAGCAGCGCGTGGGCGGGCGGGTCGAACCCCAGGCCCGGTGCCCCGGGCGCCAGCGAGTAGCGGTGCTGGGGCCGGCCGACCCGGCCGTGGTGCATCGCCTCGACCTCGACGATCCCTACCTCGCGGAGGCGCTCGAGGTGGAGGCGGACGGTGTTGGCATGCAGGCCGAGCCGCTCGGCGAGCTCCTGCGCGGGCAGGGGACCGGTGGACTCGGCGAGCTCGCTGTAGATGGCGTAGCGGGTCTCGTCCCCCAGCGCCTTGAGGGTCTCGAGGTCCAACTGGCTTCCCCCGTCCGTGGCCGGCCGTCCGGCCGGTCGATTGACGGTAGCGCCGTTTGGGCATATTTTCAAGGCGCGCATCGGTTTAATTGGGTTACCGCGGGCCGTCCGGCCGGCATCGACCGAGGGTGGAGCCGTGACCACTACGCAGCAGGTCAACACCGGGAAGGGCACCGCGCGCCACGCGGCGCGGCTCCCGACCCCCGACGACGTCCGTCGCATGCTCGAGGGCGTCATCGATCCCGAGCTCCACGCCAGCGTGGTCGAGCTCGGCATGGTCGACGACGTCGTCGTCGACGAGGCCGGCGGCGTCCGGATCACCGTGGCCCTGACCACGGCCGGCTGCCCGCTGCGGGCCCAGATCAAGAAGGACGTGGAGTCGAAGGTCCGGGGCCTGCCGGGCGTGGCGAACGTGGAGGTCGCCTACGGCGAGATGACGGCCGAGCAGAAGAGCGCCGCCATGGCCCGGGCCCGGTTCAACGCCCGCGAGAACGCGGCGGCCACGGAGGTGCCGCCCACCACCCGCACCCTGGCCGTGGCCAGCGGCAAGGGCGGGGTCGGCAAGTCGTCGGTCACCGTCAACCTCGCGGTGGCCCTCGCCGCCCGGGGCTTCACGGTCGGGGTCCTCGACGCCGACATCTGGGGCTTCAGCATCCCGCGGATGCTCGGCGTGGAGGGTCGCCTGGGCGGCGCCGACGGCAAGATCCACCCCAACGTCGTCGACGTCGACGGACACCAGGTGAAGGTCGTCTCGATGGGCTTCCTCGTCGACGACGAGGAGACCGCCCTGATGTGGCGGGGGTTGATCCTCACCCGCGCCCTCGAGCAGTTCCTCACCGACGTCCGGTGGGGGCCGATGGACTACCTGCTGATCGACATGCCGCCGGGGACCGGCGACGTGCAGATGGGCCTGGCGCGGCTGCTGCCGCAGGCCGAGCTCCTCGTGGTCACCACACCCGCCCGGGCGGCCCAGAAGGTCGCCGCCCGCGTGGCCGACATGGCCCGCCGCTCCTTCATGAAGGTAGTCGGGGTCGTCGAGAACATGTCGGCCTACGTCGCGCCCGACGGGAGCGAGGTGCCCATCTTCGGGAGTGGCGGTGGAGCCGCGCTGGCCGGCGAGATCGGGGCTCCGCTGGTGGCGTCGATCCCGATCGAACCCGAGGTCTCCGAGGGTGGCGACGCGGGCCGGCCCGTCGCGATGACCCACCCCGACGGTCCGACGGGCCGGGCGTTCGCCGAGCTCGCCCGCCGGTTGGCCGAGGAGCTGATGCCCCCGGTCGAGATGGCCGGGTGCACGGCCCGGATGCTCATCGAGGCCGCCCGGGCGAAGAAGGCGGACGCCGGGGCCGCGACACCCGTCGCGCCCGTGGCGCCCGTGACACCACCGGCCGGCTAGGACAGGCCGGCGCCGCAGGGGGCACGGCTCGGACCGCTCAGGCGGCCTTCCAGATCGACCGCTGGTCGCGGCCCGCGGCGCGCCCCTCGCTCCGCAGCTTCACCAGGTGCGCCAGTACCTGCATCCCCGCGACCTCCAGCAGCGCGGCCGGGGTGTCGGTGTAGATGCGCTCCACGATCTCGGGGATGCGCGCCGGGCCGTCGTCGAGGACGGCGAGGATCTGACGCTCCCGGTCCTCGCGGTGGCGGATGTAGTCGTCGAGGCGGTCGCGGGGGTCGTCGACGACGTCGCCGTGGCCGGGAGCGATCCGGGCCAGCCGCATGCGGCGGAGCCGGCGGAGGGAGGCCAGGTAGGCGCCCATGTCGCCGCCCCCGTGCGGCGACACCACGGAGTAGGTGCCCCCCAGGACCAGGTCGCCGGTGAAGAGCAGCCGCTCCTCGTCGAGGTGGAAGCAGAGGTGGTCGGGCGAGTGCCCGGGCGTGTGCAGGGCCTCCAGGCGGAACTCCGTGCCCTCGACCACGTCGCCGTCGGCGAGGGCCCGGTCGACGGCGACCCCGGCGTCGCGGCGCGAGAAGGCGAGCACCTCGGCCCCGGTGGCCTCCACGAGCCTGGTGGTCGCGGGCGCGTGGTCGGGGTGGGAATGGGTGAGCAGGACCCACCGGACCCGTTCCCGCATCGAGGCCCCGATGATGGCGTCGACGTGCGACTCGACTTCGGGGCCGGGGTCGATGACGGCCACCTCGTCGATGCCGACCAGGTAGGTGTTGGTCCCCGGGCCGGTCATGGGGCTGGGATTCGGCGCCACGATCCGCCGCACGAGTGGGGACAGGGCGCTCGGCACACCGGGCGTGAAGGCCGTCACCGGGCGTGCCTCACCACGGTCTCGAACCACGGTGGGCGCCGGAGGACATGCCCCCAGTCTACGGCTCCGGGCGCGCGGCCCGGCCCGTGACCACCGTAGGCTCGGGGCGGTGGATCCACGCCGTGCCGTCCCTCCCGTCGACCGGGTGGTAGCCGCTCTCGACGGCCTTCCGCACCGGCTCCTCGCCGACGCGGCACGCGCCGCCGTCGACGAAGCCCGCGCCGACGCCTCCGCCGGACGGCCCGTGGACCCCGACGCCGTGGTGGCCGCCGCCCGGGCGCGCGTCGACGCCGCCCGCCACGCCCTCCTCGGCCGGGTGGTGAACGCCACCGGGGTGATCGTCCACACGAACCTCGGGCGGTCACCGCTTCCCGGCGACGCGCTGGCCGCCGCCGCCGAGGTGGCCTCGGGCTACTCCAACCTCGAGTACCGGCTCGACGAGGGCCGCCGTGGTTCGCGCCACGACCACGCCGGGGCGTTGCTGGCCCGGGCCTGCGGCGCCGAGGCCGGTCTCGTCGTCAACCACAACGCGGCCGCGGTGCTGCGGGTGCTCTCGGTGCTGGCGCGAGGTCGCGTGGTCGTGGTGTCGCGCGGCGAACTGGTCGAGATCGGGGGCGGCTTCCGGATCCCCGACGTGATGGCGGAGTCGGGGGCGCGCCTCGTCGAGGTCGGAACCACCAACCGCACCCGCCGGTACGACTACGAGCACGCCCTGACGGCGGCCACGGCGCTCGTGCTCCGGGTGCACCCGTCGAACTACCGGATGGTCGGGTTCGTGGAGTCGGCGTCGCTGCCCGACCTGGCCACGCTCGGCCCGCCGCTCGTCGTCGACGCCGGGTCGGGCCTCCTCGACGCCGACACCCCCTGGCTCGGGCACCGACCGGGATGGCTGGGCGACGAGCCGGGGGTCCGCCAGTGCCTCGATGCCGGGGCGACGCTGGTGACGTTCTCCGGCGACAAGCTGCTCGGTGGCCCCCAGGCCGGGGTGATCGTGGGACGGACCGACGTCGTGGCGCGCCTGGCCCGGCACCCGCTGGCCCGGGCCGTGCGCCCGGGGAAGCTCTCCCTGGCCGCGCTCCAGGCCGTCGCCAACACCTACCTCGACGGTCGGGCCGCCGAGCTCCCGATCTGGCGGATGGCCACCGCGCCGCTCGACGATCTGCGGGCCCGCGCCGAGGCGCTGGCGGCCCGGGTGCCGGGCGCCAAGGTGGCCGACACGGAAGCCGTGATAGGAGGCGGCTCCCTCCCCGGGCGGACGATCCCCTCGGCCGCGGTGGCGCTGCCGGTCGGCGACGCCCGGGCCGGTGCCGCCCTCGCGTCCCTGCGCGCGGGGCGCATCGTGGCCCGCGCCGCCGGCGGATCGGTCGTCTGCGACCTGCGCACCGTGGATCCGTCCGACGACGATCGGCTCGCCGAGGCGCTGGTCGCCGCGGCCACGGTCCCTTGAGCGAGGCACCGCCCGCCCGGGCGGTGGCGACCGCCGGCCACGTCGACCACGGCAAGTCGTCGCTGGTCCGCGCTCTGACCGGTCAGGATCCGGACCGCTTCGCCGAGGAGAGGCGCCGGGGCCTGACCATCGACCTCGGCTTCGCCCACACCGTGCTCCCCTCCGGCCGCGAGGTCGGGTTCGTCGACGTTCCCGGCCACGTCCGCTTCATCGGGAACATGCTCGCCGGGGTGGGTGCCGTCGACGTGGCCGTGCTGGTGGTGGCGGCCACCGACGGCTGGATGCCCCAGAGCGAGGAGCACCTCCGGATCCTCGGCCTGGTGGGGGCCCGGCACGGGATGGTCGCCGTCACCAAGGCCGGGCTCGTCGACACCGACACGCTGGAGCTCGCGCTGCTCGAGGTGGAGGAACGCCTCGCCGGGACCGCGCTCGAAGGCGCCCCGGTCGTCACCTGCGACTCGCGCTCGGGTGAGGGGATCGCCGACGTGCGGACCACCCTCGACGCCGTGCTGGCGTCGGCCCCTCCCCCGCGGGCCGACGGCCGGGTGCGGCTGTGGGCGGACCGGGTGTTCGCCGCCCCGGGTGCGGGCACGATCGTCACCGGCACCCTGACCGGGGGCGCCCTCGCGGCCGGCGACGTCGTCGCCGTCGAGCCCGCGGGCCTCACCGGGCGGGTCCGGGGCGTGGAGACGCACCGGCGCCGGCGCGACCGCGGGTGGCCCGGATCGAGGGTGGCCGTGAACCTGGCCGGGGTCGACCACCGGGCCCTCCGCCGGGGTCACGCCCTGGTGACTCCGGGCGCCTGGCTGCTCACGTCGACCGTCGACGTCCGGCTCACGGGTGTCGATGTCGACGCTCTGCCCCGCCGGGGCACCGTCCACCTCCACGTCGGCTCGGGTTCGCACCGGGTCCGGCTGCGGGTGCTTCCGCATGACGCGGACCTCGCGGCGCCGGCCTTCGCCCGGATCCACCTACCCGTGCCGCTGCCGCTCGCCCCCGGGGACCGGATGGTCGTGCGCGACGCCGGGCGTCAGGTCACGCTGGGCGGCGCGGAGGTGCTCGACGTCGCCCCCACGGCCCGTGCCGCCGAGGCGGCCCGCAACCTCGGGCGGTCGCCGGGCGAGCGCCTGCTCGCCTCCCACGGCTGGATCGCCGCCGAAGAGCTGGAGCGGCTGGGCGGGAGGGCTCGTCCCGACATGGAGGCGCTCCTCACCGGCGCCGGCGCGGTCCGGGTGGGAACGCACTTCGTCGACCCGGACGTCGTCGACCGGCTGCTCGACTCCGCCCGGGCCGCCGTCGCCGAGCACCGCCGGGCCCACCCCCATGAACCCGGCCTCCCGCTGCCCGAGCTCGCGACCGCCCACGGGATCACCGTCGAGGCCATGCGGACGGCCCTCGCGCGAGCGAGCGACCTCACGGTGGCGGGGGGCGTGGTCGCCCCGGCCTCGCCCCGCGCGTCGGCGTCGGAGACCCCGGCGGGCCGCGACCTCCTGGCCGCGCTGGAAGCGTCGCCGTTCAACCCGCCGGACCCCGACGACATCGGACTCGCCAAGGCGCTGGCCCGGGAGGGCGTGGCGGTGGAGGTGGGCGGGACGTTCTTCTCCGCCGGCGCCGTCGACACGGCCCGGTCGCTGGTGCGACACGCGCTCCGCGAGCGGGGGAGCCTCACCGTCGCCGAGGCGCGCGACCTCTTCGGCACCACCCGCAAGTACACGCTCCCGCTGCTGGCCCGCCTCGACGCCGAAGGCGTGACCCGGCGCCACGGCGACGAGCGCCGGGCAGGCCCGGCCGCCGGGACCTAGGCGCGCACCAGGGTCTCGCCGCGGGCCGGGCTCCGGCTAGCTCGGCTGCAACCCGAGCCGGGCTCGGCGCTCGGCCTCGTTCATCCCGCCCCAGATCCCGTGGAGCTCACGCACGCGCAGCGCGTGCTCGAGGCACTCCCCGCGAACGGGACAGGTCGCGCAGATCGCCTTGGCTCGCGCCTCCCGTTGCTCCCGCTCGTCGCGGCGTTCGCTGACGCTGGGCGGGAAGAAGAGCGCCGAGGCGGGGCCCCGGCACGCCGCACGGACCTGCCATCGCTCGTCGAGCGTTCGTACCGACACGATGCATTCCCCCCGGTCTGTCGTCCTCCGACGGTATACCGCGCCCCCCCGGGGCGGTACAAGGGGTCATCCACCGGTCGCGGGGCCCGGGCCCGGTCCGGGGTCGCCGTCGCTCCCGACCTCCGTGACCTCGACCACGATGCCGTCGACGCCCACGATCCGCACCCGGCGGGAGGAGGCGACGGTCCGGTCCCCCCGGGCGCGGGCGGGCCACCGGGCTCCGTCGACCAACACCACGCCACCGACGCCACGCTGGTCACCCGGACCACCCTGGTCACCCCGGCCACCGGGACCACCCGGGCCACCGGGACCACCGGAACCGGCGGGGTGGACGTCGCCCTCGGCGGCACCCTCGGCGCCGACCAGGCCCTCACGGTCGATCACCGGCGACGAGAAGCGGGAGCGCAGCGCCGCGGTCATGGCCAGGCGCATGAACACCACCACCCCCACCCAGACCCCGGCCAGCTCCCACCACGGGGGGTCGAGGGCCGGGGAACCCCCGAACAGACCCAACGAACCGCCGACGAGCGCGGCGGCCCCGGCGAAGGTCCACACCCCCACGCGGCCCGCCTGCACGTCGACGGTGAACCCGAACACGCCCAGGCCGATCAGCGCCAGCGCCCACCCGGCCACCGGAAGGTGCGACAGCCCCACCGCCGCGCCGACCAGGGCCAGGGCACCCGCGAGGCCGGCCAGGCCGATCGAGGCCATGTAGAGCTCGAAGACGATCAGCAGCATCCCGGCGACGAGGAGCAGGTAGCTGATCGACGGGCTGGTGAGCTTGTGCACCACGGTCCCACCGAGGTCGAGCTCACGGAAGCGCACCTCCTGGTTCGGGGTGCGCCGCAGCGAGGTGCCCTCGCCCACGACCTTCGCGGTGGACAGCCTCACGTAGCCGGTCGGTGTGCGCACGGCCCGGCGGTGGAGCGAGACGATCACCTCGCCGATGATCGGCTTCACGAGGTCCACGTAGCCACGGCGCCCCGCGGCCACCGCCCCGAGGCGCTCGTCGGTGAGCGCCCCCGCCGGGCGTCTCTCCCCGAAGAGGGCCAGCCGGTCGAGGCGCGTGCGCACCTCGTCGCGACTCATCGCGCCCGGTTCGTCGAGACGCACGGGATAGGCGGGACCGATCGTCGCGCCCTGGGCCACCGACGCGACGGAAGCGGCCTGGAGCAACAGCACCGCCGCCCCCTTGGCCTGCGCTCCGGAAGGGCCGACCCAGACCGCGACGGGAACCCGGCTGTCGCGGATCTCGGAGACCAGGCCGTCGACGTCGACGTCGAGCGCTCCCGGCGAGTTGAGCTGGATCACGACCAGGGTCGCCCGGCGCCGGTTGGCGTCGCGCAGCGACTCGCGCACCAGGCGCTCGTTCGGGGGATCGAGCAGCCCCTCGACCTGGACGACGACGATCCCTCTCCGGCCCGACGCCCTGATCCCGGACCGGTCCGGGGTGCCGGCGCCCGCGGTCCCTACCGCGCCGGCGAACGACGCGGACAGGAGCAGGGCGGCAGCGAGGACCAGACGAGCGCGGCGCGGCATCAGTGCTCCCATAGCATGGTGGATCCATGGACGCCCGGGCCTTCTGCTCCGCATCCCGTGTCGTCGTGGTGGCCGGCAAGGGCGGGGTCGGGAAGACCACGGTCACCGCCGCCCTCGCGGTGATGGCGGCCCGGGCGGGGTTGAGCGTGCTGGTCGTGGAGGTCGAGGGCAAATCGGGGCTCGCGTCGGCCTTCGGCAAGCCCGAGCTCGGCTACCACGAGATCGAGCTCCACCCCGGGATCACGGCCCGCTTCCTGACCCCCGACGAAGCGCTGGTCGAATACCTGGAGGACCACGGCCTGTCGAGGATCTCCCGCCGCCTGGCCCGCACGGGCGCCCTCGAGGTGGTGGCCACGGCGGTGCCCGGCATGAAGGACATCCTGCTCCTCGGCAAGGTGAAGCAGCTCGAGCAGGACGGCACGGCCGACCTCGTGATCATCGACGCCCCGGCCGCCGGCCACGCGGTGAGCTTCCTCCTCTCGCCCCAGGGCCTCCTCGACGCCGTCCACGCCGGCCCCATCCGCAAGCAGGCCGCCGAGGTGGTCGAGATGCTGCACGACCCGGCCCGCTGCCGGGTCCTGCTGGTCACCGTGCCGGAGGAGACGCCCGTAAACGAACTGGTGGAGACGGCCTACGCGATCGAGGACCGGGCCGGCGTATCGCTCGGCCCGGTCCTGGTCAACGGGTGCTATCCCGAGACGGACCTCCCCACGAGCCCCGCCGAGATCCAAGAGCTGGCCGCGGCCGCCGACGTGTTCGTATCCGACCGCGAGGCCGACGACCTCGCCGCGGCGGCGGCGTTCCGCTCCCGGCGGGGGGCGATACAGGCCGCGCAGATCGAACGACTCGCCGACCGGCTCCCCCTCCCCCAGATCCGGCTGCCGTTCGTGTTCGCCGCCGGGCTGCGGACCGCCGACGTCGAGCTACTCGCCGACGCGCTGGAGGCCGGCGTCGGGACCCTCACGCCGGTGCCGGG
Organism: Acidimicrobiia bacterium; assembly: GCA_020846855.1. Classification (GTDB taxonomy): domain Bacteria; phylum Actinomycetota; class Acidimicrobiia; order IMCC26256; family JADLDD01; genus JADLDD01. Next base: position 51,745 of record JADLDD010000047.1, on the reverse strand, counting down.
ATGACGGCCGACGCCCCGGTGGAAGCGCTGGAGCAGATCGTGCGCTCGGGTCACGTGGTGATCTGCGCCGGCAGCGGCGGCGTCGGCAAGACCACCACCGCCGCGGTCCTGGCGGTGGAGGGCGCGCGGCGGGGCCGGAACGCCTTGGTCGTGACGATCGATCCGGCCAAGCGGCTCGCCAACGCGCTCGGCCTCGACACGTTGTCAGACACTCCGCACGAGATCGACCGCGCCCTCTGGGGCGCGGCGAGCGCGCCGCGCGCGCCCTCCGACGGCGGGCCCGGGCGCCTGTCCGCGCTCATGCTCGACACCGAGTCGACGTTCGACCACCTGGTCACCCGCTACGCCGAGACCCCCGAGCAGGCCCAGCGCATCCTCGAGAACCGGTTCTACCGAAACGTCGCCGGCGCGCTGTCGGGCACGCAGGAGTACATGGCGATGGAGAAGCTCCACGAGCTGCACGAGGAGGGGGCCTACGACCTGATCGTGGTCGACACGCCCCCCACCCGGCACGCCCTCGACTTCCTCGACGCACCGAACCGGATCACGCGCCTGCTCGACAACCGGATCTTCCGGCTGCTCATGATGCCCACCCGCGCCTACATGAAGGCGGTCAGCGCCGGGGTGCAGCGCTTCCTGCGGATCGTCGCGAGGGTCGTGGGCTCCGAGGTGATCGACGACGTCGTGGCGTTCCTGCGGGCCTTCGAGGGCATGGAGGACGGCTTCCGGGAACGCGCCGCCGTGGTGCTCGCCCTGCTGTCGGATCCCCACACCCGCTTCGTCCTGGTCACGTCGCCGCGGCGGGACGCCATCGACGAGGCCCACTACTTCGCCGAGCGCCTGACCGAGACCGACCGCGGGGTGGCCGCCGTGGTGGTGAACCGGGTCCACCCGCCGTTCGGCGTGGAGCAGCCGGAGGGCCTGCGGGCCCGCGCCGAGACCCTCGACGCGCTCTCGGCGTCCGGGCCGGCCGGGCGGCGCCGGGCCGCGGCCCGCCTCGCGGCCGCGTACCGCAACCTCGCCGACCTCAGGAGCATCGCCCGCGCCGAGCGCGACCACCTGGAGGGCGTGAGGGAGCGCATCGGCGGGGCGCCCGTGGCCTTCGTGCCGTACCTCGACCGCGACGTGCACGACTTCGACTCCCTGGCCGAGGTGGGGCGGGTCCTCTTCTCGGGGTAGCCTCGCCGTCCGTGGCCACCATCCTCGTCGCCGCCGACGCCTCGTACCTCCGCGACCAGCTCGCGTTCGCGTTCGCCGGCGCCGACGACGCCGTGCTCACCGTCGACGACGGCGCGGCCGTCAGGGCCGCGGTCGCCGAGCACGGGCCCGATCTCGTGGTCCTCGACATGCAGATCGGCAACATGGGCGGGCCCGCGGTGGCCCTCGACCTGCGCCTGGAAGAGGGGGCCGGCCGCCTGCCCCGCGTACCGATCCTCCTGCTCCTCGACCGCTTCGCCGACAACTTCCTCGGCCGCCGCTCCGACGTCGACGCCATGCTGCTGAAGCCCGTCGACGCGGGGGTCCTCCGGCGTGAGGCCAGGCGGATGATCGGCACACCCGTCCACTAGGATCGGGATCCCTTCGGGATGTGGCGCAGCTTGGTTAGCGCGCAGCGTTCGGGACGCTGAGGTCCCGGGTTCAAATCCCGGCATCCCGACCAGCCGGAGTCCGGTGCAGTCCGTCGAGGACCGCCCGTTCGAGACCGTCGAGCCCGACCGGCCACCCGACGCGCCCGGTCGCGCCCCGTGGTCCGGGCGGACCGGCGGCGCGGCCGGTCAGGAGTCGCGAAGGACGAAGGCCACCAGGTCGGGATCCTCGAGGAGGTTCCAGCCCGGCGCCATCAGCTTGGCGTAGCGCTCGAAGTACAGGAGCTGCTTGGCCACCAGCACCAGCTCCCGGGGCAGGCGGATCTCGTAGCGGGTGCCGACCCTCACGATGTCGATCAGCACCTGGCCGTAGGAGATCTCCGAGAGGGGGCGGCCGACGATCGGCGCCAGCACCTCGGCCACGTCACGCGCCGACTGCTCGAGGTCGGCCGGCTTGCCGACCGCGCCCATCTCGTAGATGGCGCGGGCCACCGCCATGAAGTCGCCGTCGACGACGAGCGCCGGCAGGCCCCGCCGGAGGACGCCCCGGGTCCGCTCGTCGAGGCGGCCGACGATCCCGAAGTCGAGGAACACGACACGGCCCTCGTGGTCGAGCATGAGGTTGCCCGCGTGCGCGTCGCCGTGGAAGAAGCCGTGCTCGAGCGCCGCCTCCATCCAGGCCATCACCCCGCGCTTGAGCACACCCGGCAGGTCCCAGCCCGTCTCGCCCAGACGGGCGAGGTCGTCCACCTTGTAGCCGTGGATCCGTTCCATGGTGAGCACGCGGGGCGTGGTCAGCTCCCAGACGACGGTGGGGACCCGCACCCCGTCGTTGCTGCCGAAGGAGCGCAGGTTGGAGGCGAAGGTGTCCATCGAGCGGGCCTCGACCACGAAGTTGAGCTCGTCGGCCAGCGTGGTCGCGAAGTCGTCGACCACCGCGGCCGGGTTCGCGATCCTCCCGCGGGCCGAGGTCCGCTCGAGCACCCACGCGATGCGTCGCAGGATCCGGAGGTCGGCCGCGAGGCGGGTGCGGATCCCCGGGCGCTGGACCTTCACCACGACCTCCTCCCCGCTGCGGAGCTCGGCGGCGTGGACCTGGGCGATCGACGCCGAGGCGAGGGGGTTCGGGTCGAAGCGGCCGAACACGGCCTCGGGTTCGTCGCCCAGCTCGGCGGCCACGACCCGGCGGACCTCGGGGTACGGGACGGGAGGCACGCGGTCGAGCAGCGAGCGCAGCTCCTCGGCCAGGACCTCGGGGAACAGGCCCGGACTCGATGCGATGAGCTGGGCCAGCTTCACGTAGGTCGGACCCAGCCGGGCGAACGCCTCGCGGGCCTCACGGGCGGCCCCCGCTCCCCCGTCGCCGCGGCCCGAGCGGGCGGCGCGCAGCGAGTGCCGGGCCAGTACCGCGGCGGTGGCGGCCCCGCGGCGGGCCGTGGCCGTGGCCGACGGGCGCCGGTCGGCGTCGGCGAGTGAGGTGGCCACGCTGGTCCTCCTACGCGAGGTCGGCTGGTGCCCATCTGCCCGGAAATGGGCAAACCGGGCGTCTGAACTGGTACCCTCCCGGCCCACGCCACACTATGCGGGACCGGACTCGCGCCGAGCGAGTCCGGCGGGGAGGAACGACATGAGCAACCGGGCCCTCGCGCGCGGAGTACTGACCCTCGCCCTCGTCGTCGGGCTCCTCGCTCCCGCCACGGGGCCGATCGGCACGGCGGCCGCCGAGAGCCCCCTCTACGACGGCGTCGTCGCCGGCGGCAGCGTCGAGCAGGCGTACGTCATCGGTACTCCCGCCGGCACGCCCGTCACGCTCCGTGACGAGACCGGCGCGATGGTGCAGGCGGGCACCACCGACTCCCTCGGCGGCCTCCTCTTCCACCAGGTGCCCCCCGGCACCGGGTACCGGGTCGCCCTCGGCGACGACGGCTCCGGCCACGCCGGCACCGAGATCGGCCCGCTGACCGTGACCGCTCCCGACGACGTACCGCCGCCCTCGCTCTACACCGACCAGGTGCTGCGAGCCCAGGCGCCGGGTCAGCCGGCGGAGGCCGGCTACGGGTACATCACCACCCGCGACGGCACGAAGCTCAGCGCCTCGATCAGCCTGCCCGGCCCGGTCGACGGCGGCCCCTACCCCACCCTCCTCGAGTACTCGGGCTACGACCCCTCGAACCCGAACGCCGGCCAGCCCATCATCAAGATCCTCGCCCAGCTCCTCGGCTACGCCTACGTGGGCGTGAACATCCGCGGCTCGGGCTGCTCGGGCGGCGCGTTCGACTTCTTCGAGACCCTCCAGGGCCTCGACGGGTACGACACCATCGAGACCATCGCCGCCCAGCCGTGGGCCGGACGCATCGGGATGGCCGGGATCTCCTATCCGGGCATCAGCCAGCTCTTCGTGGCCCGGACCCGGCCTCCCCACCTGGCCGCCATCACGCCGCTGTCGGTGATCGACGACACGTTCCGCGGCACCCTCTACCCGGGCGGCATCTTCAACGACGGGTTCGCGCTCGGGTGGGCGACCGACCGCGTCGAGCAGAACCGCTGGCCCGACCCGATCGGCAACGGCTGGGCCGTGAACCGCATCGCCGCCGGCGACCAGCAGTGCTCCTTCAACATGCTGCTGCGGGGCCAGAACCGCGAGTTCCTCCAGCAGATCATCGACAACCAGTACTTCCCGCCGGTCGGCAGCGACCTGTTCCCTCCGGGAGGCGACGCCCTCGCGCCGGCGAGCTTCGTGGACGAGATCGACGTACCGACGTTCCTGGCCGGGGCCTGGCAGGACGAGCAGACCGGCGGCCACTGGCCGAACATGATCGCCAACTTCACCTCGGTGCCCGAGGGCGCCTTCAAGGTCACGGCCCAGAACGGGACCCACGCCGACGCCCTCGATCCCGAGATCCTCGCCCGGATGGTCGAGTTCCTCGACTTCTACGTGGCCCGGCGGATCCCGGAGATCCCGGCCGGCGCCCGGGCCGTCGCCCCGATCATCTTCGCCACCATCACCGGCGTCCCGAACATCCAGCTCCCCCCCGATCGCTTCACCGGCTACCCCGACCTCGCCAGCGCGCTCGCGGCCTACGAGGCCGAACCGCCGGTGCGGATCCTCTGGGAGAACGGGGCCCGGCCCGGCTCGCCCGCCGGCTCGCCGGAACCGGCGGGCGAGTCGGGGCTCTCCCAGTGGCCCCCGGCGCAGACCGTGCCGACCGCGTGGTACCTCCAGCCCGACGGCCGGCTCGGCCCGGAACCGCCGACCCTGGCCGACGACGAGCCGCGCGGCGTCGACTCGTACGTGTACGACCTGTCCGCCCGGCCCCGGGCCAACTTCTCGGGCTCGTCATCCGACATCTGGCTCGCCGACCCGAAGTACGACTGGACCCCGCTCGTCGACGGCAAGGCGCTGTCGTACCTGTCGCCCCCCCTGGCCGCCGACACCGCCATGGCCGGGACCGGAAGCGTCGACCTGTGGCTGCGGTCGACCGCGGCCGACACCGACCTCCAGGTCACCCTCACCGAGGTCCGCCCCGACGGCCAGGAGCGCTACGTGCAGAACGGCTGGCTGAGGGCCGGCCACCGCAAGCTCGACGCCGCCCGCTCCACCGAACTGCGGCCGGTCCAGACGCACCTCGAGAGCGACGCCGTGCCGCTGCCGGCGGGCGAGTTCGTCCCCGCGCGGGTGGAGATCTTCCCGTTCGGCCACGTGTTCCGGGCCGGTACGCGCATCCGGTTGAGCATCGAGGCGCCCGGCGGCGACCGGCCGCTGTGGACCTTCCGGGCGCTCGACCCCGCCGAGCCGGTGACCGACTCGATCGCCCACACGGCGGGGATGCCGTCGCGGGTGGTGCTGCCGGTGATCCCCGGTGTGGCGCTCGACGCCCCGCTCGCACCGTGCCCGTCGCTGCGGGGCCAGCCGTGCCGGGCCTACGTACCCCCCGGTGTCGCCACCGGCGTGACCGCGGATGTCGACGGGACCACGGCCACGGTGAGCTGGGACCCGGCCCCCGACCGGGCCGACCTGGAGATCGTCGGCTACCGGGTGACGGCCGACCCGAGCGGAGCGACGCGCGAGGTCGGCCCGTCCGAGACCTCGGCGCTGTTCGAGGGGCTCGGGCCCGGCCGCTTCAGCTTCACGGTGGCGGCCCTCACCGCCTCCGGCGCCGGCCCCGAGTCGAGCGCCTCACCCACCGTCGAGGTGGGCGCGCCCATCGCCCGCCCGGTCATCACCCGCGGGCCCGTGGGCGTGACCCCGGCGCGCAACGCCGAGCTCCGCTTCACGATGGAGGCGGGCCTCACCTATCGCTGCTACTACGACGCCGTCCGCTCAGAGGCGTGCACGTCGCCGGTCGTGATGCGGCACCTGGCGCCCGGTCTCCACTCCTTCATGGTGCAGGCCGTCGACGCCCGGGGCGAAACCGGCCCGGGCCAGCTGAGGGTCTGGGAGGTGGGTCCGGCACCGTCGGTACGGATCAGGAGCGGACCGGAGGGCGTGGAGAGCTCGACGCGCGCCGACTTCGTGGTGACGGGCGCCAACCACCGTGGGGGCTACCTGTGCTCGCTCGACGGCGCCACGCCCACCCGCTGCGGCCCGCGCCCCGGCTACGACGTCGCTCCCGGGTGGCACGTCCTGAGGGTGTGGCGGTCCGACCGGCACGATCGCCCCACGGGGCGGTCCGACTTCCGGCTCTGGGTGGTGGCCCCCGGCTGATCCCCCGGGGGTGAGCCGGGTGGTCGCGGCTCGCCGGACGTTCAGCGCGCCAGCGCCTCGAGGATCTGGACGGTGTTCAGCGCCGCGCCCTTGCGGAGGTTGTCGCCGGTGACCCACAGGTCGAGCCCTCCGGGGTTCGACGGGTCGTCGCGCACCCGGCCGACCAGCACGGGGTCGACCCCGGCACCGTCGAGCGGCGTGGGGTAGCCGTCGCCGCCGTCGACCAGCTCGACCCCCGGCGCCGCCGCCAGCAGGTCGATCGCCTCCTCACGCCGCACGGGTCGGTGGAAGGCGACGTTGGCCGCGAGCGCGTGACCCACGAAGACCGGTACCCGCACGCAGGTGGCGGTGACCGCCAGGTCGGGGGCGTGCAGGATCTTGCGGCTCTCGTGGACGAGCTTCCACTCCTCGGACGTGTAGCCGGCATCCTTGACCGAACCGGCCAGCGGGATCACGTTGCCGGCGATCGGCTTGGGCCACACGTCGCCGGGCACGATCACGCCGTCGACCGCGCCGGCCCGGCGCAACGCCTCGGACCGCCCGTCGAGCTTGGTCCACTGGTCGTCGAGCTCGTGGATGCCGGGCCAACCCGCCCCCGAGACCGACTGGTACGACGACACCACCATGCGGTCGATGCCCGCCGCCCGGTGCAGCGGGGCCAGCGCGGTGACGAGCACCATCGTGGTGCAGTTCGGGTTCGAGACGATGCGCCTCGGCGCCCGGTGCGCGTCGCCGGGGTTCACCTCGGCGACCACGAGCGGGACGTCGTCGTCCATGCGGAAGGCGGCCGAGTTGTCGACGACGGTCGCCCCGGCCGCGGCCGCGACGGGCGACCACTCGACCGAGAGCGGGTCGTCGACGTCGACGGCCACCAGGTCGAGGCCGTCGAAGCAGCCCGGCTCCAGGACGCGGCACACCACCTCGCCGCCGCCGAAGGGTAGGCGGCGACCCTCGGAGCGAGGCGAGGCGAAGGCGCGCAGTTCGTCGACCGGGAAGGCCCGCTCCTCGAGGATCCGCAGCATCTCCCCGCCGACGAGGCCGGTGGCGCCGATCACGCCCAGGCGGGCCACGTCAGGTCCCCTCGAGGTGGAACGCCGCGTGCAGCGCCTGCACGGCGCGCTCGACGTCGTCCTCCCGGACCACGCACGAGATGCGGATCGACGAGGTGGAGATCATCTCGATGTTCACGCCCTCGGTGGCGAGGACCTCGAACATCTCGGCCGCCACCCCGGGGTTGCTCTTCATCCCGGCTCCCACCAGCGAGACCCGCCCGACCTGGGTGTCGTGGGTGAACCCACCGGCACCGATCTCCGCCGCCACCTTGCCCATCACCGTGACGGTGCGATCGAGGTCGTCGGCGGGCACGGTGAACGAGATGTCGGTGTGGCCGTCGCGGGACACGTTCTGCTCGATCATGTCGACGTTGACGGCCTCGTCGGCGAGCGCGCGGAATATCCGCGCCGCGATGCCGGGGCGGTCGGGGACCCGGTCGACAGTGATCTTCACGTCGGAGACGTCGTGGGTCACCCCCGAGACGATCGCGTCCTCCATGCCTTCCTCCTTGTCGCGGATCCACGTCCCCGCCGCCCAGGTGAAGCTCGAGCGCACGTGCAGGGGAACGCGGTCGTTCCGGGCGAACTCGACCGACCGCAGGGCCAGCACCCGGCCGCCGGTGGCCGCCATCTCCAGCATCTCCTCGTACGAGAGGTGATCGACACGCCGGGCATTCGGCTCGACCCTCGGATCGGCGGTGAACACCCCCGAGACGTCGGTGTAGATCTCGCAGGCGTCGGCTCCGAGGACCGCGGCCAACGCCACCGCGGTGGTGTCGGAACCGCCCCGGCCGAGCGTGGTCACGTCGCGTGCCGTCGACACGCCCTGGAAGCCGGCGACGACCACGACGTCGCCGGCGGCGAGCGAGTCGCGGATGCGGTCGGCCTTGACCTCGACGATCCGGGCCTTGCCGTGCGTGGTGTCGGTGACGATCCCCGCCTGCGACCCGGTGAAGCTGACCGCCGGGCACCCCTGGTCGATGATCGCCATGCACAGCAGCGAGATCGAGATCCGCTCGCCGGACGTGAGCAGCATGTCGAGCTCACGGGCCGACGGACGGGCCGCGACGTCGTGGGCCAGCCGGACGAGGTCGTCGGTGGTCTTGCCCATCGCCGAGACGACCACGACGACGTCGTCGCCGGCGTGGCGGGTGCGCGCCACGTGCTCGGCCACGGCCCGGATGCGCTCCGGATCCGCGACCGACGTGCCACCGTACTTCTGGACGATCAGACCCACGGGGCCACGGTACCAGCGGGCCCGATCGAGCCCGGCGGGCGCCCGTCGGTACACTCCGCGCCCGTGTCCAAAGCGGCCAAGAGAGAGCGACAGCGCCAGAACCGGGAGGCGGCCCGCGCCGCGGCGGTCCGGGCCGAGAAGCGCTCGCGCACCATCCGGGCCGTGCGCAACGCGCTCATCGCCGGCGTCATCGTGGCCGGGATCATCCTGATCCTCAACGTCACCCGGGGCGACGACGGCGAGAAGCCCCGCGACCGGACCTCCACCACGAGCACCACCGCGGGCAAGAGCACCAAGGACCCGGCCCGGACGTTCGACTCGCCGCCGCCGATGAAGATCGATCCGGCGAAGACCTACACCGCCACACTCGAGACGTCGGAGGGGACGATCGTCATCGCCCTCGACGCCAAGAAGGCGCCGGTGGCGGTCAACAACTTCGTGTTCCTCGCGCGCGAGGGCTTCTACGACGGCCTCACCTTCCACCGTTCCGCCAAGGACTTCGTGATCCAGGGCGGCGACCCCGCCGGCGACGGATCGGGCGGACCCGGCTACACGGTCAAGGGCGAGGTGCCCACCGACCACTACCCCGAGGGGTCGCTCGCCGCGGCCAAGAGCGCGGCCGACCCGCCGGGCACCTTCGGGTCGCAGTTCTTCGTCGTGACCGGCCCGGGCGGGACCACGCTCCCCAACGACTACGCCCGCTTCGGGACGGTCACCAAGGGCCTCGAAGTGGCCCGCAGGATCGGGTCCTACGCTCCCGACACCGGCGACGGCCCGCCCACGAAGAAGGTGACCATCAGCAAGGTGACGATCAGCGAGTCGGCTCCTCGCTGATCTCCCCGTCGGCCTCCTCGTCGCCGGACCGGGCACCGGGCCCACGACCCACGAGGTCGGCCTCTCCCAGGTAGGTCGCCGCGAGCCGGGTGGCGTCCACCTCGCTCACCGGGCCCCTCCACGCCACCCGGCCCAGCTCCATCACCACCACCGTGTCGGCCAGGCGCAGCGCCGTGGCCGCCTGCTCCTCCACCAGCACCACGGCGCTGCCCCGGTCCCTCAGCTCGGCCAGCGCCTCGACGACGGCCTCCACCGCCAGCGGGGCCAGGCCGAGGGTCGGTTCGTCGGCGATGAAGACGGCAGGAGGGTCGCCCAGCGCCACCGCGAGCGCGAGCTGCTGCTGCTCCCCACCGGAGAGCAGGCCCGCGAGCTGGTCGTGACGGTCGCCCAGGATCGGGAAGCGCCCCCGCGCCGCGCGCCTCTGCTCGGCCGAGCGCAGGCGCAACGCGAGGTTGTCGTCGACCGACAGGCCGGGGAACACGCCCCGGGCCTCCGGTGCGAGGAGCAGCCCGGTACGGGCCCGCCGGAACGGCGGCTCGGAGGTCACGTCACGCCCCGACAGCACCACCTCGCCCCGCGACGGTGCCACCAGCCCGGCGGCGACCGCGCACAGGGTCGACTTGCCGGCTCCGTTGGCGCCCAGGACCGCCACCACCTCGCCGGGGGCCACCGACAGCGACACGCCGTGCAACACCTCCACCTCGCCGTAGCCGGCGTACACCCCGCGCAGTTCGAGCACGGCGCCGGCCTCGGCCGCGACCGCGGCACCCGACCCGTCCGGGCCCGCGCCCCGGGGTGCGGACGGCATCAGGGCCGGCTCGACCGGGACCGGCTCGACCGGGACCGGCACCACCGGGCCCGCGGTCCCGGCCGGCGCCACGGCCTCGGTGGGCTCGGCGGCCGGCCGCGCCCGCCGAGCCGCGCGCCGGCGCGCCAGGGCGGCCCCCACGTCGGCCAGCACGCCGTCGGGCTGGCGGGCCAGGCTCAGCGCGCCCAGGCCGAAGAGCATCACCGGCAGGTCCGGGTTCGCGACGACCTCCCGCACCGACCCGGGGAGCGAGGACCACGGCGCCCCCCACGACACCCCGATGCCGGAGAGCCAGGGAGGCACCATCGCGTAGACGACGCCGGCGACCACCGCGCCCGCTGGGCGCCGGATCCCGAACGTGACCGCCACCGCGAGCCAGACGATCCCCACCAGGGCGGGCGCGCTCGTATTGGTCATGGGGCTGTTCACCAGCGCGAAGAACGCGCCCGCGAAGCCGGCCAGCCCCGCCGAGGCCGCGAACACGGTGAGCTTCACCCGGGTGGGGGCGACGCCTGACGTCGCGGCGGCCACGGCCGAGGAGCGGAGGGCCAGCACGGCCCGGCCGGTCGCCGAGCGGTTCAGGTTCACCACCAGCGCCACCGCGAGCGCGACCATCGCCACGAGCACCACGAACAACGTCCGGTCGTCGGCCAGGTCGACGGGCCCGTACGCGGGGCGGGGTATCGACCAGCCCGACGATCCGTTGCGCACACCCTCGAGCTGGAACACGAGCCGGTCGCCGGCGAAGGCCAGGGCCAGGGTGGCGAGGGCCAGCATCAGGCCGCCGAAGCGCAGTGACGGCAGCGCCACCAGCACGCCGACGGCCATGGTCAGCACGGTGGCCCCGAGCACCGCGAGCCAGAACGTGACGCGACCGTTGTCCATCAGGATGGGCACCGTCGAGGGCCACTGGTGGGTGACGAGCCACCCGGTGGTGAACCCACCGACCGTCACGAAGGTCGCCTGGGCGAGGCTGATCATCCCTCCCAGGCCGGTCACCACCACGAAGGACAGGAGCACCAGGGCCATCACCAGGCCCCGGTTCAGGATCCCGGTCCAGTAGGCGTCGGCGATCCAGAGCCCGTAGGCGCAGAACACCGCGGCGGCGACCGCCCACGGGAGCCGGCGACGCCAGGCCGGCAGGTCGCCCGCCGGGTCGATCGGCGGTGCCTCCTCCGCCACCGAACCCGCGTCGCGGCCCCGGGTGGGGACCAGGAAGAGCAGCACGAACAGCAGGAGGAACGGGACCGAGCTCCGGAAGCCGGATATCTCCGTGAGGAGATCGGGCGCGTAGCCGTTGACGAGGTTCTGCACGACGCCCAGCGCGATGCCGGCGGCGAAGGCCCCCGGCACCGACCGGAGGCGGGCCGCCACCACCGCCGTGAACGACGTGAACACGATCATGTGGAAGGTGATGGCGCTGAGGTCGAACAGCGGCGCGATCAGCACCCCGGCGAGGCCGGCGAGGAAGGTCGTGACCATCCACACCAGCATCGAGGCGCGGTCGGTGTCGACGCCGCGGAGGCGGGCCAGGACCCCGCGGTCGACGGCGGCGCGGGTCTCGAGGCCGAGACGGGTCCGGCGCAGCAGGTACCACAGCCCCACAGCGGCCAGGGCCGCCGCCGCGAGCACGGCGATCTGGTCGGAGTCGATCGCCACCCCCCGGGTCAGGGAGAACGACCGCGCCGGCCACGGGCCCAGCCCGGGCGGTTGTATGCCCTGCTCCCCCGACGCCGTCGGCAGGTCGGTGCCGAGGAACGCGTTCGACGCGGCGATCGTCAGCAGGGCCGCGGCGGGGAGGGCGATGAGCACGCCCACGGCCCCCACGAGGCGGGTGGCCTCCGGCGCCCCCGCCAGCCGCCGGAACAGGAACCGGTCGAGGAACCAGCCCAGCAGCGGGGCGAACAGCCCGACGGAGATGATCGCGGCGGGCACGACGGCCAGGCCGGCTCCCCCCTCCGCGGCCGGCTGGTGGAGCACGTAGAACACGAGCGCGGTGGCGAACGCCACCGCGCCGTGTCCCACGTTGAAGACCCCCGACGCCTGGTAGGTCAGGACCAGGCCCGACGCCATGACGGCGTAGAGCCCGCCCGACACCGCCCCCGCCAGGGCGAGGCTCAGGAACTGCGCCACGGCGTCCGGGTCACCTCATGCCGGCGCCAGGGCGGCGACCGGGCGCCGTCGCTCGACCGGGATCACTCGACGGGGATGTTGCGACCGCACGCCAGCGGCACCGTCGGGATGAACTCCTTGCCCCGGACCTCGGTCATCGCCGAGCACGGAACGGGGTGCTCGTGGTTCCCGGGCCACTCCGACCGCCCGACCACCCCCGGCACCTCGTACGTGAAGCCGCCGCCGTTGAGCGCGGCGAGGAACCGCTCGACCGTGAGGTCGCGACCCGTCTTCTCGAGCGCCTTCACGAACATGTCGGCCGCCCAGTACCCCGCCGCCACGGCCAGGTTGAGCTTCTGGTCGGGCTTGACGGCCGCGACGGCCTTCAGCATCTCGGCGTTGGCCGCGACCTTCGGGTCCATCCCGAGCTGGGTGTTGATCCACGTCCCGTCGTAGCCGGGCACTCCGAGCAGGAGCGGGCTGTAGGACGGCGTCACGATCATGCCCTTGAACCCGGCGGCCTGGAGCGCGGCCGAGATCTTGGTGCCCGACAGGGTGGCGATCAGGTAGATGATGTCGGGCGCCTGGCCGCCGTCGGACTTGAGCAGCTGCGTCACGAACGGGCTCACGTCGCCGGGGACGTCGGGAGGAGCGGGGAGCGAGGCATCGGCCATCACCACCTCGAACCCCTTGTCCTCGACGGACGATGTGAGGAGCTTGATGCCCCCGCGGCCGGCGTCGTTGTCCTCGCCGATGAACGCGATCGTCTTGTCGCTGGTGCCCAGCTGCTTCTCGAGCGCGGTGCCGAGCGCGTTCGACGCCACCTTCAACGACGGGTTGGTGACGCAGCCGGTGATCCCGAATGCGTTCGGCTTGTCGCAGAACCCGGGGTTCACGCCCCATCCGAACACCGGGACGCCGTTCTGGGCCGCGTAGTCGCCGCCTCCGAACACGCCGGAGTTCACGGGCAGGAGCGCGAACACCTTCTCGCTCTCCACGAGGCGCTTGGTGATCTCGAGCCCCTTGGCGGCGTCGTTGTTGTCGTTCTCGGCCTCCACGACCTCGATCCGGCGGCCGTGGACGCCACCGGCGTCGTTGGCCTGCTTGATCCGGGCCTGCACGCCCACCCGGGCGTCGCCGAAGTACAGGTCGTAGACGAGCCCCCCGACCTTGACGGAGGTATCGGTCACGCCCCGGGTGGTCCGGGTGGCGGGTTCGCGGTCCCCGTTCCCCGACCCCTTGCCGTCGTCCTTGGTGCTCTCGGAGCAGGCGGAGAGGACCAGGGCGGCCGCGAGGGCGACGCTGCTGATTCGGATCAGGTACCTGCGCACGGTGTTCCTCCGGTTCGGAGCGCCTCGGCGGCGCTGGGGCGGGCGGGGACGGGGGCCGTCACGCCGGCACGGCCCCCAGGTAGGCGTTCCGGACCGCGGGATCGTCGCGGATCTCGGCGGGGGGGCCGTCGGCGAGAACCCGACCGAGGTGCAGGACCACCACGCGGTCGCAGGTCCCGAGCACGAAGCCGACGTCGTGCTCGACGAGCAGGACCGCGGTGCCCCGCTCGTCGCGCTCCGACCGGACCAGATCGGCGAAGCGCCTCGACTCGGCGTGGTCGAGCCCCGAGGTCGGTTCGTCGAGGAGCACGACGGTGGGATCGTCGACGAGGGCCCGGCCCAGCTCGACGAGGCGAACCGCACCGATCGGCAGGTGACCGCACGGGGAGTGCCGCACCGCGCCGAGCCCGCAGCGGGAGATCACCGCGTCGGCGCGCGCCCGGCGCTCCCGCTCCCTCCGGCGCCGGCCCGGGGCGCCGACCACGTCGGCGAGAGCCCCGCCCCCACCCCCCCGCCACTCCGAGGCGACGAGGAGGTTCTCCTCCACCGTGAGCCATCCGAAGGGCTGCACCCTCTGGAAGGTTCGCCGCAGGCCGGCCCGGGCCCGGCGGTGGGGCGACCAGGCCGTGACGTCGCGCCCGTGGAGGTGGACCCGGCCGGCGTCGGGGGTCCGCACCCCCGACACGACGTCGAAGAGCGTGGTCTTGCCGGCACCGTTGGCGCCGATGAGACCGCAGATCTCACCCGGCCCCACCCGCACCGAGGCCCCGTCGAGAGCGGTCACGCCGCCGAAGCGGACCTCGATGTCGGTGAGTTGAAGGGCGTCGGGCGGCCCGGTGTCCGTCAACGTGGAGTCCTCGGCCGGGGTGGCTTCCGGGATGGCTTGCCCGGACGGTAGCTGACGCGGCCGGGGTTCAGGCCGGCAGACCGGGCACCGACGAGCCCGCCCCGAGCGCGTGGGCCGGCTCACCCTCCTCGTAGATCGTGACCTTGCCGGCTCCGGCGACCCGCCACGAGCCCCCGGGATCGCGGACCAGGGCCGTCTCCTCGTCGATCCCGACCAGCGTCGCGGTCGGGGCGAGGAGGTCGACCGAGCGCTCGAGCAGGTGCCGCGCCGAGGTGCCGTGGTACGGGAAGACGGCGAGGTCCTTCACGAGGCCCAGCCCGACCGTGTAGGCACCGCCCCGCGGGTCGACCATGGGGTCGCCGAGGACCGTGGCGCCGGCCCCGCTGGCCGCCACCGCGGCGCCCTTCCGGTATGCCTCCACCAGCGCCTCGAACAGCGGCGATCCCCACAGCACGGACCGGAGGTGCATCGGGGAGCCGTCGGCCAGGTAGACGAACCGGGCCGATCTCACGGCGTCGGCGTGGGCCGGTTCCTCGGCCTCCCGCCGGTTGAGCACCGCGAGCTCGCGGACCGGCGTCCCCGAGGCGGCGAAGTGGTCGGTGGCCTGCCGGACCACCCGCCCCGGCCGCTCGAAGGCCGCGGCGGTGGGGAGCACCAGCACCTCCCGGGCGCCCGCGGCGGAAGCCATCTCGCGGTGCAGCTCCAGGAGACCGTCGCCCCACTCACCTCCACCGACCAGGGCGAGGACTCCTTCGGGGCGGGCGGCGCGCGGGCTCATCGGTTCGATCTCCCCGTCTCGGGCCCGGAGGCCGGTCTCGTGAGGTCCCGCGGCAGGCTATTCGCCGGTGGCGGCCCGCCGGTACCGATCGGTAACCTGCGCCGCCACCAAGGAGAGGAGCGGCCATGGCGGTCAAGCGCGTCGGAATCGTCGGTTCCGGGATCATGGGTTCGGGGATCGCGGAGGTCGCCGCCAAGGCCGGCTTCGACGTGGTGCTCCGCAGCCGGGCCCAGGCCAGCGCCGACGCCATGGTCGCCGGCCTCGAGAAGTCGCTGGCCCGGCAGGTCGACAAGGGAAAGCTCTCCGACGACGACCGCACCGCGGTGCTCGGCCGGGTGCGGGCCGTCTCCGACCTGGGCGAGCTGGCGTCCTGCGACCTCGTCGTCGAGTCGATCGTCGAGGACCTGGCGGCCAAGAAGCACCTCTTCAGCGAGCTCGACCGCATCTGCGGCGCGTCGGCCCTGCTCACGACCAACACCTCCACGCTCCCGGTCGTCGAGATGGCCATGGAGACGGGCCGCCCCGAGAAGGTCTGCGGCATCCACTTCTTCAACCCGGCGCCGATGATGCCCCTCGTCGAGGTCGTCCGGGCCATCACCACCTCCGACGCCACCGTCGAGGAGGCCCGCGGCTTCGCCGAGGCCTGCGGCAAGAGCCCGGTCCTGGTCAAGGACCAGGCCGGGTTCATCGTCAACGCGCTGCTCTTCCCGTACCTCAACAACGCGGTGAAGCTCCTCGACTCCGGCGTGGCCAGCCGCGACGACATCGACGCCGCCATGAAGGGCGGCTGCAACTTCCCCATGGGGCCGCTCGAGCTCCTCGACCTGGTCGGTCTCGACACGAGCCTGGCCATCCTCGAGGCGCTCTACGCCGAGTTCAAGGACCCCAACTACGCCCCGGCCCCGCTCCTCCGACGCATGGTGAGCGCCGAGCGCCTCGGCCGCAAGAGCCGCCTGGGCTTCTACGACTACCACCGCTGATCGGCCGGTGGACGGCCCTCTCGTGCGACAGGGCGTCGCCGACGCGGGAGAATGGTCCCCGTGACCGACCGCGACCGTCCGTGGCTGATGCGCACGTACTCCGGCCACTCGTCGGCGCGCGCCTCCAACGAGCTGTACCGCTCCAACCTCGCCAAGGGCCAGACCGGCCTGTCGGTCGCCTTCGACCTGCCCACCCAGACGGGCTACGACCCCGACGACCCGCGGGCGCGCGGCGAGGTGGGCAAGGTCGGGGTGCCCGTCCCCCACCTGGGCGAGATGCGCACCCTCTTCGAGGAGATCCCCCTCGAGGAGATGAACACGTCGATGACGATCAACGCCACCGCCATGTGGCTCCTCGGGCTCTACGTGGCCCTGGCGTCCGAGCGCGGCGTCGACCCGTCGCGCCTGTCCGGCACGACCCAGAACGACATCGTCAAGGAGTACCTGTCCCGCGGCACCTACATCTTCGGTCCCGACGCGTCGCGACGCCTCACCGTCGACCTCATCGCCCACACGGTCACGAAGATCCCGCGCTGGAACCCGATCAACGTCTGCCCGTACCACCTACAGGAGGCGGGGGCCACCCCCGTCCAGGAGCTGGCCTACGGGCTCGCCACCGCGATCGCGGTGCTCGACGCGGTGCGCGACTCCGGGCAGGTGAGCCCCGACGAGCTGCCGGCGGTGGTAGGCCGGATCTCGTTCTTCGTCGACGTCGGGATCCGCTTCGTGGAGGAGACCTGCAAGATGCGGGCCTTCACCCGCATGTGGGACCGGATCTGCCGCGAGCGCTACGGCGTCACCGACGAGAAGCTCCGCCGCTTCCGCTACGGCGTCCAGGTGAACTCGCTCGGCCTGACGGAGTCGCAACCCGAGAACAACGTGCCGCGGATCGTGCTCGAGATGCTGGGCGTCACGCTGAGCCGCGACGCCCGGACCCGGGCCCTCCAGCTCCCCTGCTGGAACGAGGCCCTCGGCCTGCCCCGCCCCTGGGACCAGCAGTGGTCGCTGCGCATGCAGCAGGTCCTGGCCTACGAGACCGACCTCCTCGAGTACGACGACATCCTCGACGGCTCGAAGGTGATCGAGGCCAAGACGGCCGAGCTCGACGACGCCGCCACCGCCGAGCTCGAGTGGGTCCTCGACGGCGGCGGGGCGTTCGCCATGATCGACCGGATCAAGGGGCGGCTGGTCCAGAGCCACGCCGAGCGGCTCCGGCGCATCGAGGCCGGGGAGACGACCGTGGTCGGCGTGAACCGGTTCCCGGAGACCGAGCCGTCGCCACTGGTCGAATCCGGCGGCGCATCGATCCTCGTACCCGACCCCGACGCCGAGCGCACGCAGGTAGAGCACCTCGAGCGGTGGCGCGCCGACCGCGACCCCAGCACCGTGGCCCGAGCCCTCGACCGGCTGCGGACCGCCGCGGCCGGGACCGAGAACCTCGTGGAGCCCAGCATCGACCTGGCCCGGGCCGGCGGGACGGTGGGCGAGTGGGCCGGAGCGCTGCGCGAGGTGTTCGGCGAGTACCGGGCACCGACCGGCGTGGGAGCGGTGGCCGGCGCCCCGGCGGGCGGGATGCTCGGCGTCCGGGAGCTGGTGCGCCGGGCGGCGGCCGACCTGGGCGGCCCGATCCGGCTGCTCGTGGCCAAGCCCGGGCTCGACGGCCACTCCAACGGCGCCGAGCAGATAGCGGTGGCGGCGCGCGACGCCGGCATGGAGGTCGTCTACCAGGGGATCCGGCTCACGCCCGAGCAGATCGCCGCCGCGGCGCGCGACGAAGACGTCGACGTCGTCGGGTTGTCGATCCTCTCGGGCTCGCACCGCGACCTGGTCCCGGAGACGATCCGCCTGGTGCGGGCGGCGGGTGTCGACGCCCCCGTGGTCGTGGGGGGGATAATCCCCGAGGCCGACCGCCCGGCCCTGGCCGAGGCGGGTACCACCCGGGTGTACACGCCCAAGGACTACCGGCTCTCGGAGATCATGAACGACGTCGCCCAACTGGCCATCGAGCACCGAAGGGCCGTAGGGCCCTACGCAACGGGGTCCGACGCGCCGATGGGTACGGCATGAACGCCCCGCGCACGGCCGCGGCGGTGGTCCTCGGGGCTATCGCGATCGCCCTCGGGATCGTCGCCGCGGTGTCGGCCGCGCCGGAGGCCGCCGTCGGGAGCGGCCTGGCCGGGGCCGCCGCCGCCCTCTTGGCGGTCCACGCCCTCGCGGCCGGCCGGGCCCTCGACGAGCGGGCCGGGACCCTGGCCGAGGAGCGGCGCCGGCTCTCCCGCGAGGTCGACCTGCTCGCCGGGATGCTCGCCGAGGAGACGACCCGGGCCCGGGCCTCGGCTGCCGGACCCGCCGCGCCGCCGGCGACCTCGGGGTGGGTCCACGACCCCGGGTCCGGCCTCCTCGTCGAGGAGATCCTCCCCGTCATCCTCTCCCAACGGCTCGCCGCCGCCCGGCGCCACCTCGAACCGATGTCGGTGGTGGTGTTCCAGGTCGACGGGTTCCAGGACGCCGAAGGCGATGCCCGTGAGCAGTCGGTAGGTGTGCTCGGCGACGTCGTGCGCCAGACCCTGCGCGAGTCCGACCTCGCCTTCCGCTTCACCGGCGCCATGGCCATCGCGATCCTCGAGGACACCGCGGAGTCGGGCGCGCTGTGGGCCGCGGAACGGGTCCGCGGCGCGCTGCACGCCAGCGCGCTCGCGGACACCCTGACCGTCTCCGCCGGCATCGCGTCGTACCCCACCCACGCCCTCGACGCCACCGAGCTGGTGGAACGGGCGGTGGGCGCGCTGAGCGCGGCTCGCGAGCACGGCCCCGACCGGGTGGTGATCGCCCCCACCGATTGACGCGGGACTCGCCGGTGGAGCAGGCGCGCCGGCCGACCTCGACGGCCTGACCGCGGGGATCGCGCGGTCAGGCGTACATGGCGGCGATCTGGGGCGCGTACTTGGCGTGTATGCCGCGTCGCTTGAGCTTCATCGTGGGAGTCAGCTCCTCGGAGTCCGGTTCCCACTCGTGCGGCAGCAGCGTGTACTTCTTCACCTGCTCGGCGTGGTTGAACCGCTCGTTGGCGTGCGCCACCTGCCGGTCGATCTCGGCCCTCACCTCGGGGGAGGCGATCATCTCCACGACGGTCGGGAGGTCGAGCCCCTGCTCCTTGGCCCACCCCGACACCGCCTCGGCGTCGAGCACCAGCAGCGCCGAGATGAACGGGCGCTGGTCGCCGATCACGCACGCCTGGTCGATGAACGGCTGCGCCTTGAGGGCGCCCTCCAGGTTCGCCGGCGAGATGTTCTTGCCCCCGGCCGTGATGATCAGCTCCTTCTTGCGATCGACGATCCGGAGGTAGCCGTCGGCGTCGAGCGAGCCGATGTCGCCGCTGTGCAGCCAGCCGTCGGCGTCGATGGTCTCCGCGGTCTTCTCCGGATCCCGGAGGTAGCCGCGGAACACGTTCCCGCCCCGGCAGAGGACCTCACCGTCGTCGCCGAGCGCCACCTCCACGCCGGGAACGGCCGGCCCGACCGAGCCGAGCTTCACGCGGAACGGCTCCCATGTGATCGGGCCGGTCGACTCCGACATGCCGTACATCTCCGAGATCGGCACCCCGAGACCGCGGAAGAACTCGAGGATCTCGATGGTGACGGGCGCCGCGCTGCTGATCGCCGTCACGAGGGCATCGAGTCCTAGCAACTGCCGTACGGGACCGAGGGTCGACGCCTCCACGGCCTCGTACCGGGTGCGGAGCTCGTCCGGCATCTCGGCGTCGCGGGCCCGGTACTCCGACGCCTCGAGACCGATCGCCAGCGCCTCCTCGAACTCGCGGGCCCGCTCGGGGTCGGCGTGGCTCATGGCCTCGATCGCCGCGTAGACCTTCTCCCAGACGCGCGGGACGGCGAAGATCAGCTCGGGCCGGACCTGGCCGAAGTAGCCGGCCACCTCGCGGAGGTCGGGGCAGGTCGTGACCTCCCACGAGAACAGGATCCCCATGTAGTGGGAGACCATGCGCTCGGCGATGTGCGCCATCGGCAGGTACGACACGAGCCGCCGACCCTCGACCCGGAGATCGAAGTGGGCGGTGAGCGCGGCCCGCAGGCTCTCCGCGGTCCAGCACACGTTGCGGTGGTCGATCATCACCCCCTTGGGGGGCCCGGTGGTGCCCGACGTGTAGATGACGGTCACGAGGTCGTCGGGGCGGACCGCGGCCGCGGCGGCCTCCAGGTCGACGGGTTCGTGGTCCAGGGCGTCGGACCACGGGATGGCGCCGGACACGCCGTCGCCGCCGGGCGGGTCGTCGACGACCACGATCGACCGGAGCGCGCCCAGTGACGGGCGCGCCTCGCCGAACAGGGAGAGGAACTCGCCGTCGACGACGGCGGCCCGGGCCTCGCAGTGGCCGGCCAGGTAGGCGATCTGCTCCGCCGACGACGAGTTGTAGATCGAGATCGGCGTGGCCCCGGCCAGCAGGCAGGCCACGTCGGCGACGTGGAACTCCGGCCGGTTGCGCATCATCAGGACCACCCGGTCGCCGCGGGTGACCCCCAGGTCGGCCAGGCCGGCCGCCATGCGGGCGGCCCGGTCCGCGTACTCGCTCCAGGTCCAGTCGTCCCACCCGTCGCCGGACCGCCGGCGCAGGGCCACCTCGCCCGGGCGGGCGCGGACCGTCGTCACGAACTGCCCGGCCACCGTCCGGCCGTCGACCAGGTGGTCGAGCTCCTCACGAGTCGTTGCGGCCACGGTTTCCTCCGAAGTCCGATTCGATACGCCGAAACATCGTGCGCGGCGCCGCGGCTCCATTGGTAGCCGCGCCGCCGAGGGTCCGCCACCCGCGGACCACCACCGGCCATGATCGCGTAGGCCACGTCCCGAGGAGACCGTTGGGGGCCCGCGCCGCACCAGCGCGCGCGCGGGGTTCTCTACTCCGGCGTTTCCTCGGGGCGTCGCCGCGTCTCCTCCCTGGGATGCTCCGACCCGCGGCGGGCGGCGTCCCCGTCGCCGAAGCCGAGCTCGGCGAGGACGGCCGCGGTGTCGGCGCCCATCGGCCGGCCGGCGTGGCGGACGCGGCCGGGGGTTCGCGAGAGGTGAGCGATGACGCCCTGCATCCGCACGCCGTCGACGTCGACGAGGGCCTCCCGGGCCGCCACGTGCGGGTCGGCGGCGATGTCGGCCATGTCGAGGACGGGCGCGATGGCCGCGTCGGCCGCTTCGAAGGCGGCCAGGACCTCGGCCGACGGCCGGGCCCCGACCCAGTCGCGGACCCGGGCGTCGAGCTCGGTGCGGTGGGCGGCCCGCCCCTCGGAGGTGCGGAACCGTTCGTCGTCGCCCACGCCGAGGAGGGCCATCACCCGCGCCGCCACGGAGTCGGCCGAGGTGGAGACGGCGACCCACACCCCGTCGGCGCACCGGTAGGTGCCGCGGGGGACGGTGTAGGGGATGCCCGCGCCCAGCCGGGGTTGCAGGTACCCGAGGTGGGCGTGGGCCGAGGGCAGCGGCCCCATGAGCTGGAGCATCGACTCGAAGAGGGACAGGTCGATGACCTGGCCCTCGCCGGTGCGGTCGCGGTGGCGTAGCGCCACCATCACGAGGAACGCGCCGGCCATGGCCGCCACCTCGTCGGTGAGGGCCACCGGCGGCAGGAGGGGCGCGCCGTCGGGTTCGCCGTTGATCGCGGCGAACCCGCTCATGGCCTCCGCGGTGGTGGCGAAGCCGGGACGGTGAGCGTACGGGCCGTCCTGCCCGAACCCGGTCACGCTGAGGACCACGAGGCCGGGGTTGGTGCGCAGCAGGTCGCCGGGGGCGAGGCCGAGACGGGCGAGGCCGCCGGGGCGGAGGTTCTCCACCAGCACGTCGCTGCGGTCGAGGAGCGCCCGCATGGCTCGCCGCCCGTCGTCGGACTTCAGGTCGAGGACGACCGACCGCTTGTTGCGGCCCAGCAGCTTCCAGGCGTAGGTCTCGCCGTCGTCGGGGTCGCGCCAGCCGAGGCGGCGGGCGCCGTCGCCGGAGGGCGGCTCGACCTTGATCACCTCGGCGCCGAAGTCGGCCAGGTGCCGGGCCGCGCCCGGGCCGGCGAAGAGCGTCGCCATGTCCACGACCCGCAGTCCGTCCAGCGCCTGCACGGGGGCCAGGTTAGGAACCACCCCCCCACGGCCTCGAACGCCGCGTCTCCCCGGGCCCCGCCGACCCGTGGCGGGGCTCCGCGCCCGGGGTCTCACCAGGTGACGGTGAAGCAGCGCTCCTCGAGCGATCCCAGTGCGTAGTCGCGGTAGAGGCCGGCGAACATGTGGCGGGTGCGCTCCGTCCAGTCGAGCGCCTCCGGCACCGCGATGCGGTGCACCACCTGCGTGAAGCCGCTCTCGTACACCCGGTACTCGGCCCAGGCTCCCGGGTAGTCCTTGACGCAGGCCACCTCCACGAAGGGCACGTTCCGGACCTCGTCGTAGCGCCGGACCCGGTTGCGATGGGTGTGGCCGGCGAAGTACCCGACGACGTTCTCGTGCCTGCGCACCAGCCGGGCCAGCTCCTCGCTGTCGTCGGGGCTGATGCCGAAGTAGCGCTCCTTGCGGGTCTCCCGGTCGGGGTCCGCGTGGAGGTTCCAGAGGTGGTGGTGGCCGAAGACGAGCACCGGGCCGCTCGTCGCGGCGGCGACGTCGTCGAGCCACAGGAGCTGCGGACGGGGCAGGCACCCGCGGTCGGTGCCGGGCGTGACGGTGTCGACGACGGCGAGCGTCACGCCGCCGACCGTCGTGACGAACGGCGCGCCGTTGAGCGCCAGTTCCGGATCGAGCATGGCGTCGTGGTTGCCGCGGACGTGGTGGAGCCGCGCCCCGAAGCGCCCGTAGACGGCGAGGAACTCGGCGTACTCCTCCTCGGTGCCGGCGCTCGTGAGGTCACCCTTGGCCACCACCGCCTGGGGATCGAGCGCGTCGATCTCGGCCGCGGCGGCGAGGCTCATGGTCCGCGGGTACGGAGCCTCGCCCGGCTCCGCGGTGAGGACCGGCCCCACCTCGGGCTCGGTGCCGAGCTTGCCGCACTCGGTCTCCCCGAAGTGCACGTCGTTGACCGTGGCGAGGGTCGCGAGGAGCCGGCCCCGCGGGCGCTCGAGGGTCGTGACGGACGCCGGGAGGTACGGGACCTCGGGCTCGTGGTCGCCGACCCGCAGGGGCAGCTCCACCCCCGGCGCCAGACCACCGAACCGGACGACGTGGTGCGGCCCCGCCGTGGACACCTCCACCTCGCCGAGCCGGGTCGCGACCTCGACCCCGGGTTCGGTCACGAAGGTGACCACCAACTCGTCGACCCCGACGGTCGTCACCTCGGCGTCGCGGATCTCCCCCTCACCCCCGGGCCCGGGAGCGCGACGTGCCATGCCCGTCACCGTGTCGTGCCCGCCCTACGCGCGCGACCGCCGGCCGATCCGGCCCGACAGGCGCCACGGCCCCCGCAGCAGCCCCGCCCGGCGGGCGCTCAGCCGCGAGGCGCGGACCCAGGCGTCGAGACGCCCGCTGTCGCCGGGGGCCCCCGCCGCGCCGACCCCGGCGCCGGACGGGGGCGCCGGCACCGCCGTGCCGACCGCGGCGACGATCGCCGCGACCTCCTCGGGTGTCGCCGCGGGGGACACGACCCGGAGGTCCGGCCCCCCGCCCGGGCCCGGCGGGGTCACAGCGGCACGTTCCCGTGCTTGCGCTGCGGCAGCTTCTCCCTCTTGGTGCGCAGCATCTCGAGCGAGCGGATCAGCACCCGGCGGGTCTCGCGGGGGTCGATCACGTCGTCGACGTAGCCGCGCTCGGCCGCCACGTAGGGGTTGGCGAAGCGCTCGGTGTACTCCTCGATCAACTCGGCCCGGCGGGCCTCGGGGTCGGCGGCGGCCTCGATCTCCTTGCGGAAGATGATGTTGACGGCGCCCTGGGGGCCCATCACCGCGATCTCCGCACCGGGCCACGCGTAGGCGAGATCGGCGCCGATCGACTTCGAGTTCATGACCACGTACGCGCCGCCGTAGCCCTTGCGGGTGATGACCTGCACCCGCGGCACGGTCGCCTCGCAGTACGCGTAGAGGAGCTTGGCGCCGTGGCGGATGATGCCGCCGTACTCCTGGTCGGTGCCGGGCAGGAAGCCGGGCACGTCGACGAAGGTGACGAGCGGGACGTTGAACGCGTCGCAGGTGCGCACGAAGCGCGCCGCCTTCTCCGACGCCTCGATGTCGAGGCAGCCGGCGAGGACCATGGGCTGGTTGCCGACCACCCCCACGGCGTGGCCGTCGAGGCGGGCGAACCCGCACACGATGTTCTGGGCCCAGAACGGCTGTACCTCGAGGAAGTCGCCGTCGTCGACCGTCTCGGCGATCATCTTCTTGATGTCGTACGGCTTGTTGGCGGCGTCGGGGATCAGGTCGACGATTCCGTCGCAGGGGCGGTCGGGGTCGTCGTCGGGCTCGTAGACGGGCGGGTCCTCGAGGTTGTTCTGGGGCAGGAAGCTGAGCAGGTACCGGACCTGCTCGAGGCAGGTGGCCTCGTCGTCGAACACGAAGGTGGCGACGCCCGACTTCGACGCGTGGGTCATGGCCCCGCCGAGCTGCTCCTGGGTGACGTCCTCGCCGGTGACCGTCTTCACCACGTCGGGCCCGGTGATGAACATGTGCGAGGTGCCCTTGGTCATGAAGATGAAGTCGGTCATCGCCGGCGAGTAGACCGCGCCACCCGCGCAGGGCCCGAGGATCACGCTGATCTGCGGGATCACGCCCGACGCCTTCACGTTGCGGTAGAAGATCCCGCCGTAGGAGGCGAGCGACACGACTCCCTCCTGGATCCGGGCGCCGGCGCCGTCGTTGAGGCCGATCATCGGCGCCCCGACCGACTCGGCGAGGTCCATCACCTTGTGGATCTTCTCGGCGAACACCTCGCCGAGCGCGCCGCCGAAGACCGTGAAGTCCTGGGAGAACACGAACACCTTGCGGCCGTCGACGGTTCCCCAGCCGGTGACGACGCCGTCGGTGAGCGGCCGGTTCTTGTCGATGCCGAACGCGTGGGCCCGGTGGCGGGCCAGCATGTCGAGCTCCACGAAGCTGCCGGGGTCGAGCAGCAGGTCGAGGCGCTCACGGGCGGTCAGCTTGCCGCGGTCGTGCTGGCGCTCGACGGCCGCGGGGCTGCCCGCGTGGAGGGCTCCCTCGCGCAGCTCGGCCAGGCGGGCGAGGCGCTCCTCGACGGGGTGGATCGCCGGCGGCACCACAGGCCCGGGCGCGCCCCCCTCCCCCTGGGCGGCCTGGATCTCGGTCTCTTCGACTGCCATCCCCGCAGCGTACAGGCCACCCCGGACGGTCCCCCCGGGACGGCCCGGCGCGAGGCGGGTGCTCCGCGTCGTCGGCCCCCGAGGGGCCCCGGACGCGGCGGGTCCCGCCGGGAGGGGACCGGCGGGACCCGCGGGACCCGGCGGACCGGGCCGGGGCGGAGCAGCTCCGGCAGGGAGACGACCGGAGCGCTCCGGATCTCAGCTCGACTCGACGTCGATCGCCTTCGCGGGCGTGCCCTTGACCTCCACCTTGCGGGGCTTGGCCTGCTCGGCCACGGGGATGGTGAGGATCAGCACGCCGTCGCGGTAGGTGGCCTCCACCCGGTCGGTGTCGAGCGTGTCGCCCAGGAGCACCTGGCGGGAGTACGCGCCCTGGAAGCGCTCCGAGGCGATCACGTCGTCGTCCTCACGCGGCGTCCAGCGGCGCTCGGCCCTCACGGTGAGGACGTTCTTCTCGACGGTGACGTCGAGGGTGTCGCCGGAGACGCCGGGCAGGTCGAAGTAGAGCTCCACGTGGTCGGCCCGGCGTACGGCATCCATCGGGATCCGGCCGTGCCGTTCCCCGAAGAACCGCTCGGTCACCTGGTCCAGGTCGCGGAACGGGTCGTAGCGAAGCAGCATCTCGTCCTCCTCTGGGACCGGGCCCGATCAGGATCGACGGGCCTGCACGCACCCTGCCAACGTGGCGTCGAGGGGATCTATTCCGCTATCACCAGAAAACTTGATAGGGGTACAGTCAAGGGTGCTCGCCCGTTCCCAGGTCAGGACCGCCGGTGCTCCCCTGGCCCCCCGCGGGCCCGCCCCCGGACCCTCAGTGCGAGTCGACGGACGCGCTCGCGGTGGCGGTGCCGCCGGGCCCCGAGGCGCGCAGGAAGTAGGTGTGCGTGTCGCCGTCGCACGGGAAGCGGATCGCCGTGCTGCCGGACGACGGTAGAGACCCCATCGAGGCTCGCCCGTCGGTGTAGATCACAACCGAGGTGGCCGACGAGAAGGACCACGACAGGTGCACCGTCGTCGAGGCCTCCCCGACGCACCGGGCCGAGGAGGGGGCCGACAGCGACGTCAGGCCCGGCCGGGCGGGGGACGCCAGGGTGCCGAGAGACGTCGGCGCCCCCGTCTCCTGCTCGCCTCCGACCTCCACCGCGACGGGCTCGGCGGTGGTCGACGTCGCCGCGTCGGGCAGCCGCTCCCCCATCGGTACGGGGGCCGTCTCGCCGGCGACGGGGGTCGCCGGGACCGTGGACGACGCCGGCGACCCGGAACGAGCGGGACCCCCGCCGGAACAGGCCACGAGGGCGAGCAGGAGCCCCACGGCACCGACGCGGCACGGATTCCCGCCGACGAGTCTCGGCGGGCGAGCGCCGCTCCCACCCCGACGAGGCGCGCCCATGTCCGGATTCTACCGACAATTGGCATTCCTGCCCAGGGTGTGGTGCCCGGCCCTGCCTATCCGGGCCCGGGCTGCCCCCGCACCGGCTACTCCTGCACGAGCTCGATGAGGGTCCCGAGGGCACCCTTGGGGTGCACGAACGCCACCGTGGTGCCACGGCTGCCGGGCCGGGGGGCCTCGTCGATCACCCGGTGCCCGCCCTGCTTCACCCGTTCCAGCGCGGCGGCGCAGTCGTCGACCCGGTAACCCACGTGGTGCAGGCCCTCGCCCCGCTTCTCGAGGTACTTCGCGACGGGCGAGTCGTCGCGGGTGGGCGACAGGAGTTGCACGTAGGAGTCGGCCACCTTGAGCAGGGCCTCCTCCACGCCGTCGGACTCCACGACCTCACGGTGGTCGACCTCGCAGCCGAACGTATCGCGGTAGTAGGCGATGGCGGCCTCGAGGTCGTTGACGGCGATGGCGACGTGGTCGATCTCGGTGAGCACGGTCATACCGCCATCGTACGGGACACCCGGGAGATCGCCGCCGGTCGCACCTCGTGCGCTCCGCGCCGGTGGCGGCCGTACCCGCGGGTCACCTCCGCTCCGGTATCGGGGGCGCCGGATCGACGGCTACCGGTGACGGTCACGTCAACGATCGGCCCTGCCGCCAGGGCGACGCAGATCCGGCGCGCCCTCCGAGACCGATCGAGCCGAGCCTCCTGGTGAGAGGGCCTCTCGACGATCTCCGCATGACCCGCTGGCCGGCGTCCGATCCGCTGCGGCGGCCGACGTTCGAGTTGCGCTCGGCGCTCTCCGCGTACGACGCGGCCTACGTCGCGCTGGCCGAAGCCCTCGACTGCCCGCTCGTCACCCGCGACGAACGCCTGGCGCGATCGGCCGGCCACTCCGCCCGCATCCAAGCGCTCTGGCCCAGAACACAGGGCGCGGCGGGTGTTCCCGTCCGGCGCGTGGCGACGCAGGCGACGACCGGCTGAAACGGGGACCGGGATCGCGCGTCTCCGAGCATCTACGGAACCTCGATCTCAACCGAACCGCTCGGATGCCGATACGAGGGTCATGGCGAGCGACGGCGCGGCGACCCTATTCCGCCAGCACGTGGTGATCTGCGTCCGCGAGAACCGGATGGGACGGCGCCGGGTGGACTCGGTCGACAGGGTCGCGGCGGCGTTCGAGACCGCGCTGGCGGGCGAGTCGTCGGTCGCGGCGCTCGACGTCGTGCGCAACCGGATCTGCGGCCCCCGCCAGGCCGACCTCATGATCACGATCGGGTTCGGATCGCTCGACGACCTCGTGCGCGTCCGCTCCACCCTGGTGCGCGAGGTGATCGACAAGCTCCGGGCTCACACCGTCGACCTCGAGGTCCTAGAGATCGAGTCCTAGAGATCGAGTCCTGGAGAACCCGGGCCGCGCGCCGTCGAGACTCCGGATTCAAGCGCGCGCGTCCGCCCGCACCACCCGGGGAGCCACCAACAGCGCCAGCCCCGCGATCAGCGCCGGGACACCCAGCATCCAGGCGTAGTACGTCGG
The DNA here is from genome assembly GCA_020846855.1 of Acidimicrobiia bacterium. Taxonomy (GTDB): domain Bacteria; phylum Actinomycetota; class Acidimicrobiia; order IMCC26256; family JADLDD01; genus JADLDD01. Next base: position 23,277 of record JADLDD010000047.1, on the reverse strand, counting down.
TGTCACGACCGAGACCAGCAGCAACGCACCGGCCCACCTGACCTGGCGCCGGCCGAGCAGGATCGCGGCGCCGACGGCGGCCGCCGGCCCCAGCACCGACGCCACCCCGACCAGGAGTCGGGCGTCGCTGTTCGCCTCCGGGACCTGCGGTATCGCCACCAGGGCCCCCACGACGGCCCAGACGACGGCACCCACCCGTATCGCCTGCCGCCTTACGGTCATCGCCGCGTCTCAGTCCTGGTGGCGCCGGAAGAGCGTGATCTTCGGCAGGAGCTCCTCGCGGCGCTGCGGGTCGCTCACGCCGAGGCCCGGCTCGGGCGCCAGGCAGAGCACACCCAGCTTGCCCTCGTGGCGGTTGTGGTGGACCTCGTACGCCGCCTCGCCGGTCTCGTCGAGGGTGAACGTCTTCGACAGCGTCGGCTGGATGCGCCCCTCGGCCACGAGCTGGTTGGCGGCGTAGGCCTCCCGGTAGTTGGCGAAGTGGGAGCCCTTGATCGTCTTCAGGTTCATCCAGAGGTAGCGGTTGTCGTACTCGATCGTGTAGCCGCTGGTGGCCGCGCAGGTGATCACCATCCCGCCCCGCTTGCACACGAACACCGACGCGCCCATCGTCTGGCGGCCGGGGTGCTCGAAGACGATGTCGGGATCGCGGCCCACCAGCTCGCGGATCTTCTTGCCGAACCGGCGCCACTCCGACTGGTCCTGGTGGCCGTCGTCGCCCCAGAACCGGTAGCCCTCGGCCTTGCGGTCGATCACGTGCTCCACGCCCATCTCGTGGAGGACCGCGGCCCGTTGCGGGTTCGACACCACGCCGACGGGGATCCCGCCGCCGTTCAGCACGTACTGGCAGGCGTAGGCCCCGATGCCGCCCGAGGCCCCCCAGACCAGTACCACCTGGTCCTGGGTCATCTGGGCGCCGTTGGGGCTCACGATCATCCGGTAGCTGGTGGAGTTCGTCAGGGCGTTGACGGCCGCCTCCTCCCAGGTGAGCTGGCGGGGTTTGGGCATGAGCTGGTTGGCCTTGACCACCGTGAGCTCGGCCAGGCCCCCGTAGTTCGACTCGAAGCCCCAGATGCGCTGGTTGCTGGCCAGCATGGAGTCGTCGTGGGCCGACGGATCCTGGTCGTCGACGTAGTTGCAGTGGATCGTGACCTCGTCGCCGGGTTGCCACATGCGGATGGCCGAGCCGGTGCGCAGGATCACCCCCGCGGCGTCGCTGCCCATCACGTGGAAGGGCTGGTCGTGGCGGGCGCCCCACACGCTCTCCCGCCCGAGGCGCTTCAGGAACGCGAACGTGGGCAACGGCTCGAAGATCGACGTCCACACGGTGTTGAAGTTGATCGAGCTCGCCATCACCGCGACGAGCGCCTCGTCGGGAGCGAGCTCGGGGATCGGGAACTCCTCCACGTGGACCGACTTGCGAGGGTCCTTCTCCTCCGACGGCAGGCCGTCGAACATCTCCTGCTCCGAGGCGCGGACCAGCGCGCCGCGGGCGGCATCCGGGACGGGGAGGGCGGCCAGGTCCTCGCCCCTGACGCCGTCGAGGACGGCCTGGCGGATGGCGTCGATCTCGCTGCTCATGGGGGCCGAACCTAGCTGGTCGCCTCCCGCCGATGACGGGCTACGATCGCCCGACCTGCTCGTTCGCGCCACGGAGGCCACCCATGCCCGGTTCCGTCGTCGTCTCGTACGCCCGCACCCCGATCGGAAAGCTCTCCGGTGCCTTCGCCGGCCTCAGTGCCGCCGAGCTCGGAGGCGTGGCGATCGCCGGGGCTCTGGAGCGCGCCGGTCTCTCGCCGGAGGCCGTCGACTACGTCCTCATGGGGCAGGTCCTCCAGGCCGGCGCCGGCCAGATCACGGCCCGGCAGGCCGCGGCCAAGGCGGGCGTCCCCATGTCGGTGCCGGCGATGACCGTCAACAAGGTCTGCCTGTCCGGCATGAACACGATCTACCTCGCCGACCAGATGGTGCAGGCCGGCGATGCCGAAGTGGTGGTCGCCGGCGGCATGGAGTCGATGACCAACGCTCCGTACCTCCTCCCCCAGGCCCGGGCCGGGATGCGCATGGGCGACGGCAAGGTCGTCGACTCGATGATCAACGACGGCCTCTGGTGCGCGTTCGACGCCGTGCACATGGGCGCGGGCACCGAGCGCTACACCGGCGACTTCGGCGGCATCACCCGTGAGATGCAGGACGACCTCGCGGCCAGGAGCCATGAACGCGCCGCGGCCGCGATCAAGGAGGGCCGCTTCGCCGACGAGATCGTCGCCGTGCCGGTGCCGCAGCGCAAGGGCGACCCGGTGATGGTCGACGCCGACGAAGGTGTCCGGCCCGGAACCACCGCCGAGTCGCTGGCCAAGCTGCGCCCCGCGTTCGCGAAGGAGGGCACGATCACGGCCGGCAACGCGTCGCAGATCTCCGACGGTGCGGCGGCGGTGATCGTCACCAGCCGGGCCAAGGCCGAGGAGCTGGGCCTGGCCCCCAAGGCCGAGCTGCTGGGCTTCGGGATGGTCGCGGGGCCCGACCCCTCGCTGCTCACCCAGCCGTCGAGGGCGATCAAGGCCGCCCTCGGCCGGGCGGGGATGTCGCAGGCCGACGTCGACCTCTACGAGCTCAACGAGGCCTTCGCGGCCGTTGGCCTGGCCAGCATGCGCGACCTCGGCATCTCCGACGACGTCGTGAACGTGAACGGCGGCGCCATCGCGCTCGGCCACCCCGTCGGGATGTCGGGTACCCGGGTCGTGATGACCATCGTCGAGGAGCTGCGCCGGAGGGGGGGCGGAGTGGGAGCCGCGGCCCTGTGCGGCGGCGGCGGCCAGGGCGACGCCGCCCTGGTGAAGGCGCTCTAGGACGCCGCGGACCACCCGTCCCGACCGGCCCGAGTGACCGCCACCGCACCCCACGGCTGGGCACCCCCGGTGGGGTCCCCGGGGGCCGGCGCACCGGCGACCGGCCGTCGCCGCCTCGATGCCGGGTCGCTCCGCCTGGCCGGGGCCCTGATGCTCGCGGTGGCCGTGGTCCGCCCCTGGCTGCCCCACGGGTTCGGCCTCCCGTGCCCGCTGCGCAGCGTCACCGGGATCCCGTGCCCACTGTGCGGGATGACCCGCGCCGTCACCTACGCCGTCCACGGCGACCTCGGTGCGTCGGTGGCGATGACGCCGGGCGGGATCGTGGCCGTGGTGCTGGCGCTCGGACTCCTCGCCGCCTGGCGGGTTCGCCGCGTGTCGGTGCCGGCGTGGGTGATCCCGGCGGTCCTCGGGGTGCTGTGGGCGTTCCAGCTCGCGAAGTACGCCACCGGCCGTCCCCTCTGAGCGCGGCCCGGACACCGATTCCGGCCCTCCGGTCCTCCGGACCCCCGAACCCCCGAACCCCCGAACCCACAGGAGCCTCGTGTCGCGGATGCCGCCCGGACCCGGATCCTGGCCCGGGCCGCCGCTCGGGGGGGATCCGTCGGGCACGGTCGCGTCGTTCGGCCTGCGCGCCGGCGCGTTCCTCATCGACCTCGCGCTCCTCAACGTCGTCGGCTACTTCCTGCTGGCGGGCACGGGCCCCGACGCCGGCCTCGCTCTGGCCTTCGCGATGGAGCTCGGGTACTCGTTGGTCCTGCTCTCCTCGCCGGCGGGGCAGACCGTCGGGATGAGGCTGGTGGGTATCCGGCTGGTCGACGCCCACACCGGCGGGCGGGTCGAGGTCACCCACGTCCTGATGCGATTCCTGGTCGCGATCGCGTCGCGGCTGCTCTGCCTGCTCGGCTACCTGGCCATGCTGTGGAGCCCCGCGGGCCAGACGTGGCACGACCGCGTCGCCGCCACCTACGTGGTGCGCGCCCGCCGCCGCTGACCCTCGCGACCCACCCGCGCTCCGACGGCGCCACCCGGCGCGGAACGTATCCTTCGCCGATGGATCCCGGGCAGTTGCGGCCGCTCACGGTCGGGGAGACGCTCGACGCCGCCATCGGAGTGGTCCGCGGCGGCGCCGCGACGATGGCGAAGTTCGTGAGCGTCTCGGTGCTCCCGGCCGTCGCGCTGGGCGTCGTGGTCATGCTGTCGATGGTCACCGACGAGGGCTCCGCCGCCGACGGCCTGGTGTTCAGCGGCGGCTTCTTCGTGGTGATGGTGATCGCCCTGGTCACCCAGGTCTTCGCCACGGGTGCCTGCACCCGGGCCGCCCTCGACACCTACCTCGGCGGCCCCGGCTCCCCGCCCACCACGTGGCGCCGCGCCGGCTCCCGCTTCGGACCGATGCTCGGGCTGACGGTCCTCATGTCGGTGCCGATCGGGATCGGGATGATGGCCTGCTACCTCGGTGGAATCGCGCTCATGGCCCTGTGGGCCTGCGCGATGCCCGCGCTCGTGGCCGAGGGCCTGGGGCCCCTCGCGGCCCTGCGCCGCTCGCAGTCACTCGTGGCCGGCCGCTTCTGGCCCACCCTGGGCAGCGTCGCGGCGGCCTACCTCCTCTTCGAGGTGGTGCTGATCGGCGTGGTCGGGGCGCTCTTCATGGTCCTGGTGCTCCTGATCTCGCCGTCGGGCCCGATCGGCGGCGTCGCGATCCTGGGCGCGGTGTGGTTCGTGGCCGCGATGCTCACCACGCCGCTCGTCGCCGCGGTGTCGACGGTGGTCTACATCGACCTCCGGGTCCGGCGTGAGGGCCTCGACATCCAGGACCGGGCCCTGGCCATGGACCGCGCCGCCGCGAGCGGTCCGGCCCACTTCGTGGGCACCGGTACGCGGGTCGGCGCCGGCGCGGGGGCCGGCGCGGCCGCCGGTCCCGCCGGTGGCACGGTCGCGACCGGTCCGGGCGTCCCGACCGGCCCCGGCGCCGGCGTGGCCCCGTGGCGCCGCGTCGAAGCCGAAGGCGAGCGGTGAGCGAACCCGTCGACCCCGTACGGGCCCGTGAGGTCGCCCGCGAGATCCTCGAGGGCCGCTCCTACCGGGGCGGCGACGCCCCCCGACCGCTCGCCGGGCCCCTGCGGTGGGTCGGGGAGCGCCTCCGGCCCGTCGGCGACTTCTTCAGCTCCGTCCTCGACTGGTCGGCCCGCCAGCTCGGCGGTCCCCTCGGCGTGATCCTGCTCGCCGTCGCCGTCGTCGCGATCGTCGCCTTCGCGGTCTGGCGGGCGGTCCGCCGGTCGCGAGCCGTCGACGAAGCCGCGGCCGGCGGAGGCGCTCCGGGCGGGTCGGGGGAGCTCGGCGCCGAGACCCTCGAGCGCCAGGCGGTGGAAGCCGACCGGCGCGGCGACCACAGCCTCGCCATCCGGCTGCGCTTCCGGGCCGGGCTGGTCCGGCTCGACGCGGCCCGGGCCATCACGTTGCGCCCGTCGCTGACCAGCGGGCAGGTCGCGCGGCGGATCCGCCGTGCCGACCTCGACGAGCTGGCGGTGACCTTCGACGCCGTCGCGTACGGCGGGCGGGTCGGGCGTCCCGACCAGTCGGAGCAGGCGCGGGTCGCGTGGCCGCGGATCGTGGCCGAGGCCGGGGCCCGAGGCGAAGGCGCGCCGTGAGCCGGGTCACGCGGGCGTGGCGGGGGGCGCATCCCGGGATCCGGGTCGCGCTGGTCGCGGTCGCCGGGTTCACGCTTCTCGTGGTGGGCGTCCAGCTCCTCGACTCGACGACCGGAGGGGCGGAGCCCGACCTCGACGGGAGGGCCTCGGCCTCGACGCTGTCGCGGGCGCCCGGTGGCGCGTCCGCCTACCGGGAGCTGCTCGGTCGCTTCGGGTTCGGGGTACGGGTCCAGCGTGGCGACCTCACCGGCGCCGAGCTCGACCCCGTCTCCGACACGCTCGTCGTCCTCGACGCCGGCGGGGCCTCCGACGGCGATGCGGCCGCGCTCACCCGCTTCGTGTGGGCGGGCGGCGACGTCGTCGTCGCGGGCTACGACGGCGGCCTGCTCGACGGGATCACCGGCGGGACGGCCGGCGGGACGCCCGCCGGCCGCCCGGAGCGGATCGGGGCTCCCGGCGGCCGGGCGGTGGCCGAGGTCGGCGATCAACGCTTCCGGGTCGCCGCGCCCGGTCTGGCCATCTGGGCCGACGAGGACCGCCGGGGTGTGGCGATCGAGAACCAGGCCGGTCCCGGTACCGTGCGCTGGGCGGCCGACGTCGCCCCGTTCCTGAACCGGAACCTGTCCCGGGCCGACAACGCCGGCTTCGCGGTCGCCATCACCACCGCGGCCGCCGGGAGCCGGCGGGTGGTCATCGCCGAGGGTGTGCACGGGCACGGCCGGGCCACCGGCCTCGCCGCGGTACCGAGCCGGTGGCGCTACGCCCTCGTGGCCGGGTTGCTGGCCGCGCTGCTGACGATGGTCGCGGCCGGCCGGCGGCTCGGCCCTCCCGAGGACGACGACCGCGACCTGGGGCCCGGCCGTGAGCGCTACGCGATCGCGGTGGGCGCCGCCCTCGAGCGGACGCGGCACGCGGCCGAGGTGGTGGCGCCCCTTCAGGCCGCTGCCCGGTTCGACCTCGCCCGCCGGGTGGGCCTGCCCCCCGACGCCGGCGAGGCGCAGGTGAGAGAGGCCGCGGCCCGTCTGGGCTGGGGCCAGGACGAGATCGACGCCCTCTTCGTACCGGCCGGACGGCCCGACGCCGTGGTGGCCGCCGGGAGGGCCGCGGTCAGAGCGAGAGAGGGGACGCGGTGAGAGAGCTCCGGGACCGGGTGGCGCAAGAGGTGTCGAAGGTGGTGGTCGGGCAGGGGGAGGTGACCGACCTGCTCCTGGCGGCCATGGCCGTGAGCGGGCACGTTCTGCTCGAGGGTGTGCCCGGGGTGGCCAAGACGCTGCTGGCCAACACCTTCGCCCGGGCCCTGGGCCTGGGCTTCCGGCGGGTCCAGTTCACCCCCGACATGCTGCCGTCCGACCTCACCGGCACCATGACCCTGCGGATGGCCGCCGGCGGCGGCTCGGCCGGCGGGGCGAGCGGCACCGCCGCGGAGCTCGCCTTCCGGCCCGGTCCGGTCTTCACCAACGTGCTCCTCGCCGACGAGATCAACCGCACACCGCCCAAGACCCAGGCCGCGCTGCTCGAGGCGATGCAGGAGCAGCAGGTCACCGTCGACGGCGTCGGGCATCCGCTCCCCGACCCGTTCGCCGTCCTCGCCACCCAGAACCCCATCGAGTACGAGGGCACCTACCCGCTGCCCGAGGCCCAACTCGACCGCTTCCTCCTGAAGCTCGACGTCGGCTACCCGGACGAGCGCGACGAGGTGGCCATGCTGCGGCTCGCGCACCGGGGGGTGGCGCCCGCCACCCTCGACGACGTCCGGGCCGTCACCACCGCGGAGGAGATCGGCGAGATGCGGAGCCTCGTCGACGCCACCACCGCCTCCGACGGCGTGGTGGCCTACGTGGCCGCCCTCGTGCGGCGGACCCGCGAGCTCCCGTCGGTGAGCCTCGGTGCGAGCCCGCGGGCCGCGGTCCACCTCCTCGCGGCGTCGAAGGCCTCGGCCCGGCTCGCCGGCCGCGACTTCGTCACCCCCGACGACGTGGCCTGGATGGCCCGCCCCGTCCTGCACCACCGGATCCTTATCCGCCCCGAGGCCGAGCTCGAGCGCTACACCGCCGACGACGCCGTCGCGGCCGCGGTGACCGCGGTCCCCGTGCCGCGCTGAGGACCCGGTGTCCGGACCGCTCCTGCTCGTCCTGCTCGCCGGCACGGCGGCGATCCTCGCCCTGTCCGCCGCGCCGCTCGGCGCCACCCGCCGGGCCGGTCTCCTCCTCGTGGCCGCGTCGCTGCTGGCCCTCCCCACCTCGGCGACGGTCGCGGCATCGGGCACCGCCGTGGTCCTGGTCGCGTTCGCCGCCGACGCGGTGGCGGCGCGGCGACGGCCGTCGGTCGAGCGCCGGGTGCCGCCGATCCTGGCCCGCGGCGTCGCCGGCCGCCTCGGTGTCACCGTGGACGCGCCCCCGGGGGTGACGGTGCGCGTGCGCCAACCCCAGGTGCCCGACGTCGCCGTAGTCCCGCCCGAGGCCACCGGCGGTCTCGACGCCCGCATCGTCGCGTCGCGCCGGGGCCGGCACACCATCCCCGCCGTGGCCTCGCGGTCGCGCGGCCCGCTCGGTCTCGCGTGCTGGTACCGATCCGCCGCGGGCCCCGCCGACCTGCTCGTCTACCCCGACCTGCCGGCGGCGCGGCGGATCGCCCGCGACGTGCGCCGCGGGCGGTTCCGCAGCGAGGGCCGGGTGACCCGCGGGCCGCTGGGCCTGGGCACCGACTTCGAGACCATCCGCGACTACCAGCCCGACGACGACGTGCGCCGGATCAACTGGCGGGCCACCCAGCGCACCGGGCGCCCGATGAGCAACGAGTACCGGGTCGAGCAGGACCGCGACGTCATGTGCCTCGTCGACTGCGGCCGCCTGATGCGGGCGCCCCTCGGCACCCTGACCCGCCTCGACGCGGCCCTCGACGCGGTGTGCGCGGTCGCCTACGTCGCCGACGAGGTCGGCGACCGCTGCGGAGTGGTCGCCTTCGACGACGCCGTGCGCCGGCACCTCCCGGCCCGGCGGGGCGGGGGCGACGGAGTGGTCACGGCGGTCTTCGACCTGGAGCCGTCGGCCGTCGACTCCGACTACGAGCTCGCGTTCCGGACCGTCGGGGGCTCCAAGCGGGCGCTGGTCCTGGTGCTCACCGACCTCCTCGACGAGGCGGCGGCCAGCGCCCTCCTCGACGCGGTCCCCGTCCTGGCCCGCCGCCACGCGGTGGTGGTGGCCGGGGTGCGCGATCCCGGCATCGGGAGGATCGTCTCCACCCCACCCGACGACCCGTCCGACGTGTTCGACATGATCGCCGCGCTCGACGTCCTCGCGGCACGCGACCGGGTCGCGGCCGAGCTGGAGCGGGCCGGGGCGACGGTGATCGAGGCGCCGCCCGGCGACCTCCCGGCCGCGTGCGTGGCCGCGTACCTGAGCGCTAAGGCGCGGGCGCGCCTCTGACGGCCACGGCGTCGAGCGGCCGGACCGCCGGCGACGGCACCGCCGCGCCGTCGGGCCCCGGGCCGTCGCCGCCACCCGGGCGGTGGCCCGGGCCGAAGCCGGAGGCGGTCCCGAGGACCTCGTCGTCGCCGTCGGCGGGGAGGTCGTCGGGCGCACCCCTCCACCACACCAGGATCCAGAAGACGGCGCCGAGGCCGAGGCCGACGACGAGGGCCGGGCCCAGGCCGAGCCCGGTGGTGCTGAACGTCCCCTCGACGAACCCGGCCACGACGAGGGCCAGCGCGGTGCCGGCGATCACCTCCACGGCGGCGCGGGCCTCGACCTTGAGGGCGTCGCCACGGCGGCGCCGCCCCGGCGCCACCAGGGCCCAACCCATGCGCATGCCGGCCGCGCCGGCCACCACGATGCAGCTCAGCTCCAGCACGCCGTGGGGGAGCACGAACTCGAACAGCGCGGGACCGTTGCCGGCCGCGATCGTCAGCCCGAACGACGCGCCGAGGAGGACCCCGTTGTAGAGCAGCACCAGCGCCGCGCCGACGGCGAAGGCGATCCCCCCGGCGAAGGCGAGGAACGTGACCCTGATGTTGTTGACGAGGATCTGGCTGGAGGCGGCGGCCCGCTCGTCGGCGGGCAGGCCGAAGTCGGCCGACGTACGGGTCGTGACCTGCTGCATCGACTCCGGCACCAGGCCGCCGGCCCGGTCGGGGTCGCGCCCGGCCCAGGTCCCGGCGAGGAGCATGGGGACCGCCAGGAGCAGGAACGCGGCCAGGAGCAGGGCCGGCCGCTCCCGGACCCGCTGCCAGTACCGGGTGCCGAGGAACCGCCCGACGGACAACGGCTGGTGCTCGCCGCCGTAGACCAGACGACGGGCGGACACGACCCGGCGCTCGAGGGCCGACACGAGCGGATCGGCAGGGAAGCACCGGCGGGCCAGCGCCAGGTCGGCCGCCGCGGCTCGGTACAGCAGCCCGAGGCGCCGGACCTCGACCGGTTCGAGCCGCGACGCCCGCCGGCCGGCCGCGGCGACGAGGGCGTCGAGCTCGCCCCACGCGGGCGCCCGATCGGTGACGAAACGCTTCCGGTTCACGCCCGCATTGTCTACCTTGCGGAGCCGTGGACCACAGCGACCGCGTCACGCTCCGTACCCCCGAGGGGGTCGACGTCGACATCCGTCTCGCCGGCCTGGGGTCGCGATTCCTCGCCGGTGCTCTCGACCTGACCATCCAGGGCGCAGCCCTGTACGCGCTGCTGATCGTCATGGGGATGACGGCCGTCGAGGCCGGAGCGGGCTACGTCGTCGCGTTCGGGGCGGTGGTGGTCTTCCTGGTGATGTTCGGCTACGACATCGCGATGGAGGTGTGGAACTCGGGCCGTACGGTGGGGAAGATCGCCGTCGGCCTGCGGGTGGTGCGCGACGACGGCGGGCCGATCACCTTCATGGGCAGCCTGATCCGCAACCTGCTCCGGATCGTCGACGGGTTCGCGCTCGTGTCGGCGATGCTGTGCCCCGTCGGCATCACGGCCATCCTCGCGTCGCGTCACAACCAGCGCCTCGGCGACCACGCCGCGGGGACGCTCGTGATCCGGGAGCGCACGGCGGCGCCCCTGCCGTGGACGCACCTGTGGCCGGCGCCGCCGGGCTCGCCGCACCTCGCGTGGGACGTGAGCTCCGTCACCGCCGACGACATGGCGACGGTGATCCGGTTCCTGTCGCGGCGCCCCACCCTCGACCCGAACGCCCGCCAGCACCTAGCCGGGCAGCTCGCCGGGCGCCTGGGACCACGGGTGGGGGGCGCCGACCCGTCGTGGCCGGCGGAGATGTTCCTCGAGGGCCTGGCGGCCGCCAAGGTGGCTCGGGGCTGACCTAGCCGGAGCCCGATCCCGCCGCTAGGAGAAGGATCCCCCAGATCACCGCCCACGCGGCGCCGGCCCACAGGGCGACCCACGCCCAGGTGCGCGCCTTGCGGGAGGAGTCGAGGGCGCCCTGGTGGTCGCCCGCCGCCAGCTTGCCGTTGACCTGGGCCGCGAACACGATCGAGGCGATCCCCACCGGAAGGCAGCAGAAGAGGGTGACGAGGATCGCCTGGACCAGGTAGTTGGGCACGTTCGGCGGGTGGGGCATCCCTCCGTAGGGGCCGGGAACCCCTCCGAACCCCCCCGGCGGCTGGTAGCCCCCGGGCGGCTGGAAACCCCCGGGCGGCTGGTAGCCCCCCGGGGGCGGGAGGTTGCCCGGCGGCGGGGGCGGCGGCACGTCGGCCATTCTCGGTGTCTCCTCGGTCGGTGATCGGCGGTCAGGTGGGCGGCGCGAGGCCGCTGAACGGGACCATCGGCAGGTTGCGCACCACCCACCACGCGGCCACCACGGCGGCGAACGCCCACGTGCCCGCGGTGGAGAGGCGCAGCACCTTCAGGCGCGGCCCGCCGAGGGCGTGGCCGAGCGACACGTACGCGGCCCAGAGGGCGAACGGGAGCAGCGCGACCGTGAGGGCGTTGTACCGCAGCGCCGCGCCGAGGTCGCCGGTCAGCAGCGCGTGGAGCCCGCGGGTCGCGCCGCATCCCGGGCACGCGAGCCCCGTGAGCGCGCGGAACGGGCACAGGACCGGGCCCCGGGCCGGGTCGACGAGCGCCAGGGCCACCGCGACAGCCGCGAGCGCGAGCGCGGCGAGCACCGGGCCGAGGACGGGCCGGGGCGGCTCGCGGACAAGATCCTCCGCTCCCTCACCGGGCCGGCTCGTCCACTCCGCCGAGGGACGGCCGACGGTGAGCAGAGGCTCGCGGCCGGCGCGCCGCTCCGTGGTGGTGGTGTCGGTCATCCCCGCTCCCTGCCGCCCGGGCCCGTCGGCGCCGCACTCTACGTGCCTCCGTCCCGATCGGTGCGGACCCCGGGCGGGTGCGGACCCGGGTCGGCGCGGAACCCGGGCCGGATCGCTTCACCGCCGGGCGCCGTGGTCCCGGAGCCCGTCCGGTGATTCCCGACTTGACCGGTCGGGAATGAGCGCGTAGCGTCGCGCCCGGGACGCCGAGGTCGGCCCCCCGGCGACCGCCGGGCCGACCCGCCTCCACGACACCACTCCGCAACACGCACACCACTCCGCACCACCGACACCGAGGAGCACACCGATGGCCGACTGGGGCTTCGAGACCCGCCAGATCCACGCCGGCGCCACCGCCGACCCGACCACGGGCGCCCGCGCGGTCCCGATCTCCCAGACCACGAGCTACGTGTTCCGCGACACCGAGCACGCGGCCGCGCTCTTCGGCCTCGAGGAGCTCGGCAACATCTACACCCGCATCATGAACCCCACCCAGGATGCCTTCGAGCAGCGGGTCGCCGCGCTCGAAGGGGGGGTGGCGGCACTCGCCACCGCCAGCGGGCAGGCGGCCGCGACCTTCGCGCTGCTGAACCTGGCCGAGAACGGTGGGCACGTGGTGTCGGCCGCGTCGCTCTACGGCGGCACGTACAACCTGTTCCACTACACGTTCCCGAAGCTCGGCGTGGAGGTGAGCTTCGTCGACGACCCCGACGACCTCGACGCATGGGCCGCCGCCGTCCGTCCCAACACCACGGCCTTCTACGCCGAGACGGTCGGCAACCCGAAGAACAACGTCCTCGACCTCGAGGGCGTGTCGAAGGTCGCGCACGACCACGGCATCCCGCTCGTGGTCGACAACACGGCGCCGTCGCCGTACCTGTGCCAGCCGCTGCGCCACGGCGCCGACATCGTCGTGCACTCGGCCACCAAGTTCATCGGCGGCCACGGCACGTCGATCGGCGGGGTGATCGTCGACGGCGGCACCTTCGACTACGAGGCCAGCGGGCGCTTCCCCGGCTTCACCGAGCCCGACCCCTCGTACCACGGCCTCGTGTTCTCCGAGCTCCCCGACGCCCTGCGCCCGGCCCGCTACGCGCTCAAGGCCCGCTTGCAGTATCTCCGCGACGTCGGGGCCGCCGTGTCGCCCTTCAACGCGTTCCTGTTCCTCCAGGGTCTCGAGACGCTGTCGTTGCGCATGGAACGGCACTCGGCCAACGCCCTCGCCGTGGCAACCTGGCTCGAGACCCGCGACGACGTCGAGTGGGTCGCCTACCCCGGCCTGGCGTCGAGCCCGTGGCACGAGCGGGCGCAGCGCTACCTGCCGCAGGGCGGTGGGGCGATCATCGCCTTCGGCATCAAGGGCGGCGCCCCGGCCGGGCGTCGCTTCATCGAGGGCCTGGAGCTGTTCAGCCACCTCGCCAACATCGGCGACGTCCGCAGCCTGGCCATCCACCCGGCCAGCACCACCCACAGCCAGCTCAGCGCCGAAGAGCAGGAGGCCTCGGGCGTGACCCCCGACCTGGTCCGCCTCTGCGTCGGGATCGAGACCCTCGACGACATCACCTCCGACCTCGAGGCCGGGTTCCGGGCCGCCAAGGGCTCCTGACCCCGACCCCCCGGCGAGGGCGCCCGGCGGCCGGTCACCGGCTGTGACCCCGACCCGGTGGCCGGCGGCCCGGCGGGGCGTCGGTACCCTGGTGGCTCGGTGACGGACCGAGATCCCATCCCCGCGACCGGTGCGTGGCGTCCCGGCGACCCACCGGGACGCCGCCGGTTCGCGACGTTCTTCACCGAGCGTCCCCAGGTCCTCGAGGCCGGCGGCCGGCTCGACCACGTCGAGGTCGCCTACGAGACCTGGGGCGAGCTCGACGCATCGCGCTCCAACGCGGTCCTCGTGCTCCACGCCCTCACCGGCGACAGCCACGCGGCCGGGCCGATGGCGGAGGGCCACGCCCAGGAGGGCTGGTGGGACGTCCTCATCGGGCCCGGCCGGGCGATAGACACCGACCGCTTCTTCGTGGTCTGCCCGAACGTGCTCGGCGGATGCCAGGGCACCACCGGACCGTCGAGCATCGAACCGTCGACCGGGCGACCCTACGGGTCGCGCTTCCCGATCGTCACCATCCGCGACCAGGTCGTGGTCGAGGCCGCCCTGGCCGAGGTCCTCGGCATCGAGCGGTGGGCCGCGGTGGTGGGCGGCTCGATGGGCGGGATGCGGGTCCTGGAGTGGGCCGTGAGCTTCCCCGACCAGGTCGCCTCGGCGGTGGTGATCGCCTGCGGCGCGACGGCCACCGCCGAGCAGATCGCGCTCAGCTCCCTCCAGGTCCGCGCCATCCGCACCGATCCCCGCTTCCGCGGCGGTGACTACTACGACGCCGCGCCCGGCGACGGACCCCACCGGGGCATGGGCGTCGCCCGAGGGATCGGGCAGGTGACGTACCGATCCGAGCTCGAGTACGACCAGCGCTTCGGTCGGGGCCACCAGGGCGACGAGAACCCGCTCGACGGCGGGCGCTACGCGGTGGAGTCGTACCTGGAGTACCACGGCGAGAAGCTGGCCCGCCGCTTCGACGCCAACTCCTACATCGTGCTCAGCCAGGCCATGAACCACCACGACGTCGGGCGGGGCCGGGGCGGAGCGGCGGCCGCCCTCCGGCGGGTCTCCTGCGAGGTCTCGGTGGCCGGGATCAGCTCCGACGGGCTGTACCCGCTGCGCCTCCAGCACGAGCTCGCCGAGCTGCTGCCGCGGGCCACGGCGGTGGAGGTCATCGAGTCGATCTCGGGGCACGACGGCTTCCTCACCGCCACCGACGCGGTGGGCAAGATCGTGAGCCGAGCCCTCGCCGACGCCCCCCGCTGATCCCGGACCGGTAGGGTTTCCCGCCTCGCCGCTCTGCACGGAGCGCGCCACCGGCCCACCGGGCCCCGACCTAGAGAGGACGGAACATGCCTTCGCTGGCCGTGTTCGGAGTGGGCCAGGCCCTGCTCACCATCCTGTGGTTCTTCCTGTTCGTCATGTGGATCATGCTGCTGTTCCGGGTCTTCGCCGACCTGTTCCGCAGCCCCGACCTCTCCGGCGTCGCCAGGGTCCTCTGGCTCATCTTCGTGATCGTCCTCCCGTTCCTCGGCGTGTTCGTGTACCTGATCACCCGGGGCGACAAGATGACGCGACGCGAGATCGAGTCGGCGCAGGCGAACGAGCAGGCGTTCCGGGCCTACGTGCGCGACGCCGCCTCCGACGACGCCTCGCGGATCGCGACGATCGCCGACCTGCGCGACCGCGGGGTGATCGACGACGCCGAGTTCGCCCGCCTCAAGGCCAAGATCATCGGTTGACGTCGCCGGGCCGGGCGCGACCGGCCCGCCCGTCAGGCCTCCACCTGGCGGCGGCCCTCCAGCGCCCGGCCCAACGTCACCTCGTCGGCGTACTCGAGGTCGCCGCCCACCGGTAGGCCGCTGGCGGGGCGCGTGACCTTCACGCCGAGGGGCCGGAGCAGGCGGGCCAGGTACATGGCGGTGGCCTCGCCCTCGATGTTGGGGTTGGTGGCGAGGATCACCTCGGTGATCCCCTCGTCGCCGACGCGGGCCAGGAGCTCCTTGACCCGGAGCTGCTCGGGACCGATCCCCTCGATGGGCGAGATGGCGCCCTGGAGCACGTGGTACAGGCCCTTGTACTCCTGCGTGCGTTCCACGGCGACGGTGTCGCGCGGCTCTTCCACCACGCACACGAGCGTGGCGTCGCGGCGCTCGTCGCGGCAGATGGCGCACAGCTCGCCCTCGGCGATGTTGAAGCACCGCCGGCACCACCCCACCCGCTCCTTGACGTCGTCGATCGCCCGGGCCAGGCGTCGCGCGTCCTCGGGCGGGATCTTGAGCAGGTGGTACGCGATCCGCTGCGCCGACTTGGGGCCCACCCCGGGGAGGCGGCCCAGCTCGTCGATGAGCTTCTGGACGGGCCCCTCGTAGACGCCGGCCACCGTCAGCCGAGCAGGCCGCCGAGGGAGCCCAGGTCGACCCCGCCCGTGACGCCGCCGAGACGTTCGCCCTGGCGCTGGTGGGCCAGGCGCATCGCCTCGGTGACCGCCGCGACCACCAGGTCCTCGAGCATCTCGACGTCGTCGGGGTCGACGACGTCGGGCGAGATCGAGATCGACACCAGCTCGCCGGATCCGGTCGCCACGGCCGTGACCATCCCCCCGCCGACGGTGGCCTCGACCGTCTCGTTGGCCAGGGCCTCCTGGGCGGCGGCCATGTCGGCCTGCATCTTCTGCACCTGGCGCATCATCTGGTTGAGCTGCTTCTGGTTGGCCATCTCGGTTCTCCTAGTCGCGGGAGGTCTCGCGCGGGATCTCCTCGACGACGGTGGCGTCGAAGAGCTCCACGAGCCGGGTGGTCGGGTCGGTGGCCGCGCCGGCCGGCGGGGCGTCGACCAGCTCCGAGGGGTCGATGTCGTCGTCGTCGGCCGGGGCGTCGGGCGTGGCGGCGGGGGTCCCGGCCGGGCCCGGAGACGCCGGGCCGGTCGACGCCGAGCCGGCGCCGGCCTCTCCCGGGGCGTCGGGGGTGGCGGCAGGGGTCCCGGCCGGGCCGGGAGCCGCCTGGTCGACGCCGGCCTCCCCCGGGGCATCGCCCACGTCGTCGGCCGCGGCGAGCTGGGACACGGGGTCGGGAGCCGCCGGGGGCTCGTTCCGCAGGTCGATCTCGGCCGAGAACCCCTCGTGGGCGACGACGCGAAAGCGCGGGGGGAGGCCGATCCGCTCCGCGAACGCGGCCCGGATGGCGCCCGCCTCCTGCTTCAAGCGGGGCTTGACCCGGGCGATCGCCGCGGGCGGCGCGCCGAAGACCACGACGTCGCCGTCGAGGCGCAGGGGCTGGGCCTCCTGTAGCACCGAGCGTGCCCCGGGGCCCAGGGCGCCGAGCACGTCGGCCCAGGCCACCACCACGTCGTCGATGTCGGCCGCGCCTCCCTCGACCACCGCGACGTCGTCGGCGTCGTCGTCGCCGTCGGAGGTGGCGGTGGCGGTGGCGGTGGCGCCGGGTGCCGGGGCCGGCTCGGGCTCGTCGTTGCGCCGCTCCCGGAGCAGCTCCCCGAGCGCCGCCCGTGGGCGCCCGCTCCCGGCCGGTGCAGCATCCGGGGTCGCCTGGGCGCCACCGCCCGCGCCGCGACGACGCCCACCCCCGCCGGTCGGGGGTGCTTCGACGCTCGACGGAACAGTCGGCCCCGCCGGAGCGGCGGGAGCCGCCGGTACCGGCTGGCCGGAGGCGCCGAGCGCCTGCTCGAGGCGCTCGACGCGCTGGGCGAGCACCTGTAGCGGGGGGCCGGCCCGCCGGTGCGCGATGCGCAGCAGCGCCACCTCGAGCACGAGGCGGGGGTCGGCGGCGTCGACGCCGCGCATGTCGACGACGGCCCGGCCCAGGGCCTCGACGGCGCGCACCAGCGGCCCCTCCCCGAGCTCGGCCCCTAGACGGGCCAGGGCCTCACGCTCGTCGTCGGGGAGGTCGACGCGCACGCGCCCTTCGGCGGCGACGAGCACGAACGCGTCGCGCAGGGCCTGGAGGAGATCGGCCGCGACACGGCGGGGCTCGTGCCCCGAGTCGAGCAGCTCCTGGAGCGCGGCGAGCGCCCCGCCGGCGTCCTCGCCGGCGACCGCGCCGAGGATGGCCGCGCGCCGCTCGAACGGGGTGCGGCCGAAGATCGAGGCCACGGCCTCGGCCCGCAGGTGGTCCGGCTCGTGGGCCAGGGCCTGGTCGAGGAGGGAGAGCGCGTCGCGGGCCGAGCCGGCGGCGGCGCGGGCCAGGGCGTCGAGCGCCTCGGGGTCGGCCTCCACCCCCTCGGACCGCAGGACCCCGGCCAGGTGCCCGGCGAGCACGTCGGTGGGGATCAGCGAGAACTCGAAGTGCTGCGTGCGCGACCGGATGGTGGGAAGGACCTTCTCGGGGTTGGTGGTGGCCAGGACGAACACCACGTGTCCCGGCGGTTCCTCGAGGGTCTTCAGCAGCGCGTTGGAGGCCGCGTTGGAGAGCATGTGCACCTCGTCGACGAGGTACACCTTGCGGCGCGTCGACGCGCCCGTCCCGAGGTGCACCCGGTCGATGAGGTCACGGATCGCCTCCACGCCGTTGTTCGACGCGGCGTCGAGCTCGACGAGGTCGCCGAACGTGCCGGCGGCGACGGCGCGGCAGTTCTCGCACTCGCCGCAGGGCTCGCCGTCGGTGCCGAGCGCGGTGCAGTTGACGGCCTTGGCGAGGATTCGGGCCGTGGTGGTCTTGCCGGTGCCGCGGGGCCCCGAGAACAGGTAGGCGTGCCCGACCCGATCCTCGCGGACCGTGTTGCGAAGGGCGGTGGCCACGGGGTCCTGGCCGACGAGGTCGCCGAAGCGCTGGGGGCGGTAGCGGCGGTAGAGCGACTGGAACGCCACGATCCGACCTTACCGGGGCCCCGGGTGGGGCACCGGGTGAGGGAGGCGCTGATGCGGACCGTGCACCCACCGTCGACCGTGCACCGTAGGGCGCGCTCCCGTCGCCGGCTCGGGCCAGGCTGCCCTGCGGCACACGGGAGGTTCCGCTGAGAGCTGCTTCCTTCCGGACCTGACTCGGTTCACGGGATCCCGTTGCGCAGGACCCGGCCTTCGACGCCACGTGCGGGTCGCCTTCCCTGCGGCGACCGGGCCTCGGGTGGGAGTTCAGTCCCCCGGCGTGGATTTGGGGTACAGGGCACCACGGGCTCCCCACCTAGCACGGTCCGCCCGGGCAGGGTAGCAGCCGGCCCCGTCGGGGCGGCCCCGGCCGGACCTGTAGCATCGCCCGCTCGGGAGGGATGCGAGAGCGGACGAATCGGCACGCCTGGAGAGCGTGTGTGGGGCAACCTACCGTGGGTTCGAATCCCACTCCCTCCGCCATCCGGGCCTCGGCTGGGCCGGCCACCGGGCCCGTCCGGACGCCTGTCCACCGGTGCCCTACCGGCAATCGGCCGGTGCGCACCCGGCCTCGGTGCGATGCGGAGCAGTGGCCGAGGATGCAACCCGGCCGTGAGGCTCCCCGCCGGCCGACGGAGTGGTGCAGCCCGGGCGGCCGACCGTTTCGGAACCTTGCGCGACGACCGACGACCCTAAAGGAACCGGTCGGTTTCTTTAGGGTCGTCATGTAGGCTCGGCCGATGGACCTCGACCGGTTCTCGGACACCCCGTTCGGTCGCGCGCGGCGGACTCCCGGCCGTCACGGCTACGTCGCGTACTTCCCTCGACCGATCCCCCGCTCCGTGGAGATCTCGCCGGAGAACCTCCTCCGCCTGGCCGACGCGGAAGCCGCGGTCGGGCGCCTCGTCGGCGCCGCACGCCTCCTTCCACAACCTCACCTGCTCGTACGGCCCTATCTCCGCCGTGAAGCGGTGGCGTCCACCCGCATCGAGGGGACCCAGGCCTCGCTCGTCGATGTCTTCGACGCCGAAGCGGGCGATCGGCCGCTCAGCGCGGACGTCGAAGAGGTGGTCAACTACGTCCGCGCGATGGAGACGGGCATCCGGCGCCTCGAGACCCTGCCGGTCAGCACCCGCCTCGTCCGGGAGCTCCATGCGGTCATCCTCGCCGGTGTGCGGGGTCGCGAGCACCGGCCCGGTGAGATCAGGTCGACACAGAACTGGATCGGTCCGGCGGACGCCACGATCGAGACGGCAACGTTCGTGCCCCCGCCTCCCGACGAGCTCGGCGATCTCCTGACCGACCTGGAACGCTTCGTCCACGAGGAACCCCTGCTCTCGCCGCTGGTGCAGGCGGCGCTCGTCCACTACCAGTTCGAGACGATCCACCCCTTCCTCGACGGCAACGGGCGGCTCGGCCGGCTCCTCATCGTCTTCCTCCTCATCGTCCGCGACCGGCTCCCCGAACCCCTGCTGTACCTCTCGCCGTACCTCGAGGCGCGACGCGACGCCTACTACGGGGCGTTGCAGGGGGTTCGCGAGCGCGGCGACCTCGACGAGTGGCTCGCCCTGGTCCTGGACGGCGTCCGCACGCAGGCCACCGACGCCGTGGCCCGAGCTGAACGCCTGATCGACCTGCGCGAGAGCTACCGGGCCCAGGTGCGGAAGGTGACGCGCGGGGTGGCGAACGCGGTCGTGGACCTCGCCTTCGAGCAGCCCGTCCTGAACGCCCGGCTCGTCGTGACGCGCTTGTCGGTCACGAGGCCGGCGGCACTCGCCTCCCTGCGGCGGCTGGTCGACGCGGGCGTTCTCACCGAGGTGGGTGCTGGGCCCCGTGGCGAGCTCCGGTGGCACGCCGAGGGGATCTTGAAGGTGCTCGCCTACGAGTGAGCGACCGTCGTCGCGTGGCGGCCGCCAAGCTCTCGGCGTCCGTGGCCGCCGGGCCGGTCTACGACGCGGCGTCCTTCTCGGCCGCATCCGCGGTCGCCGTGCCGCGGCGGCGGGCCACCGGCGCTCGGGTGACGGCGGCCTCGGCGCTGCGCGTCGGCGCCGGTTCCGTGGCCGCGGTCGTCCTGTTGTGTGCCCTCGGCGTCGGGATCGAGACCCTGATCACCCACCTGGTCAGGGCCTGCTGGCCCCTGGGTGAGGGCCTGTCGTGGTGCTTTCCCCTGACCCCTGCCGGGGTCCCGTTTCACACCCGTCGGTGGCCCGTGGCTAGCAGGCAACTACGCCTGACCGCACCAGGGTGCGGCCCCGTGTTTCTCTCCCCGTCGGGAGCCCCCAGCACGCTGGGGGTGGTGGCGGGACCGGGAGTTGAACCCGGCACCCAGGCTCATGAGGCCCGGGCCCGCACCGCGCGGTCCCGCATCGGCCTACCCGCCCTGCGCAGCGATGCGGCGCATCACCGCCTCCTCCAACGTCTTGGGCCGTTCGTCGGTGCCGTTGAACTCCGCCCCGGACCGGCCGTTCGTGGTGGTCTTGAACTCGGGTACGTCCTCGACCGCCTTGGCGACCAGCTTCGCGATGGCGTCGCGGTCCGGTTCACCGTCGACGGTGAGCTCATCAAGGTCGGCGAGGTCGACGAGACGCATGAACCGACCGACCCGATCCGGCCGTACGCCGGCCAGCAGCGCCGCCCGTTCCGCCTCCCCGGCGACCCGCACCGCGAGCGCCGCGGCCTGCGCCTCGGCGGCGGCCCGCTCGGCGTCGGCCTTCTCGGCCTTGAGACGTTCGACCTCGTCGAGCTTGGCGCGTTCCGCGGCGGTGTTGGCTTCGACTTCCCAGGTCTTGCGGGCCTTGCCGAGCCGCTTCTCCACCAGGGCGTCGAGGTCGGCCTGGGTGAGGGTGATCGTCTCGGCGCTGTCGGTCTTGGTGTCGTCGGTCTTGCCGTCGGTGCCCTGGGCAGACGAGCCACCGACGGCGGTGCCGGCGGTCTTGGGGTCACCGACTGTGCCACCGCCGGTGCCGGCGGGGTCGGTGCCACCGTCGTCGGCGCCACCAGAGATCACCGGGAACACCCGGCCGTCCGCGGTCTGCCAGTGGGGCCGGCCGTTGATCGTCGTGCGGGTCAGGAACAGCTCGTCATCCATCGGGACGGGAGTATGCACCCCAGGTCGGACAGTCAGCCGCCGGCGACCGCGCTACTCGAGGTGTCCCAGATCCTCCGAGCGCGCACGACCAGCGATCAGGTCGAACATGAACCGCGCGTACTCTTCACCCTCCGGTTCGTACGCCACGAGAAGCATCGCCAGCACCTCGTCATCAGGTACTCCAGCATCGAGGGCTCGGCGTGCGGCCTCGTTCGCTTCGTCGTCAACGATCACGTCTTCCCCTTCCGCAGGAGCAGCGCGTCGATCGCCTGGCCGATCGGCCCGAACTCGGTAGCCGGCCAGTACCCGCCATTATGGATCCCGACGCGAGCTACCAAGGTAGCGAGCATCTTCGGATCGTTGATCCGCACCGCGACCCATTGGGCATACGAGCGGGCCCAGAGCTCCGCCGGCGACAACCAGTACCGATCGGCCTGATTACCTGCGGGACGCGTCGCCGCCCAAGCACGAAACGCCTGCACCGTCGGCGACGCGTCCACCGCCGTGGCCCACGCGCCAAGTTCACCAGCAACAGATGCGTAGCGGCCCGCGCGACGGCCAAGAGCCTCCCAGTCGAGGTAGTGGCCGAACTCGTGAGCGATCGTCAACCGTGTGCCGTGATCAACGTCGAGGGTGATCTGGCGCGTTCCTCGGTTGAACTTCCCATACGCGGGCTGGCCCCCTACCTTCACGTTCCGC
The DNA here is from genome assembly GCA_020846855.1 of Acidimicrobiia bacterium. Classification (GTDB taxonomy): domain Bacteria; phylum Actinomycetota; class Acidimicrobiia; order IMCC26256; family JADLDD01; genus JADLDD01. Next base: position 1,342 of record JADLDD010000047.1, on the reverse strand, counting down.
TCGACGGTAAGCAGCCCTGGGCGAGCGCTCGGGGGGACCCGGTGCAGCTTGCCGATCCGATCCAAGACGCCACGCGCTTCCCGGTACATAGCTGCTTCTGCGCTGGCTCGGCCAGCCCGGCCGACATGCATCCGGGTCCGGGGCTTGACCGTCCATGCCGCTGACGTCGGAACTACCCGACGTTCCTGCGCGGCGAGCGCCTTGCGTGCCGCCGCGATGCGATCCAGCTCGACACGTTCGATCTTCGAGACTCGTAGCGACTCCCGGTCCCGGAGCCGCTTCAACCCGTGGGCGTCGATGTGCTCGTCGAGGCGGGCCTGCCATTCGAGGCGTTTCGCCCGGGCGAGACGATGCGCCTGCGGGGTGATCGCCACCGCCTCCTTACGCTTCCAGCGCCGCACTCCCCGCTCCAGGTACCGCTGCCACTGCCGCACCTCGTACCCCTCAGGGTCCGCGGTCGGGCCCGGCATCGGCTCCGACAGCCCCGGCACGTAGAGGCCGAGGACGTGCCGGCACTGGGCGTGCATGAGACCCGCCGCGGTCGCTTCGGCGACGGTCGGGTAGCCGGCGGTGCGCCCCGAGATCGACAGCACCCGGCCCTCCCACGGCCGACACACCGGGCACTCGCCGGCATGGTCGGAGACGATCACCAGGTCGCGGCCCGCCGTCGTGAACCGTTCCAGGGTGCCGGCGACCTGCGCCCGGCCCGTCGCGGTGCGCGTCGCCATCTCCGTGTACGAGTCGAGGCCCCAGCGCCGCCCGGCCCGGTCGACGAACCCGGTGATCCCCCGGTCCGCCAGCCGGTCGAGGGCCCGTTGCGCCGCCTGGCGGGTCGTCCACGTCCCGGTGACCGCCTGCGCAGAGGCCTCGGCGACGACCTGGCGGTACCCGTCGACGGTGGAACGCAGGATCTGCACGTGGGTGGAAGCGAGCTGGCCGGCGAGCTCGGCGGCGAGACGTTCCACGGCTTGACGGTTGATCGTTCCCCATTCGAGGTCGATGCCGACTTCGGCGGCCGCGGCGGCGGCGCCGGCGGTCCATGCCGTCTCGACCGCGGCCCGGGCCGTGTTGGCCACCCCGGCGGCGAGACGGGCGACATGCTCCTTCGCGTCGGCTTCCAACGCGGCGAGCTGGGCAGCGCGGCGTGCCGCCCAGCCGGGCTGATCGATCCCGCGGGCCGTGTACCGGCCGAGCAGGGCGAGGAGCTCGACCTGCGCCGCCTGGTAGATCTCGGCGACCGCTTTTGCCGCCTCGGCGGACAGCTGCGGGTCGGCCTGCGCCGCCACGGGCCGGCTACTGCTGCTCGCGGTGCGCCGCGTCGCCCTCCGGGAGGCGCAACGAG